>NZ_JBFTEG010000002.1:0-498502 GCF_041027545.1 Pseudomonas zhanjiangensis | reverse complement strand
GAACAGCAGGGCCCCGACCTTGTCGGCGATGGCGCGGAAGCGCGGGAAGTCCAGGGTCTTGGAGTAGGCGCTGAAGCCGGCGACGATCATCTTCGGCTTGTGCTCGACGGCCAGGCGCTCGACCTCGGCGTAGTCGATCAGGCCGTCGGCGCCGATGCCGTACTGCACGGCGTTGTACAGCTTGCCGGAGGAGGACACCTTGGCACCGTGGGTCAGGTGGCCGCCGTGGGCCAGGCTCATGCCGAGGATGGTGTCGCCGGCGTTGATCAGGGCCAGGTACACGGCGCTGTTGGCCGAGGAGCCGGAGTGCGGCTGGACGTTGGCGTAGTCCGCGCCGAACAGCTGCTTGGCGCGGTCGATGGCCAGCTGCTCGACCACATCGACGTGCTCGCAGCCGCCGTAGTAGCGCTTGCCCGGGTAGCCTTCGGCGTACTTGTTGGTCAGGCCGCTGCCCTGGGCCTGCATCACGGCCGGGCTTGTGTAGTTCTCCGAGGCGATCAGCTCGATATGTTCTTGCTGGCGGCGCTCTTCGGCGGCCATGGCATCGGCCAGGGCCGGGTCGTAGCTGTTCAGGGTCAGGCTTTTGTGGAACATCGGGTCGATCCTTTTTTGGGCGCGCCCGCCGGGCGGGCGTGCCGAGAGCGTTGGGGGTTCAGCGTTGTACGTTTGCGCCGGCGGCGCGGCCATCGCGGGCGAAGTATTCCTTGGTCAGCTTGACCACCATGGGGCTCAGCAGCAGCAGCGACAGCAGGTTGGGCAGCGCCATCAGGCCGTTGAGGGTGTCGGCGACCAGCCAGGCGAAGTCCAGCTGGGCCACCGCACCGAAGGGCACGGCCAGCACCCAGAGGATGCGGAACGGCAGGATCGATTTGGTGCCGACCAGGTATTCCCAGCACTTCTCGCCGTAGTAGCTCCAGCCGAGGATGGTGGTGAAGGCGAAGACCACCAGGGCGATGCTGAGGATCGCGCCGCCGAAACCGGGCATCGCCGACTCGAAGGCCGCGGCCGACAGGCCGGCGCCGCTGGCGCCACTGGTCCAGGCGCCCGAGGCGATGATCGCCAGGCCGGTCAGGGTGCAGATGATCAGGGTGTCGATGAAGGTGCCGAGCATGCCGATCAGCCCCGAACGTACCGAACTGTGGGTGGTGCCGGCTGCCTGGGCGATGCCGGCGGTGCCCAGCCCCGCCTCGTTGGAGAAGATGCCGCGGGCCACGCCGAAACGGATCGCCGCCATCACCGCGGCGCCGGCGAAGCCACCGGTGGCGGCAGTCGGGGTGAAGGCGTGGGTGAAGATCAGGCCGAAGGCGGCCGGGATGGCCTCGCTATTGACGATCAGCACTACTATGGCGGCGACCACATAGGTCACGCACATGGTCGGCACCAGGGTCGCGGCGACCGCGCCGATGCGCTTGATGCCGCCGAGGATCACCAGGCCGACGAAGACCATGGCGACCACGCCGGTGAGCCAGGACGGCACGCCGAAGGTATCGCTCAGGGCGTGGGCCATGCTGTTGACCTGGACCATGTTGCCGATGCCGAAGCCGGCCAGGCCGCCGAAGATGGCGAAGGCGGTGCCGAGCCACAGCCACTTCTGGCCAAGTCCGTTCTTGATCGCGTACATCGGCCCGCCGACGTGCTCCTTGCGCTCATCGGTCTCGCGGTAATGCACCGCCAGCACCACCTCGCAGTACTTGGTGGCCATGCCGACCAGGGCGGTGCACCACATCCAGAACAGCGCGCCGGGGCCGCCGAGGAAGATCGCGGTGGCCACCCCGGCGATATTGCCGGTGCCCACGGTGGCGGCCAGGCAGGTCATCAGCGCCTGGAACGGGCTGATCTCGCCGCTGGCCTCGTCGTCCTTCTTGCGCCCCTGCCACAGCAGGGCAAAGCCGGCGCCTATCTTGGCCAGCGGCATGAATTTCAGGCGCAGCATGAGGAACAGTCCGGTGCCGAGGATCGCCACCAGCATGGGTGGACCCCAGACCAGGCCGTTGAGTTGATTGGTCAGGTTGTTGATGAATTCCACAGTGAGCACCTCGTTCTTGTTGTAAGTGCACGGGTTGCCCCGTGTCGGTTAAGGGCTGGTGCGCGCGCTGGGCGCGAAGGAACTGGCCGTGCGGCTGGCTGCCGCCCGGAGGGCATCGATGAAAAGGGGAGTTCCCGGCCCGTACGGCGTGCGTCATGGGCGTCAGCACAGGGCGCGCAGCGAGGGGCCGGGAACGCGTGGCCCTCTCCCAGGCGGGAGAGGGCGTGACGGCTTAGGCCTCCTGGTAGGCCTCGATGGACGGGCAGGCGCAGACCAGGTTGCGGTCGCCGAACACGTTGTCGACCCGGCCGACCGGCGGCCAGTACTTGCCGTCGACCAGCGAGGCGACCGGATACACGGCCTGCTCGCGGCCATAGCCGTGGCTCCACTCGCCGACCAGTTCCAGGGCGGTGTGCGGGGCGTTCTTCAGCGGGTTGTCGTTGGCATCCAGGTCACCACGTTCGACCGCGCGGATCTCTTCGCGGATGGCGATCATGGCGTCGCAGAAGCGATCCAGTTCTTCCTTGGATTCGCTCTCGGTCGGCTCGATCATCAGGGTGCCGGCGACCGGGAAGGACATGGTCGGGGCGTGGAAGCCGAAGTCGATCAGGCGCTTGGCCACATCGTCGACGCTGATCCCGGAGCTGTCCTTGATCGGGCGGATGTCGAGGATGCACTCGTGCGCCACCAGGCCGCCTTCGCCGCTGTAGAGCACCGGGTAGTGCTCTTCCAGGCGACGGGCGATGTAGTTGGCGTTGAGGATCGCCATCTGCGAGGCGCGCTTGAGGCCTTCGCCACCCATCATGCTGATGTACATCCAGGTGATCGGCAGGATGCTGGCGCTGCCGAACGGCGCGGCGCTGACCGCGCCTTCCTTGCGCGCCATGTTGGCGTGGCCGGGCAGGAACGGGATCAGGTGCGCCTTGACGCCAATCGGGCCGACGCCCGGGCCGCCGCCGCCGTGGGGGATGCAGAAGGTCTTGTGCAGGTTCAGGTGCGACACGTCGCCGCCGAACTGGCCCGGGGCGCAGAGGCCGACCATGGCGTTCATGTTGGCGCCGTCGATGTACACCTGGCCGCCGTTGTCGTGGACGATCTGGCAGATCTCGCGGATGCCTTCTTCGAACACGCCGTGGGTCGAGGGGTAGGTGATCATCAGCGCGGCCAGGCGCTCCTTGTGTTCCTCGGCCTTGGCCTTGAGGTCGGCGATGTCGACGTTGCCGCGGGCGTCACAGGCGGTCACCACCACGCGCATGCCGGCCATGCTGGCGGTCGCCGGGTTGGTGCCGTGGGCCGACTGCGGGATCAGGCAGATGTCGCGCTGGTCGTCGCCGCGGCTGCGGTGATAGGCGCGGATCGCCAACAGCCCTGCGTACTCGCCTTGGGAACCGGCGTTGGGCTGCAGGGAGACGCCGTCGTAGCCGGTGGCGGCGCAGAGCATGGCCTCCAGCTCGTCGGTCAGCTGCTGGTAGCCCTGGCTCTGTTCGCTCGGGGCGAAGGGGTGCAGGTTGCCGAACTCGGCCCAGGTCACCGGGATCATCTCGCTGGTGGCGTTGAGCTTCATGGTGCACGAGCCCAGCGGGATCATGCTGCGGTCCAGGGCCAGGTCCTTGTCGGCCAGCTTGCGCAGGTAGCGCATCAGCTCGGTTTCGCTGTGGTAGCGGTTGAACACCGGGTGCGCAAGGATGGCCGACTGGCGCAGCAGAGTCTCGGGTAGGCGCGCGGCGACGCTGGCGGCCAGCTCGTCGAAGTCCGGCAGGTCCTGGCCGTCGGCGAACACCGCCCAGAGCGCGGCGACGCCGGCCGGGGTGGTGGTTTCGTCGAGCGACAGGCCCAGGCGCTCGGCATCGATTTCGCGCAGGTTGATCCCGGCGGCGCGCGCCTTGGCGTGCAACGCGGCGGTCTTGGCCCCGGTGGCCAGGGTCAGGGTGTCGAAGAAGTGCTGCTGCTCGACGCTATGGCCGAGCTTGGCCAGGCCCTGGGCCAGGATCGCGGTCAGCTGGTGCACGCGCTGGGCAATCTGGGTCAGGCCCTTGGGGCCATGGTAGACGGCGTACATGCTGGCGATGTTGGCCAGCAGCACCTGGGCGGTGCAGATGTTGCTGGTGGCCTTCTCGCGGCGGATGTGCTGCTCGCGGGTCTGCATGGCCAGGCGCAGGGCCGGCTTGCCGAAGCGGTCGACCGAGACACCGACCAGGCGGCCCGGCATGTCGCGTTTGAAGGCTTCGCGGGTGGCGAAGTAGGCGGCATGCGGGCCACCGAAGCCCAGTGGCACGCCGAAGCGCTGGGCACTGCCCAGGGCCACGTCGGCGCCGAACTCGCCCGGCGGCGTGAGCAGGCACAGGGCCAGCAGGTCGGCGGCCACGGCGACCAGGGCATTGGCGGCGTGGAAACGCTCGACCAGCTCGCGGTAGTCGAAGAGGTCGCCGTTGCTCGCCGGGTATTGCAGCAGGGCGCCGAAGTAGGCGCTGGCGTCGCCGATCTCGCGCTCGTCGCCGATCACCACCTCGATGCCCAGGGGCTCGGCACGGGTGCGCAGCACGTCGAGGGTCTGCGGGTGGCAATGCTGGGAGGCGAAGAAGGCGTTGCTGGCCTTGTTCTTCGACAGGCGCTTGCAGAAGGTCATGGCCTCGGCCGCGGCGGTGGCTTCGTCGAGCAGCGAGGCGTTGGCGATCGGCAGGCCGGACAGGTCGCTGATCAGGGTCTGGAAGTTCAGCAGCGCTTCCAGGCGGCCCTGGGAGATTTCCGGCTGGTAGGGGGTGTAGGCGGTGTACCAGGCTGGGTTTTCCAGCAGGTTGCGCAGGATAGGCGCCGGCGTGTGGGTGCCATGGTAGCCCTGACCGATGTAGCTGGTGAACTGCTGGTTCTTGGCGGCGATGGCCTTGATCTTGGCCAGGGCATCGGCTTCGCTCAGGCCTGCGGTCATTTCCAGCACGGCGCTGCCCTTGATGCTTTCCGGGATCACGCTGGCCATCAGCGCGTCCAGCGATGGGTAGCCGAGCACCTCGAGCATGGCGGCTACGTCGGCATCGCGCGGGCCGATGTGGCGGGCGATAAACTCGTTGTGCGTGGTGAGTTCAGTCATGGAGCGACCCTCAGGCGTCGTCATTGGCTTTGAGCAGGCGGTCGTAGCCGGCTTGGTCGAGCAGTTCGGCGATGGCGTCGGCGTTGCTCGGGCGGAAGCGGAAGAACCAGCCCTTGCCCAGCGGATCTTCGTTGACCAGCTCCGGGCTGCCTTCCAGCTCGGCGTTCACTTCGACGACTTCGCCGTCCAGGGGCATGGCGATGTTGCTGGCGGCCTTCACCGACTCCAGCACGGCCACTTCGGCGCCCGCGGTGTAGGACTGTGCGTCCGGCAGCTGCACGAACACCACATCACCCAGTGCTTCTTGAGCGTAGGCGGTGATGCCAACGGTAACCAGGCCATCGGCGTCCTGACGCAGCCATTCGTGATCGACAGTAAAACGCAACTCGCTCATGTGGACTCCTCAAGTAGTCAGACTCGCCCGGTTCTTGTTTAGGCGATGATCAAGGGGCTCGTGCCGGGCAGCGAGCGCTCTTGCGGAGAACAGGTAGCAAGTGCGATGCCATTGTTGTTTTTTGCTTTTAAAATCAATTACTTAAGTGTTTTTGGCGGTTGCTTGCTCGTGACTTTCCGTATCGAAATCGATACAGGTGGCCGTACAACGACCACCTGGGGCGCTGGATGTCGCGGGATGACAGGTCGACGTCGCATGTGTAGCGAAATCAGTACGCTGTAGTGATTTCGCTACGACGCCTGGGCGGAGCGGTTGTCCGGGCGGGCGACAGGCCCGCGCGGCGCGGGTCAGGGGCCATCAACGCCTGCAGCAAGCCGCTCCCGTGCGCTGCCCGCCGGGGTATTCATCCACCCAATAATGGACCATCTAGGCCACCCATCGCGGGCGGCAAAGCGCTGGCGCAGAGGGCTGTTCACTCTTTCGGGCGACACGGCGAATACCTCTTTCGGGCGCTTATCCGCCAGTGGGCGACTGGGTAGCGTGAAGTCTCAACACGCAAACACGCTTTCCAGGAGAGCCGCATGAGAACAACAACAAGGCATGCCGTCTTCCAGCCCTGCGCACTGGCCGTTGCCGTCGCCCTGGGCTGTGTCGCGCCGGTCCAGGCGATTACTTTCAATGTGGGGGAGGTCGAGGGGCAGTTCGACTCCTCGCTGTCGGTCGGCGCCAGCTGGGGAGTGCGCGACGCGGACAAGGATTTCGTCTCGGTGGCCAGCGGCGGCAGAGCGTCCTCGCGCACCTCGGATGACGGCCGCCTGAACTTCAAGAAGGGCGAGACCTTCTCGAAGATCTTCAAGGGCATCCACGACCTCGAACTGAAATACGGCGATACCGGCGTGTTCGTGCGCGGCAAGTACTGGTACGACTTCGAGACCAAGGACGAACACCGCCAGTTCTATGACATCGACGACCACAACCGCAAGAATGCGGCGCAGGCCAGTGGCGCGGAGATCCTCGACGCCTTCGTCTACCACAACTACAGCATCGGCGATCTGCCGGGCAGCGTGCGGGTCGGCAAGCAGGTGGTCAGCTGGGGTGAGAGCACCTTCATCCAGAACTCGATCAACTCGATCAACCCGGTCGACGTCGCCGCCTTCCGCCGCCCCGGCGCGGAGATCAAGGAAGGCCTGATCCCGGTCAACATGCTCTACCTGTCGCAGAGCCTGACCGACAGCGTCAGCATGGAGGCGTTCTACCAGCTGGAGTGGGACCAGACCGTCATCGACAACTGCGGCACCTTCTTCTCCACCACCGATGTGGTTGGCGATGGCTGCGAGGACCGCCTGGTAGTGTTCGGCCCGGACCTGCCGCCGGGCGAGTCGACCAACTCGTTCGTCGACAATGCCTACATTCCCCGTGCCGGCGATCGCGATGCGCGCGACAGCGGTCAGTACGGCCTGGCCCTGCGCTGGTTCGCCGAGCAACTGAACGACACCGAGTTCGGCCTCTACGCGATGAACTACCACAGCCGTAACCCGGTGTTCAGCACCATCCGCACCACCACGCCGAACTTCGCCACCTTTATTCCCGGTGCGCCGAACGCGCGCTACTTCATCGAGTACCCTGAGGACATCCGCCTCTATGGCCTGAGCTTCCAGACCAACGTCGGCGGCACCGCCCTGTCGGGTGAAATCAGCTACCGGCCGAACATGCCGATGCAGATCAACTCCACCGACCTGTCCTTCGCCGCCCTGGGCCTGCCGTTCAATCCGGTATTCGAAAGCGGCCAGGCCAACAACGTTGCCAGCGCCGATATCCACGGTTACGAGCGCAAGCCCTTTACCCAGGCGCAGATCACCGCGATTCAGTTCATCGACCGGGTACTCGGCGCCAGCCGCCTGACCCTGGTGGGCGAGGTCGGCTACAACCACATCGGCGGCATCAAGGATGACCCGAGCGAGTTGCGCTTCGGCCGTGACCCGATTTTCGGTGCCGGCGAGTTCAGCGTGCCCGGCGTCTGCGAGGCGTTCAACTCGGCCAACCCGGACGAGTGCCAGGGCGATGGCTTCTACACCAGCAACTCCTGGGGTTACCGCCTGCGCGCCAGTGCCGACTACAGCAACGTGTTCGCCGGCGTCAACCTGACCCCGAGCATCGCCTGGTCGCATGACGTCGACGGCTACGGGCCGAACTTCAACGAAGGCAGCAAGGCCGTCAGCCTTGGCCTGAACGCCGAGTACCAGAACACCTACACCGCCAGTCTCAGCTACACCGACTTCTTCGGCGGCGACTACAACACCATCACCGACCGAGACTTCGTAGCCCTGAGTTTCGGCGTGAACTTCTGATCAACGACGCGCAAAGGATCCGTATTCGATGAAAACTACAAGAATCCTGCAAACCGGTGCGCTGGCGCTGACCCTGCTGGCGACCAGTGTGATGGCCGCCGTCTCCGAGCAAGAGGCGGCGCAACTGGGCACCAGCCTGACCCCGCTCGGCGCGGAAATGGCCGGCAATGCCGATGGCAGCATCCCGGCCTGGACCGGCGGACTGCCGACCAACGCCGGAGCGGTCGATAGCAAGGGCTTCCTCGCCGACCCGTTCGCCAGCGAGCAGCCGCTGTTCACCATCACCGCAGCCAACGCCGCGCAATACCAGGACAAGCTGTCGGCCGGCCAGCTGGCGATGCTCAAACGCTATGCCGACAGCTACAAGATTCCGGTGTACCCGACCCACCGCAGCGCGGCGCTGCCCGATGAGATCTATGCCGCGGCGAAGCAGAGCGCGCTGAACACCACCCCGGTGGATGGCGGCAACGGCCTGCAGAACTTCGCAGGCAGCCGCTACTACGCCTTCCCGATTCCGAAGTCCGGGGTCGAGGTGGTGTGGAACCACATCACCCGCTACCGCGGCGGCAACGTGCGCCGCTGGATCACCCAGGCCACGCCGCAGACCAATGGCTCCTACAGCCTGGTCAAGTTCGAGGACGAGGTGGCCTTCCCCGCGGACATGCCCGATCTCGACCCGGCCAAGGCGAGCAACATCCTGCTGTATTTCAAACAGCGGGTGACCGCGCCCTCGCGCCTGGCCGGCAACGTGCTGCTGGTCCACGAGACCATCGACCAGGTCAAGGAGCCGCGCCTGGCGTGGATCTACAACGCCGGTCAGCGCCGTGTGCGGCGTGCCCCCCAGGTCGCCTACGACGGCCCGGGTACCGCCTCGGACGGCATGCGCACCGCCGACAACTTCGACCTGTTCTCCGGCGCACCGGACCGCTACGACTGGAAGCTGGTGGGTAAGAAGGAGATGTACATCCCCTACAACAGCTACAAGCTCGACTCGCCGGCGCTGTCCTACGATGACGTGATCAAGGCCGGCCACATCAACCAGGACCTGACCCGCTACGAGCTGCACCGGGTGTGGGAAGTGGAAGCCACGCTGAAGTCGGGTGAGCGGCATATCTATGCCAAGCGTCACATGTATTTCGACGAGGACAGCTGGCAGTTGGCGCTGGTCGACCATTACGACGGTCGCGGCCAGCTGTGGCGCGTCGCCGAGGGCCATGCGCAGAACTACTACAACCACAAGATCACCGGCTACACCCTGGAAGCCCTGTACGACATCGTCGCCGGTCGCTACCTGGCTCTGGGCATGAAGAACGAGGAAAAATCGGCCTACGACTTCGGCTTCAAGGCCAGTGCCGCCGACTACACCCCGGCCGCCCTGCGCAGCTCCGGGGTGCGTTGAGCGACCCCGTTACATCGTGACTCCATGACTGGCGGCCTGCGGGCCGCCTTTTTTATCGGCCATTATCAGGGGCGCTGATGCACTTGTGCCTGGCCGGCAGGGCGGACTAGCCTGTCTCGCACAGTCTTCAGCATAAGAACAATGTCCGCCGTTATGACTGCTTATGCCCCCTCCGGCGTCGTGGGCCTGCCGTTCTGCGGCAAGACCCTGCTGCCGCGCCAGCCCCCAGGGCACCTGCCGCGCGAGCAACTGCAGCGCCGACTGCTGGCGCGCGAGTGCCGCCTGCGCCTGCTGATCGCCCCGGCCGGCTTCGGCAAGTCGGTGTTGCTGGCCGACTGTGCCCGTGCCTGTCCCCCCGAATACACCCCGGTCTGGCTCAACTGCAGCGGCCAAGTGAGCTCGCCCGAGGCACTCTGTCGCCAGTTGGCGCTTGCCCTCGGCTATCCGCCCGAGCTTGACGAAGCCGCCTTGCAGCACGCGCTCGAGCAGGAGCGGCGGGCCCTGTGGATCATGCTCAACGACTATTCGCGCGAACCGCAAGGGGACCTGGACGCCTGCCTCGATCGCCTTGTCGGCGTGGCGTCAGACTCGATCAGCTGGTGGCTGGGCAGCCGGCGGCGGCCGGCCTGCAACCTGCCGCGGCTGATGCTGGAGGGGGAGCTGTTCGAACTCAATGCAGCCGATCTGGCCTTCAGCCAGGAGGAGGTCGCCAGCTGGCTGGCGCTGGAGGGCGATGAGCACGGTGCCTGGGCCGAGCCATTGTATGTGCAGACCGCTGGCTGGCCCGCGGCCTTGCGCTTGCGCCTGCTGGCGGCGCAGGGTGAGCGCAGCGGCCTGCCGTTGTGCGAGGAACACAGTGCGCTGCTGCGCGACTACCTCGAGCATGAGGTGCTCCAAGGCCTGCCGGCCGATCTCGAGCAGGCGCTCGGCCAGCTGGCGCAGATACCGCGGTTCAGCGCCGAGCTGTGCGAGCACCTGCTGGGCGTGGGCGAGGGCGCGGCCTGGCTGGAGGCATTGCGCGCCCGCGGCCTGTTTATCGTCGAGGTGGAGGGAGCTGCCGACTGGTATGAAGTGTTCCCGCCCTTTGCCCTGCTGATGCGCCGGCGCGCCCGCAGCGAGCCCTGCAGCAGCCTGCACCTGCACGCCAGTCAGTGGTTCGCCGCGCGCGGCGAGATACGGCCGGCGGTGGAGCATGCACTCAAGGGCGGCCAGCCGGACGTCGCCGCCAGTTTTCTCGAACGTTATACCGAGGAACAGTTGCTCCAGGGCCAGGAGCTGGCGCAGATACTGTGCTGGCGCAACGAGTTGCCGGACGGCCTGCTGAGCAGCACGCCGCGGCTGATTCTGCTGAATGCCTGGGCCTTGCTGCTGGTGGGCCGGCTGGATGAGGCGCTGGCCTGCGCCGACCAGCTGCAGCGCTTCCAGCCGCGTGCCGATGGCGAGCGACTGCGCGAGTTGTTTGCCCAGTGGCAAGCCATCCAGGGCATCGCCGCCTACGGTCGCGCCTGTCCCGAGCAGGCGCGTGGCCACTTGCTCGAGGCATTGGCCGTGCTGCCGGAGCGCGCCTGGAGTCAGGCCCTGTTGTGCCGCTCGGTGCTGACCCAGATGGCCATCGGTGAGGGGCGCCTGGAGGAGGCCCAGCGGCTCGGCTACGAGGCCCTGAAGCAGGCGCGCCTGCATGGCAGTGCGGTATTCGAGGCCCTGCTGGAGCTGGATCATGCCTTGTTGCTGGAGGCCCGTGGCGAGTTCGCCCGCGCCGAAAAACTGTTGCAACGGGTGGTCGAGCAACTGGACCTGCAATTGCTGCGGCAAACCCCGGTGTGGGGCCGGATATTGCTGCGCCTGGGGCGTCTGGCCCTGCGCCAGGGGGCGCTGGCGGATGCCGAGCGGCACTTGCAGGACGGCCTCGAACAGGCCCTGCACTTCGGTGATCCGGGGGCGTTCCACGGTTATCTGGGCCTGGCCGAGCTGGCCGCGGGTCGCGGCGACCTTGCGGACGCCTTCGCCCGGCTGGCCGAGGCCGAGCGGCTGATGCAGCGCCAGTGGGTGGCCGATACCCTCTATCGCGGCGTGCTGCTGCTCGCCAGCAGTCACCTATGGCTGCGCCAGGGGCACCAGGAACGGGCGCGCGAGGCGCTGACCCGGGTGCTGAACTACCTGCGGCGGGCCCAGTCCGAACTGCCGCCGCCGAATTTCCCGGAACTGCTGCCGCGCCTGCAGCATCTGTTGCTGCGCCTGGACCAGGCGCAGGGCGTGGACGTGCGCCAGGGGCTGGCGCAGCTGCTGGAGGATGCGCTGGTTCGCGGGCGCCAGGCTTTGGCCTGCGAACTCTGGCTGAGCCATGCCGAAGCCTGCGCGGCCTGCGGCGACGAGGCCCAGGCCAGCCGCTCGCGCGAGGCGGGGCAGGCGCTGCGGCGTAGCCTTAATTATCAGTGCCTGTGGTTCGAGGCCGAGGCCGGCTTGCCGCCGCAGGGAGCGCCGGCGAGCGGCGGAGACACCCCCTTGAGTGGACGCGAGGTGGCGGTATTGCGGCTGATCGCCCAGGGCTGCTCCAACCAGGAAGTGGCCGAGCAGCTGTTTATCTCGCTGCACACGGTCAAGACCCACGCGCGGCGGATCAACGGCAAGCTCGGCGTTGCCCGGCGTACCCAGGCGGTGGCGCGGGCCAAGGCGCTGGGGCTGCTCTAGCCACTCAGCCGTTCAATGCAGCGCCGGGGTGTCGGTCAGCTGGCGCAGGCGCTCGCTCAGCAGCATGCGCTGGGCCGGGTCGTCGCACAGCAGCAGCGCCCGCTGCAGGTCGTAGCGCTCGCCACTCGGGCACTCCAGGCGCTGGTACAGCTCGGCACGGGCCAGGTGGTCGGCCACCATGGGCGCGCCCAGCTGCAGCACCCGGTCGGCATCCTTCAGCGCGGCCAGGTAGTCCTCGGCCAGGTTGTGCAGTTCGCGCAGGTTGCGCGACAGCCGCTGCAGCATGCTGCGCGCATCGCAGCTCAGCAGGTGGCTGGCGGACAGCTCGCTGGCGGAACCCGGGTAGCGCGCGAGCAACTCGCGGCAGTCGCGCGGGTACAGGCGCCGACCGCCGCAGGGGTCGAGCAGGTGATCGGCGCCCGGCACGCGCAGGAGGAAATACCCGGGAAAGTTCACCCCTTGCAGGGGAATGTCCAGGCGCCGGGCCAGCTCCAGGGCGATCAGCGCCAGCGACAGCGGCTGCCCGCGCCTGTGCTGCAGCACCTGGTGCAACAGCGCGGCCTGGGGCGGTGGCGGGCTGCAGTCGACCGCGCGGAAGTCCAGTTCACTGAGGCGACGCAGCAGCGGTTGCGCCAATTCCGCAGATGGCAGGTTGGGCAGGGCCACGGCGACCTGTTGCTGCAGGTCGCCGAGCTCGCGCAGCAAGACGGCCGGTTGCAGCGCCGGGTCATGTTCGACGGCGATCCACAAGGCCGCCTCGAACAGCGCGGGTGGTTCCCGCTCGAGGCAGGCAAGACAGCACTGGAACGGGTCCATGGTCATCTCCGATGCAGCTGGCCGGTGTCGCTCGTTCGCCAGAATCCTGTCGGCATCGCCGCTGCGCGCTACCACCGACCCTGAACGTTGCCCGGTTCGGGCGGGCCGAACCCCAGTCGCTCGGCCAGCCGCAGGGGCCACTGATGGTTTGTAGACCCAGGCCCGCGCCACGTCCAGTGCTTATCCGGGAGGCGCATCTGTCGGCCAGCGGGACGCCGCCTATACTGGCCATAACGTCATGCGAGGGAGCCCTAGCATGTTCTCCATAATGGAAGACGCCCGGCTCGAGGCGCTGCATCTGGCCCTGGACCCGGGCACCGGCCTCAAGGCCGTCATCGCCATTCACAGCACCCGTCTGGGCCCGGCACTCGGCGGTTGCCGCTACCTGGCCTATCCCGACGAGCGCAGTGCGATCCGCGATGCCGCGCAACTGGCCCACAGCATGAGCTACAAGGCCGCCCTGGCGGGCCTGCCCCTGGGCGGCGGCAAGTCGGTGATCATCCGCCCGCCGCACCTGGATAATCGCGGCGCCCTGTTCGAGGCCTTCGGCCGCTTTATCGAGAGCCTCAAGGGGCGCTATATCACCGCCGTGGACAGCGGCACCTCCAGCGCCGACATGGACTGCATCGCCCAGCACACCCAGCACGTCACCAGCACCACCAGCGAGGGCGACCCCTCGCCGCACACCGCCATGGGGGTTTTCGCCGGCATCCGCGCCACCGCCCTGGCGCGCCTGGGCAGCGACGACCTGGAGGGCTTGCGGGTGGCCATTCAGGGCCTCGGCCACGTCGGCTACGCCCTGGCTGAACAGCTGCAGGCGGCCGGCGCCGAATTGCTGGTCAGCGACCTGGATGCCGGTCGCGTGCGCCTGGCGGTGGAGCAACTGGGCGCCCAGCCGGTGGCCAGCGACGCGCTGCTCGCCAGTCGCTGCGACATCCTCGCGCCCTGTGGCCTGGGCGGCATCCTCACCGCCGAGAGCGTCGGCCAGTTGCGCTGCTCGGCGGTGGCCGGGGCGGCCAACAACCAGCTGGCCAGCGACGCCGTGGCCGACAGCCTGCAGGCCCGGGGGATTCTCTATGCGCCGGACTACGTGATCAACGCCGGCGGGCTGATCTATGTCGCCCTGCGCCACAAGGGCGCCAGCCAGGTGGAGATCACCACGCACATGACCAAGATCAGCCAGCGCCTGGCCCATATCTATGCCCAGGCCGAGGCCGACAAGCGCTCTCCGGCGCGGATCGCCGATGCCCAGGCCGAGGCCGTGCTCTATGGCTGAATGCCCTAAGCCGGCGCCATAAGCGTCGGCGCCGGCCCATGCACCCATAAGGTGCCGAGGAATTGCCCATGAACCCATTGCACCCCGATCTGCCCTTTACCCGCTACCTGGCCGCCGATGGCCGCTTGCTCGCCGAGCTGCCGCCCTGGGCCGACGATTTCGACCTGCTCTGCCGGCTCTACAAGCAGATGGTCCTGGCCCGTCTGTTCGACCAGAAGGCGGTGGCCCTGCAGCGCACCGGGCGCATCGGCACCTACGCGCCGACGGTGGGCCAGGAAGCCATCAGCGTGGCCATCGGCGCCCTGATGAAAGCGGAAGACGTGCTGGTGCCCTACTACCGTGACACCGCCGCCCAGGTCATGCGCGGGGTGAAGATGGAGGAGATCCTGCTCTACTGGGGCGGCGACGAGCGCGGCAGCGCCTATGTGGACCCGGGCGTGGCCGAGGACTTTCCGCTGTGCGTGCCGATCGCCACCCAGGCCCTGCACGCCTGCGGGGTGGCCACGGCGATGAAGATCCGCGGCGAGCATCGCGTCGCCGTCACCACCTGCGGCGACGGCGCCACCAGCAAGGGCGACTTCCTCGAGGCGCTCAACGTCGCCGGCGCCTGGCAGTTGCCGGTGGTCTTCGTGGTCAACAACAACCAGTGGGCGATCTCGGTGCCACGGCGCATCCAGTGCGGTGCCCCGACCCTGGCGCAGAAGGCGATCGGCGCCGGCTTCCATGGCGAGCAGGTCGACGGCAACGACATCCTCGCCGTCTACGAACGCCTGCAGCTGGCCCTGGAACGCGCCCGCCACGGCAAGGGCCCGGTGTTGCTGGAGTGCCTGAGCTACCGCCTGGGCGACCATACCACCGCCGATGACGCCACCCGCTACCGCTCGGCCTCCGAGGTCAAGCAGGCCTGGCAGGAGGAGCCGATCAAGCGCCTGCAGACCTTTCTCGCCGCCCAGGGGGTATGGAACGAGGCGCGTGAGCAGGCCCTGATCGGCGAGTGCCAGGCCCAGGTGCAGCAGGCGGTCGAGGCCTTCGAGGCGGCGGGCAACCAGCCACTGGAAAGCGTCTTCGATTACGTCTATGCGCAATGGCCGGCGGCGCTGGCCGAACAACGTGAGCAGTTCTTCGAGCGTGCCGCGCGGCGCGAGGAGGGCGGTGACCATGAGTAACGACAAGCTCAGCCTGCTCGAGGCGGTCAACCTGGCCCTGCACCGGGCGATGGACGAGGACGCCAACGTGGTGGTGCTCGGCGAGGACGTCAGCGTCAACGGCGGGGTGTTCCGCGCCACCGCCGGCCTGCGCGAGGCCTTCGGTTTCAAGCGGGTGATCGACACGCCACTGGCTGAGACCATGATCGCCGGCCTGGCCGTGGGCATGGCCGCCCAGGGACTCAAGCCGGTGATGGAAATCCAGTTCATGGGCTTCATCTACCCGGCGCTGGATCAGCTGGTGTCCCATGCCAGCCGGATGCGCAACCGCACCCGCGGCCGCCTGAGCTGCCCGATGGTGCTGCGCACGCCGATGGGCGCCGGCATCCGCGCGCCGGAGCACCACAGCGAGAGCACCGAGGCGCTGTTCGCCCATATCCCCGGGCTGCGGGTGGTCATCCCCTCGTCGCCGGCACGGGCCTACGGCCTGTTGCTGGCCGCCATCGACGACCCCGATCCGGTGATCTTCCTCGAACCCACGCGGCTCTACCGGATGAACCCGCAGGCCCTGGCCGACGACGGCAAGCGCCTGCCGCTGGACAGCTGCTTCACCCTGCGCGAAGGCAGTGACCTGACTCTGGTCAGCTGGGGCGCCAGCGTTCACGAGACCCTGCAGGCAGCCGTGAAGCTGCAGGAGCGCGGAGTGTCCGCCGAGGTGATCGACGTCGCCTGCGTCAAGCCGCTGGACCTCGACACCCTGGAGGCCTCGGTGCGCAAGACCGGGCGCTGCGTGATCGTGCACGAGGCGCCGAAGAGTTGCGCGGTGGGCGCGGAGATCGCCGCCAGCCTCTACGAGCGTGCCCTGCTCGACCTGCAGGCGCCGATCCAGCGGGTCACCGCGCCGGACATCCCGCCGCCGCTGTACCGCCTGGAACAGCTGTACATGCCCGGCGTCGAGGACATCCTCGCCGCCTGCGAGACGGTGCTGGACTACGCCTGATTCGGCGCGGCTGGAGGAGAAGGAACGATGAAATATTTCAAACTGCCCGACCTCGGCGAGGGCCTGCAGGAAGCCGAGATCGTCGAATGGCACGTCAAGGCCGGCGATCAGGTCAAGGCCGACCAGCTGCTGGTCTCGGTGGAAACCGCCAAGGCCATCGTCGACATCCCGGCCCCCTACGACGGGGTGGTGGCCAAGACCTTCGGCAGCGAGGGCGACATCCTGCACGTCGGCGAGCCCCTGCTCGGCTATGAAGGCGAGGCCGACAGCGGCACTGTGGTCGGCCGCCTGGAAGGGGGCGGCGAGGAGCAGGCCGACAGTTTCTTCGTCGGCGCGGCGCCCTCGACCCGCGAGCACCTGGCGCCACGCGCGACCCCGGCGGTGCGCCAGCTGGCGCGCCGGCTGGGCGTCGACCTGAGCGGCCTGAGCGGCTCAGGAGCCGATGGCCTGATCACCCGCGCCGATGTCGAGGCCGCCACCCAGAGCGCCCGC
Organism: Pseudomonas zhanjiangensis; assembly: GCF_041027545.1. Lineage (NCBI taxonomy): Bacteria > Pseudomonadati > Pseudomonadota > Gammaproteobacteria > Pseudomonadales > Pseudomonadaceae > Pseudomonas > Pseudomonas zhanjiangensis. The sequence goes on along the minus strand of NZ_JBFTEG010000002.1, from coordinate 481,833 downwards.
GACAAGTTCGGCGGCGACAAGCTGCGCGGCGTGCGCCGCAGCATGGCGATCAACATGGCGCGGGCGCACGCCGAGGTGGTGCCGGTGTTCATCGCCGGCGACGCCGACCTGCACCGCTGGACCCAGGCCCGCGATCCACTGGTGCGCCTGGCCCAGGCCATCGCCGCCGCCTGTGAGGTCGAACCGGTGCTCAACAGCTGGTTCGATGGCAAAAGTCTGTCGATCAGGCAGCATGAGCAACTCGACCTGGGCATCGCCGTGGACACCGCCGAGGGCCTGTTCGTGCCGGTGCTGCGCGATGTCGGTGCGCGCACGGCCGAGGACCTGAAGGCCGGCATCAGCCGCCTGCGCGAGGACGTCAAGGCCCGCTCGATTCCGCCCCAGGAGATGATGGGCGCGACCCTGACCCTGTCCAATTTCGGCACCCTGTTCGGCCGCTACGCCAACCCGGTGGTGGTGCCGCCGCAGGTGGCGATCATCGGCGCCGGCGGCATCCGCGACGAGCCGGTGGCGGTCGACGGCAAGGTCGAGGTGCACCCGATCCTGCCCCTGTCACTGACCTTCGACCACCGCGCGGTCACCGGGGGTGAGGCGGCGCGCTTTCTCAAGGCGCTGGTGCAGGCGCTGGAGCAGCCAGAGGGCTGAGCCCGGCGATCGAGTGGAACAGCTGGCGCGCCTGGCCCCGCCACCACGCCTATCGTTGCGGTTGCTCGGCCCAGCGCAGGCGGGCGCGACCGGGCATCTCGACCTTCGGCAGGCTTTCGCGGTCGAGCACCCTGTGCTCCTCCAGCAGACCATTGATGTAGAGGATATAGGCGGTCAGGGCGTAGACCTGGTCGTTGCTCAGACTCTTGGGCGAATGGTGCGGCATGGCCCTGCGCGTGTAATCGAAGATCGTGGTCGCGTACGGCCACAGTCCGCCGACCGATAGCACCAGCAGCGGCTGGTCACGAATACGCAGGATGCGCAGCGGATCGTCGAGACTGAAGAAACCGTCGCTGCCGACCAGGCGTGCCGCCGGCCCCTCGCGCCCCTCGGCGCCGTGGCAGGCCGCGCAACTGCTGGCATAGAGCGCACGTCCGTCGTCCACGCTGCCGCTGCCGGGTGGCAGGTTGCGGCCATCGGGGTACACCGTCATGGCATAGCGCTGGATGGTCTGCGCCGGCAAGGCTTGGCCGAAGTCGATCGGCGCTTGCGCAGCCGTGGTGCGGGCGAGTGCGAGCAGCAGGACGCAGTACCAGAGGCTACGCATAGCTGTTCTCCACTGTCCCGTCGCGCCCGACCCGCCAGGCCTGGATGGCGTTGTAGTGGTTGAACGAATGGGCCGCATAGCGGCTGCGCCATTCGCTGCGGGTCGGTTGGACATGGCCCTGCTCGTCGCTGGCGCGACTGAGCAGGGTGGTGGCCGCACCGGTCCACTGCCAGGGAATGCTGAAGCGGGTCAGCGCCTTGTCCAGCACCGGGCCGTGCAGCTGCGCCTGGGTCCAGCTGCGGCCATTGTCGGCGGAGACCTCGACCTTGGCGATCCGTCCCGTTCCCGACCAGGCCAGGCCGGATATTTCATAGAAGCCCTTGAGTTCGGGCAGGCGCTGGCGACCGGAGGGGTGGGTGATCACCGACTTGACGTCCATCGCAAAGCCGAAGGCGAGGATGTCGTCGTTGCTGAGGATCCGCGTGTAGAGGCCCGATTCGTCCTTGCTGAAGGCCGGTTGGTCGCTGACTTCCAACCGATGCAGCCACTTGATGCTGACATTGCCCTCCCAGCCGGGCACGAACAGGCGCACCGGGTAGCCCTGGGAGGGACGCAGACGCTCGCCATTCTGGTAGAAGGCGACGATGGCGTCGTCCATCAGCTTGGCCAGCGGCAGGCTGCGGCTGTGGGAACCGCCGTCGGCCCCTTCGCAGATGACCCAGCGCGCCGACGCCTTCACCCCGGCCTCACGCAGCAGATGGGACAAGGGCACGCCGGTCCACTCCGAGCAGGAGATCTGGCCGAACAGCGCTTGGCAGTCGCCGTCGAGCGCGCTTGGCGAGAGGGCGTTGGCAGCGGTATTGCCCGCGCACTCGAGGAACTGGATGCGTGACACCATGGGGTAGCGCATCAGCCGCTGCAGGTCGAACTGCAGGGGGCGCTCGACCAGGCCATGGATCAACAACCGATGCCGCTCTGGCTCGATCGCCGGAACGCCGTTGTGGTGGACCGCGAAATGCAGCCCGCTGGGAGTGATGATGCCGCGCTGGTGCTGTAGCGGTGAGTGCCAGATGCTGAAGCCGGCGGTCTGTGGGGTGTTTGGCTGCAGTTGCCGCAGCACCTGGCTTTCGTGCGGTGAGGGGCTGCCGTAAGCGCTGTCGGCGGCGCCGAGACTGGTCATCCAGGTCGGCATGGGCGGCTCGCTATCGGCCAGTAGCCTGCCGGCGGGCGACAGGCCAATGGCAGTGGCGATGCTCAGACCGTAGCCACTCTTGAGGAAGCTGCGACGATCGAGCAGACCGTTGCCAGCGGCAAAGCGCAGGGCAGAGGTGTTCATTGTGGGATCTCCGGTGGTGAGGGCTGTCTTCCGTGAAAATGACCATAAAACTAGAAAACTAGTTATATGGTTGCGTGTGCCGGGCTGGGTGTCTATCCTGCCGCCCATGGAACTCAACGACGTCGCATCCTGCCTGGAGGCACTGGGTAACCCGGTACGCCTGCAGGTCTTCCGCACCCTGGTCCGCAGCGGTCCGCAGGGGCTCAACTTCGGCCAGCTGCAGGAGCGTATCGGCATACCGCGCTCGACCCTCGCCCACCACCTCGGCACCATGGTTCAGGCCGGGGTGTTGCGCCAGGAGCGGGACGGGCGCGAGGTGTTCAACCGCATCGATTTCGCCAGGTTGCAGCTGGCTCTGCGGTTCGTCATGGCCGAATGTTGCCAGGACAGCCCGGCGGGCTGACCCGCCAGTGGCGGCAGGGCCCCGAGGAGCTCTGAGGGCCGGCCATCGGCCGCACGCTGGGTTCCGAGTCGACTGAATCGCGCCTACCTATACTGGACAATGGGGTTTCTGCGGAGCCGTTTGCAGCGCGCAGGGCGACCGTCGGCGCTTCGGCTCGGGCAGGTGCGGCAACTCAGGAGGATGGCTGTTCTTGCCGCATGTCCCGCGCCTGGCGGGGCAGAGGAGGCAAGATGACTCAGTGGAATTTCGAAGCGGACTACTTCACCGCCTGCAACTGCGACTGGGGCTGTCCGTGCAACTTCAATGCGCGGCCGACCGAGGGCCGCTGCATGGGCTGGGGTGCCTGGAGCATCCTCAGTGGGCGGTTCGAGCGGGTGGCGCTGGACGGCCTGCGCTTTGCACTCTTCTACAGCTTTCCCGGCCTGATAGAGGACGGCGATGGGCATGCCTGCGCCTATCTCGACAGCCGCGCCAACCCGCAACAGCGTGCGGCGCTGGAGGCGATCGGCACCGGCAAGGCCGGGGGCGGCATCTTCGACCTGTTCGGTGCGCAGCTGGTCAGCCACTGGTTACCGACTAAGGTGGCGCCCATCGAGTTCGAGTTCAACGACGGCCAGGGGCGGGTGCGCATCGAGGGCTTCGCCGAGGCCGACAGCGAGCTGCTCAGCTACCCGGACGGCAGCGTCATCCGGCCCTGGGTCGAACTGTCCCACGGCATCGAATACAAGCGCGGCCTGATGACCAACGCCAAGCGCTGGTGGTGGCGCGACGATGAGCTGCTGGCCAACTACGCGAACAAGTACGGTGCGGTGGCGCGGGTCAAGTTCAGCGAAGAGGGCTGCATCGGTTGACCCTTGCGCGGATGGTGGCGGCGGTCAGCGCGTGGCCACGCCCAAGGGCTGGCGCAGGCCGCGGATACAGCCGACAGGGCTGGGGAGCCTGATATGCAACTGGAAACCCTGAGTATCCCGACGCGGTTCTGCGGGCCGCCGCTGTCGGGCAACGGCGGCTATGTGTGCGGGCGCATCGCCCGGCATATCGACGGCTGTGCCGCGGTGCGGCTGCTGGATCGTGAGCTGAGCCTGGAGGTCGGCGAGCACGGCACGCTGCGCCTGATGAGCGGCGCCGTCTTGGTCGCCGAGGGGCGCGCCGCGCAGCTGAACCTGGCCGTGCCAGCGGCGCCGAGCCTGGACGAGGCCCGGCAGGCGGCGCAGCACTATCTGGGGTTTCGTCACCACAGCTTTCCGCGGTGTTTTGTCTGCGGACCCTTGCGTCATGAGGGTGACGGCCTGCGGATATTTCCTGGCCGTCTGCCGGGGCGGTCGCAGGTGGCCGCGCCTTGGCTGGTCGATCCTTCCCTGGCCAGCGATGGCCAGGTACCGACGGAGTTCCTCTGGGCCGCGCTGGACTGTCCGGGCGCCTTCGCCTTTCTGCCGATCGAGGCCGGCATGGCGCTGGTGCTGGGCCAGCTCACGGTGCGCATCGACGGCAGTGTGCGGCCCGCGGAGCCTTGCCTGGTGATGGCCTGGCCGCTGGGTATCGAGGGCAGGAAGCACCTGGCCGGCTCCGCGCTGTTCTCCGTCTCGGGCCAGCTGATCGCACTCGCCCAGGCCACCTGGATTGCCGTGCCGGAGCGAACCTTTCAGGGATGAGGTCCGCGCGGCCAGCCGGCGACTCATTCCCCGGTATCGTCCTTGCCCAGTTCGTTGAGGGCGTCGGGCTGGTTCTTGAAGGCCTTGGCGAAGATGTCGCGGTTCTTCGCCATGAAGATACCGAGTTCCTCGCCCTGGCTCTCGTTCAGCGAGGGCACGGCCTTCTGCAGCACATCGGTGAGCAGCTCGGCCAGTTCCAGCATCTTGTCGTGACGGTCGGCTTCGGCCTTATCCATAAACAAACGCTCCAGATCTCGACTGCTGCGGTACACCACTTCGACGGCCATTCATCACCTCTACGCCTTCACGCTGATGGGTTGCAAGAAAACTGTTTATTTATACAGTTGTTGCGCAGTGTAAAGCACTTGGCCGTGCCTGGATAGGCCGCATCGGCCGCTCGGCCCGCGTCGTCTCGCCTTCGCCGCTACAGAGGTAGTCGTGGTGAGTCTGTGTCGGTTCGGCGAGGATCGCCAGGCGTTCCCCGACATTGCACTCGCTGCGCCGGCGCAGGAGACCTGGCCTCCTCGACGCCGATCAGCCGGTGCCGGACCGCCTGCCAGCGCGCCCTCTGGCCGATGAAGAACACCGCGTGCTGGCAGAGCACGGCCACCGGTTCCTCGAGGATTGGTACCCAATAGGCTTTCAGTCAGGGCGTTGGCGCGGGGGCCAATAGGGCGACGCCAGGGCCGGCCCTAGCCGCCGTGCGGCGCCTCGTTCCCCGTGCGCTATGGTTATCAATAGCGCTTGTGCCTCCACCATCTCGTACTTCTGCTCCCTGAGCGAGTCGACTTCGCCTGCGAACGGCGGTGGTTTGCGATGAAACACAGCATCGGTTTCCGTCTCAATGCCTTGTTCGTCCTGCTGGTGACCGCATTGCTCGGCTGCTCCGGGGCGCTGAGTTACTGGAGCATGCGCGGACAGTTGCTTGAACAGTACCAGCGTACCCGCGACGCGGTGCAGCAGCGTCTGCAGATCAACCTGGTCAACCCGCTGTGGAACTTCGATATCGCCACGCTGGAGGAGAACCTGGCCGCCGAGTTGCAGCCACCGGTGCAGGGGATCGTGGTCTATTCGGACCTGGATGAGCGGATGGCGGCTGTCGGTGTGACGCAGCCGGATACGCAGCCCGGTGGCCACGAAGAGCGGGTCGAGTTCGCGCTACACAACCGTGCTCGCGAAGACGGTCGGCTGCTGGGGCGGGTGCAGATGACGCTGTCGCGACAGGAAATGGAAAGCACCCTGGATGAACAGATCTGGCGGCGTCTGGCGGAGATATTCGCGCTGGACGTGTTGCTGGTCACCGCGCTGTCGCTGAGCCTGCGCCTGCTGGTGCTCAAGCCGCTCACCGCACTGCGCGATGCGCTGAATCTGGCGGCGCAGCATCGGGGGCCGCCAGCCGCGCTGAGGTTGCCGAGCGAGCGGCGCGACGAGTTCGGCGAAGTGGTGCGTGGCTTCAAGCGCATCGCCCGGCGTCTGGCCGACGACCTGGAGGCCAGGCGGCGAGCCGAGAGCGAGATTCGCCAGGCCTACGAAGACCTGCAGCAGACCCAGGCCACCCTGGTCCAGTCGGAGAAGATGGCGGCCCTCGGCGGCTTGGTAGCGGGGGTGGCGCACGAGATCAACACACCGGTGGGGATCGCCGTGACCGGGGCCAGCGTGCTGGCCGAGGAGACCCGCCGCTGCGCCGCCCAACTGCAGGCCGGCAACCTGAAGAAGTCGCAAGTCGAAGGCTATCTGCAGACGGCCGCGGAAAGCGCGGAGCTGATTCTGGCCAATGCCAACCGGGCGGCCCATCTGGTGCAAAGCTTCAAGCAGGTGGCGGTCGACCAGACCAGCGAGGCGCGCCGCGAGTTCAACCTGGCGCGTTATCTGGACGAGGTGGTCGAGAGCCTGCGGCCGACCTACAAGCGCCTGCCGATCGAGGTAAGCGTGGACTGTGCCACGGATATCCAGCTGGACAGCTACCCGGGGGCGCTGGCCCAGGTGGTGACCAATCTGTTGGTCAACGCGGTGACCCACGCGTTTCCCGAGGGCCAAAGTGGCCGCATCGAGATCGTCGCCAGGGCCGAGGAGGGCTGGGTCAGCCTGCGATTCGAAGACGACGGACAGGGCATCGCCGACGAGCATCTGCCACGCATCTTCGAACCCTTTTTCACCACCAAACGTGGTTCCGGCGGGAGCGGTTTGGGTTTGCATGTGGTCTATAACATCGTGACCCAGCGTCTGGGCGGCCAGATCCGGGTGGCGAGTGCACCGGGGCAGGGCACGCGCTTCAACCTGCGTATCCCCTTGATCGCGCCGCGCCCAGCGGAGGAGGCAACATGAGCAACGAGCATCCCCTTGAGGAGGACGACTGGCTGATCGATGACAGTGTCGATCAGCCGCTCGCGGCCCCCGAGCAGCCCTGGCGGCTGCTGGTCGTCGACGATGAGCCGGATGTCCACCAGGTCACCCGCCTGGCCCTGCGTGGTGTCGAATACAAGGGCCGTGGCGTGGAGCTGCTGAGCGCCTATTCCGCGCAGGAAGGCTTCGAGATGCTGCGCGACAAGCCTGACATCGCCCTGGTGCTGCTCGATGTGGTGATGGAGACCGATGATGCCGGCCTGCGCCTGGTACGCCGGGTGCGCGAGGAACTGGGCAATGCGCTGGTGCGCATCGTCCTGCGCACCGGTCATCCCGGTCAGGCGCCGGAGCAGGAAGTGATCCTCGCCTACGACATCAACGACTACAAGGCCAAGACCGAGTTGACCCTGCAGAAGCTCTACACCACGGTCATCGCCTCCCTGCGCGCCTACGAGAGCCTGGTCGCCATCGAGCGCAGCCGCCAGGGCTTGAGCAAGATCCTCGAGGGCTCGGCCAACCTCTATCAGATGCACTCGCTGCGTGAGTTCGCCTCGGGCGTGCTGGCACAGATCGGCGCGATTCTCGATGTCGGCACCCACGGCATCCTCTGCGTGCGCCATGGCGCCGGCAGTAATTCGGTGGCGCTGCAGGTACTCGGCGCCACCGGCAATTTCGCCGCGCTGGAGCAGCAGGACGAACTCGACGACAAGCACCCGATCTATCCGTTGCTGTTGCAGGCGATCCAGACCCGCCACAGTGTCTATGCCTATCCCAACGAGGTGCTCTACATCCCTACTCATACCCGCCACGAGTTTCTGCTGTATTTCACCCCGCCCTGGCCCTTGACCGAGGTCGACAAGGATCTGTTGGAGGTGTTCTGCAGCCGTATCGCCTCGGCCTTCGACAACCTCCATCATCACCTGCAGATGGGCCGTGCCCAGGAGGCCACGGTGGTGGCCCTGGCCGACCTCGCCGAGTTCCGCGACAGCGACACCGGCGAGCACGTGCTGCGCGTGGAGCACTGGACCGAGCGTACCGCCCAGCGCATGGCCGAGCGCGGCGACTATCCGCAGGAGCTGACGCCGCGCTTCCTCGAACTGGTCGGCATGGCCAGCATCCTGCATGACGTGGGCAAGGTCGCCACGCCCGACCAGGTGCTGTTCAAGCCGGGGCAGCACGACCAGGAGCAACGCGAGGTGATGCGCCAGCATGCCAGTATCGGTGCGGCCATCTTGAAGCGTTCGGCGCGCATGGTGGAGGGTCAGAGTTACCTGTCGATCGGCGCCGAGATCGCCGGTGGCCATCATGAGCATTTCGATGGTGGTGGTTATCCTCAGGCCCTCAAGGGCGAGCAGATCCCCCTCGCGGCGCGCATCGTCGCGGTGGTCGACGTGTTCGACGCGCTGACCCACCGGCGTCCCTACAAGGAGCCCTGGTCCCTGGCCGACTCCCTGGCCTATATCCAGGAACGCAGCGGCACGCAGTTCGATCCCAAGGTGGTCTCGGCCTTCCGCGAGGTCATCGACGAGGAGTATCCGGCGGCTCAGGGGCTTGCCTGAGGTGCAGGCACTGGCGCCGCATCGAGGCAGCCATGCACTAGACTTGTAGAGCAGGCGCTGGCAACCAGCGCACTGCGTGGGAGGCGCGGGGCAGAGTCCCCGTAGGCAGGCGACAGGGTCGTTGCGACAATGGCCGGATGTTCTGCCGGCCAGCGCGGCTTCATCTGGAGGGTGGGGCCAGCACCAATGCTCAGGCCAACGGCAGGAGGTGCATCATGACCATGGCCACCCGTTTACACGACTATCTGCAACAGAAGCATTGCCACTACGACATGCTCCAGCACGACCCCTCGATGACTTCGCGCGAAGCCGCCCGGCGTGCCGGGGTACCGCCGCACCTGATGGCCAAGTCGGTGATCCTCGACGACTTCCAGGGCCACTGGTTGATGGCGGTAGTGCCGGCGACCCGTCAGGTCGACCTGAACAAGGTGCGCAAGCTGACCAAGCGCCACTGGCGCCTGGCGCGGGAGAACGAGTTCGTGCCGCGCTTCAGCGATTGCGCGACCGGGGCGATCCCGCCGGTGGGCAGCGCCTTCGCCATGGACACTTTGATCGACGAGGCCCTGACCGGGGTGAAGGATCTGTATTTCGAGTCGGGCGATCACGAAGGCCTGGTGCACATGAGCGCCAAGCAGTTCACCAAGCTGATGCCGACCGCCCAGTGCGGGCCGATCAGCGAATAGCCTGACTCGGCTGGCGCCGCGCTGCGCGGCGCCGGCATCCCTTGGCGTCCCTGCGCGGCAGGGGCGTGTCTTATTGCCGCACGGCGCTGTTTTTACCCGCCGCCGTGCCCCCCTTTCTGCATAATCCAACCGTCATCCGCGGGCGCGATCATTGCCGGTGCCCACCTTCGAGGAGTTGCATCGTGAAACTGAATTGGGCCGAGACCCTGCGCGAGAACCTGCATGGCCTGGCCGAGTCGCTCGGCAATCTGCTGGTCGAGAGCTTCCACTACCTGGCCCTGTTCGCCATTGGCGGGGCCACCGCCTGGGCGGCGGTGATGGCGTTCAGCGACATGGTCGACAAGGGCCACACCACGGTCGACGACATCCTGCTGCTGTTCATCTACCTCGAGCTGGGCGCGATGGTGGGGATCTACTTCAAGACCAACCACATGCCGATCCGTTTCCTGATCTATGTGGCGATCACCGCCCTGACCCGCCTGCTGATCTCCGATGTGTCGCACCATCATCGCCCGGACATGGGCGTGGTGCTGATTTCCGGGGCCATCCTGCTGCTGGCCCTGTCGATCCTGGTGGTGCGCTATGCCTCCTCGCGCTTCCCGTCGGTGCAGACCGACGGGCCGCGGATGCGCCGCGGCCCCGGAGAGGAGCTGGCCAAGGGCGACGTGCAGGGCACCGATTGAGTCGCGCGGTCGTTCGGCACCCACGCCAGGCGGTCAGTCGCTAAGAGGCGCGAACAGCGCCTGCAGGTCGTCCTCGCTCATCTGCCACTGCGCCTGGCTGCCGCCTTCCAGCACGCCGCGCGCCAGGTTGGCCTTGGCCTGCTGCAGCTGCTGGATTTTCTCCTCGACGCTGCCGCGGGCGATCAGCTTGTAGACGAACACCGGCTTGTCCTGGCCGATGCGGTAGGCGCGGTCGCTGGCCTGGGCCTCGGCGGCCGGGTTCCACCAGGGATCGAAGTGGATCACGGTGTCGGCGGCGGTGAGGTTGAGCCCGGCGCCGCCGGCCTTGAGGCTGATCAGGAACACCGGGAACTGCCCGGCCTGGAACTGCTGCACCGGGGTGCGGCGGTCCTGGGTGCTGCCGGTGAGCTTGGCGTAGCCGATCCGGCGCGCCTGCAGTTCGCCCTCGATCAGCGCCAGCATCGAGGTGAACTGGGAGAACAGCAGCACCCTCCGGCCTTCCTCAACCAGTTCCTCGAGCATCTCCAGCAAGGCGCTGAGCTTGCCCGAATCGCTGGCCTGCAGCGCCGCGCCGTTGCCCTCGTCGCCGAGCAGGCGCAGGTCGCAGCAGGCCTGGCGCAGGCGCAGCAGGGCCTCGAGGATGACGATCTGGCTGCGCGCCAGGCCCTGGCGGGCAATCTCGGCGCGGACCTTCTTGTCCATCGCCAGGCGCAGGGTCTCGTAGCGGTCGCGCTGGGCGTCGCTCAGCTCGACCCAGTGGGTGATCTCGGTCTTGGCCGGCAGCTCGCGGGCCACCTGTTCCTTGTTGCGCCGCAGCACGAACGGCTTGATCCGTCCGCGCAGGTGCGCCAGGCGCTGTTCGTTGGCCTGCTTCTCGATCGGCGTGCGGTAGTCGCGGGTGAAGGCCTTGGCGTCGCCGAGCCAGCCGGGCATGAGGAAGTTGAACAGCGACCAGAGCTCGCCCAGGTGGTTTTCCAGCGGCGTGCCGGTCAGGCACAGGCGCTGCCGTGCACGCAGCTGCCCGGCGGCCAGCGCCGCCTTGCTGCGCGGGTTCTTGATGTTCTGCGCCTCGTCGAGGATCAGCAGCCGATAGGGCCGCGCCGCCAGTACCTTGAGGTCGCGCGGCAGCAGGGCATAGGTGGTGAGGATGATGTCGTGCTGGTCGATCAGGGCGAACTGGCCGCGCCGTTTGGCCCCGTGCAGGGCCAGCACCCTGAGCTGCGGGGTGAAGCGCGCGGCCTCGTCCTGCCAGTTGGGGATCAGGCTGGTGGGCATGACGATCAGCGCCGGGTGGTCGAGGCGGTCGGCCTGCTTCTCGCCGAGGATATGCGCCAGGGTTTGCAGGGTCTTGCCCAGCCCCATGTCGTCGGCCAGCACGCCACCGACCTCCAGCTCACCGAGGGTCTGCATCCAGGCCAGGCCCTGCAATTGGTAGGGACGCAGCTTGGCCTGCAGACCGCGCGGGGCCTTTACCTGGCGCTCGGGCAGGGCCTGCAGGCGCTGGGCGAAGCCGCGCAGCTGCTCGCCGCCCTGCCAGTTCAGCGCTGGGCCCTGCTCCAGGTCGGCCAGGCGGGCGGCATCGGCGCGGCCCAGACGCACGCGCTGGCCGATTTCGTCGGGGTCGCGGAAGAACAGCTCGCCGAGGGTGGCCAGCAGCGGCTTGAGGCGGGCGAAGGGCAGGGCGATGCGGCGCTGGCTGTGCGGCAGGTTGACCAGCAGCATCTCCTCGTCGGCACGCTGGGCCAGGGCCTCGCCGGCGAGCAGCCAGGGCTTCTGGCGAATCGCCTGGAGCAGGATCGGCAGCAGGCTGAGGCGCTGGCCCTCGACCTCGATGCCCAGTTCCAGGTCGAACCAGTCGTGCTCGGGGGCGTCCTCGATCTCGGCGTACCAGTCGTCGACCTCGGCCAGGTTGTACTGGAACTCCGGCTGCAGGCGGATCTGCCAGCCCTGCGCGCGCAGCAATGGCAGCTGCTGCTGGACGAAGGCCAGCCAGGCCGCCTCGCCCGGCAGCTCGAAGTGTTCGCCGGGGTGTTCGGCCAGTGCCTCGCTCTGGCGTAGCGCGACCTGCAGGCCGGTGTCGTCCAGGCGCCGGCGCAGGGCGGCTTCGGCCTCGGCGTCGCGTGGGATGCGCAGGGTCAGGCGCGGTCCCTGGCGCACCAGCAGGTCCTTGCTCGGCTTGCCGTAGGCCAGATGGCCCTGGTAGTCGAAGGCCAGGGCGGCGCGGTGCTGGGTCTGCTCCTGCATGCGCCCCTTGCGCGCATCGAAATGCACCCGCACGTGGCTGCCCAGGGTCAGCACCGGCTGCGGCTTTACCCCCTCGATCAGCTGCTCTTCGGCTTGCGGGCTCGGCACGATCAGCGGGCTGAGGTCGATGCCGGCCTGTTGCTGCTGCTCCAGGGTCAAGAGTGCGGCGGCCACATGCTTGCAGTTGTAGCCCACCGGGCAGCTGCAATGGCCGCTGACGCTCCAGCTCTGGCCATAGGGGTGCAGGGTGATGCGCTGCTGATAGGTCTGCGCGCCACTGCCGCGACAGCTGGCCAGCAGGGTGTGGTCCTTGAGGCTGAGCAGCTTGCTGCGCTTCTGCTCGGCATAGCCGAGGCCGCGGCTGAAGTCGCCCGCGCCGAAGCCCCCCCGCCAGTCCTGCTGGTGCAGGTGGAGGATGTCCAGGCTCATCGGGCGAGCCTCACGGGGAACGGATCAAGTGCAATCATGGCCGGGCCGAACGGAGAACAGCCGATGATTTTGACACAGCCAGCGGAGCAGTTGGGGGCTTAGCTGCCGAGGGCCGCGCGGTATTGCCCCGGGGTGGCGGCGAAGGCCTGGCGGAAGCGGTTGCTGAAATGGCTGGCGCTGGCGAAGCCGCAGCTCAGGGCGATCTCGCCGAAGGGCAGGCGGGTCTGGCGCAGCAGCTGCTGGGCCCGCGCCAGGCGCCGGTTGAGCAGGTAGCGGTGCGGCGGCAGGCCGAAGCTCAGCTGGAACATCCGCGCGAAGTGGTACTCGGACAAGGCGCAGTAGGCGGCCAGCTGGCCCAGGCTCAGGGGCTGGTCGAGGTGGCCGTCGATGTACTCGCGCAGCCGTCGGCGCAGGGCCGGTGCCAGGCCACCGCTCAGGCGCAGGCCGTCGCGGCGGCCGACCTGGGATAGCAGGGCATGGTCGAGCAGGTCGTGGGCCAGGCTGCTGGTCAGCAGGCGCTCGCCCGGCTCCTGCCAGTTCAGCCGGGTCAGCTGGCGAAAGCGCAGGGCCTGCTGCGGATCGTCGAGAAAGGTGCCCTCGCGCAGCGCCAGCTCACGCGGGTCGCGGTCGAGCAGGCGCACGGCACCCAGGGCGAACTGCTCCTGGCTGACGTACAGGTGCACCAGCTGGATCCCGCCGTTGATCACCCAGCTCGACTGGTGGCCGGCCGGCAGGATACACAGCTTGTCCGGCGCGCCCTTGCTCTCGGGGCGCTCGGGGCGAAAGGTGCCGGTGCCGCCGGCCAGGTAGCAGGACAGGGTGTGATGCCCCGGGGCCTGGTAGTCGCGGGTATCGTGGCTGTTGCGCCAGATCGCCGCCGCCAGGCCATCGCCCAGCTCGGCGCTGTGCAGCAGGCGGGCATTGGGCGACTGGCCCATGGCCTGGAAGACTTGGCAGTGATCGAGTTGCGACATGGACATTCCCTCTGCCCGGTCATGCTACCCCGGCCCCGGGCATCTGCCAGCCCCGCCGGCGAGAAAAGCGCAAGTTCACGCAACTGTCGGCTGGTGGCGCGGTCCCTGCGTTCCTGACAGGCTTGCCAATTTTTCTGGCTTGCGGCAGGGTCGAGCATCAGGGAATCCAGCCACAGGAGTCACCCATGTCAGAGCGCTACCCGGATATCGATCCCGATGGCCTGATCGAATACTCGGTCGTCTACACCGACCGCTCGCTCAACCACATGTCGCAGTCGTTCCAGCAGGTAATGAACGACATCTCGCGTACCCTCAAGCATGTCTACAACGCCCACGCCGTGGCGATAGTGCCGGGCAGCGGCACCTTCGGCATGGAGGCGGTGGCGCGCCAGCTGGCCACCGGGCAGAAGTGCCTGGTGATCCGCAACGGCTGGTTCAGTTACCGCTGGACGCAGATCCTCGAAATGGGCGCCATCCCGGCCGAGGCCCAGGTGCTCAAGGCGCGGCCGGTCGAGGCCGGCCCCCAAGCAGCCTTCGCCCCGCCGCCGATCGACGAGGTGGTCGCGACCATCAGGGCCGAGCAGCCGCAGCTGGTGTTCGCCCCGCACGTCGAGACCTCCTCGGGCATGCTCCTGCCGGACGACTACCTGCGCGCGGTCGCCGACGCGGTGCACGAGGTCGGCGGCCTGTTCGTGCTCGACTGCATCGCCTCCGGCGCGCTCTGGGTCGACATGCAGGCCTGTGGCGTCGACGTGCTGATCAGCGCGCCGCAGAAGGGCTGGAGCGGTTCGCCCTGCTGCGCCCTGGTGATGCTCAGCGAGCGTGGCCAGGCGCGGGTCGAGGCGACCCAGAGCACCAGCTTCGCCTGCGACCTGAAGAAGTGGCTGCAGATCATGCAGGCCTACGAGCAGGGCGGCCACGCCTACCACGCCACCATGCCGTGCGATGCCTTGGCGCGCTTTCGCGACGTGATGCAGGAGACCGAGGGCCTGGGCTTCGCCAAGGTGCGCGCCAGCCAGCTGGAACTGGGCCAGCGGGTGCGCGCGCTGCTGACCGGCAGGGGCTTCAAGAGCGTCGCCGCGGCAGGCTTCCAGGCGCCCGGGGTGGTGGTCTGCTACACCGACGACGCGCAGATCAAGAGCGGCGCCAAGTTCGCCGCCCAGGGCCTGCAGATCGCCGCCGGGGTGCCGCTGCAGTGCGACGAGCCGGCGGACTTCCAGACCTTCCGCATCGGTCTGTTCGGCCTCGACAAGCTGACCCACATCGAGCGCAGCGTCGACACCCTGGCCCAGGCACTGGACAAAATCGCCCAGGGCTGAGCCCGCCGTCGCTCAGCCCGCCGGTTCGCCGCACTAGCCGCCGCACTAGCCGCCGCGCTGGCCGGTGCGGTCCAGCAGCAGCTGGGTCGCGCCCTGGGGCTTGCGGGTGTACCAGAGCACCCGGCTGACACCGCGGGTGATGGCCACGTAGGCCAGGCGCAGGGCTTCGTCCTGCATGGCCTGGTCGTAGCTGTTGCGGAAGAACCCCGACTGGGCATAGAGCGCGTTGCGCAGCGGGTGTTTTTCCGGCGGCAGGCAGTCGTCGACGATGATCGCCACCTCCGCCTGCAGGCCCTTGGCCCGGTGGATGCTGTAGGCCTTGACCGGCAGCCGCTTGTCCAGCTGGGCCTGGATCTGTCGCAACGGTTCGTTGCGCCGGCTGAGCAGCAGCACCGCGTTGCGATCGGCGCGGCCGCGGCTGGCGACGTGCTGGCACTGGGCGGCGATCTCCTCGAGCAGCACCGGCAGGCGCGTCCTGATGTCGAAGCGCGGCACCAGCTTGACCCCGTGATCGCCCGGCTGCATGGCCTTGATCGCCTGGCTGGTCTTGGCCTGCTTGACCGCGACGCCGGCCAGCACCGCCTCGCCGTCGCGAATCACCGGCTCGATCGAGCGGTAGTTGGCGGTGAGCATCAGCAGGGCGCTCTTGCGGCTGCGGCCCTTGCCCGGGAAATGCCGGTCGAAGTCGATGAACAGCTCCGGCGAGCTGCCGCGCCAGCCGTAGATCGACTGCCAGTCGTCGCCGATCGCCATCAGGCTGACCGCCTCGCCCTGCTGCGCCAGACGGCGGTGCAGGGCCTGCAGCCACTGGACGATCTGCGGCGAGATGTCCTGGAACTCGTCGATCAGCAGGTGCTGGAAGGGCGCGAGGGCGGCGGCCGGAATGCTCGCCTCGGCATTCGCCAGCCGGTCACCGAGGACCTGAAAGGCGCCGTTGTAGGTCATCAGGCCCTGTTGCTGCAGCTGCGCCTCGAACCTCGCGCTGAACAGCTGCAAGGCCTCGACGAACTGCCGCTCGCGGCTCGAGCCGTTCAGCGCCTGGACATCCAGGCGAGCCGGGCGCAGGCCGATGCTTTGCATGAAACCGGCCTGGGCGTGGAAGGCCTCGAACAGCGGCAGGGCGGCGAACTCGCCGGCCAGCTTGAAGCCGTCCAGTGGTGCCTGGGCCAGGCGCACGCGCTGGCCGCCGGCCTCCTCGCCAGCCGGGGCGGGCAGGCCGAGCAGGCTGTGCACCAGGCGGCGGAAGGCCGGATCCTCGGCGTAGCAGCGCTGGTAGACCTGCTTGAGCAGGCGCTGCTGGGCGGGGCGTAGGCGCCCGCCGGTCAGCGGGTTGTCCGGCTCGCCGGCGGCCTTGTCGTCCAGTTGTTCGAACCAGCCCGGGTTGCCCAGCAGCGCCTTGGCCAGCACGCCCATGGCCGAATGGAAGGTGCGCACGCACTGGCTCGCCTGGGCCGGGTCGAAGGGGAACTGCCAGAAGCCCAGTACCCGACTCAGCTGCTCGCGCAGCTCGGCGCAGGAGGCGTTGGTGAAGGAAATCACGGTCAACCGCCCCGGCTCGATGCCCAGGTGGCAGAGCATGAACACCACCCGCAGCACCAGGGTGGTGGACTTGCCCGAACCGGCGCCGGCGAAGATCCGGGTCAGCGGCTGGCGGCCGAGGATCATCGCCCACTGCTCCTCCGACGGCGCACCGACCACCCCGGCCGCTACCGCCTGGGTGACGCGCTCGCGCATGGCGGCGACCTGCTGGGCGTCGACCGCCAGCAGGGCCGGGCCGTAGATCCCAGGGTCGGTCTTGGGGCGCGGCTTGGCGCGTGCCTTTGCCGGTTTCTTGCTGGCGCCCTTGCCGGACTTGGCGGTCTTGCGCGTGGTTTTCTGTGCGCGCGGTCTGGGCTGGCTCAGCCGCGCGGCGGCCTCGCGCTCGGCGCGCAGGTAGGCGCTGGTCCGTGGGAAGTACCGTTGCAACGCTTCGGAGAACAGGCGTTTGTAGCGCTCGACGGCACTCGGCATTCGACCATTGACCTCAGGGGTTGGATATATCGTTGAATGATAAGTGGTTTTTAAAGGGGAGGGGAGTTGCTGGCGAAGTGCCTGTGGCGTCGGGGCGGGCAGTCAGCCGGCCGCTGGGCGTCTCGCTCGGATCGATGGACAGCGCCGCCGGGGATATGCCATGTTTTGCCGCCACGGCCGCGGGAAACAGGCATGCAGATCACCTGGGTGTTGCTCATCGTGACGGTCGCCATGGTGCTGGTGTTCGACCTCACCAACGGTTTTCACGACGCCTCCAACATGATTGCCACTCTGGTCGCCTCGCAGGCCATGACGCCGGTGCAGGCGTTGCTGCTGGTGGGCGTGTTCACCTTCCTCGGCCCGCTGCTGGCCGGTACCGCGGTGGCCGATACCATTGGCGGTTTCGTCAGCCTGGAGAGCGTGCCCGAGCAACTCGGCATGGCATTGGTGCTGTGCGGCATCGTCGCCGCGGTGGCCTGGAATCTGCTGACCTGGCGGCTGGCCATGCCTTCGTCCTCATCCCATGCGTTGGTCGGCGGGCTGGTCGGCGCCGTGCTGGTCAGCAGCGGACCGGACGACGTGGTGTGGGGGCTGACGCAGCTGGTGGACGGTGAACTCACCGGCGTGACCAAGGTGTTGCTGTCCCTGCTGCTGTCCCCCCTGGCCGGTTTCTCCATCGGCTTCGTCCTGCATCGGCTGATGAAAGGGTTGTTGCGGGCGGCGCATCCCTCGATCAACCGCAAGCTGCGGCATGGACAGTGGTGGACGGCTGCATTGCTGGCGTTCTCTCACGGCACTAACGATGCACAGAAAGGCATGGGGATCATTACCCTGGTGTTGGTGCTTGGCGGTCTCTTGCCGACCTTCAGCGTGCCGCTGTGGGTCATCCTGGCCAGCGCCACCAGCATCACCCTGGGCACCCTGCTGGGCGGCTGGCGCATCGTCGGCACCGTGGGTTACGGCATCTACAAGCTGCGTCCCCTGCATGGGCTGGATGCGCAACTGGCGTCGTCCGCGGTGATCTTCGGCGCCTCGCTGGTCGGCGGGCCGGTGTCGACCACCCACGTGGTGAGCTCATCGATCATGGGGCTGGGGGCCTCCGAGCGCCCCCGCGCCGTACACTGGATGAAAGCCAGGGAGATCGCCTTGACCTGGGTGGTCACCCTGCCGGGTGCCGCGCTGCTGGGTGCCCTACTGACCTGGTTGCTGCTCACCTTCACCCACCTGCACTGAGCACTGGAGCGCATCATTCATGAAAGAGCCACCTGTTCCCCTATGGCGCCGCTGGTGGCAGGGCCTGGCGCCGCCCACGCCGGACTTCCACGGGCTGCTCAACCAGCAGTGCGACCTGGTGGTCGAGGGTATGGCGCAGTTGCTGGCCTACATGCGCACGGGCGAAGATGTACACGCCGACCGGGTGATCGAACTGGAGCGCCAGGGCGACGGGCTGCGGGTCGCCAACATGAATCTGCTGCACCAGACCTTCATCACCCCGTTCGATCGCGAGGACATCTATCGCTCCATTGCCGCCATCGACGAGATCATCAACTACGCTAGGACCACGGTGCGCGAAATGCGTGGCCTGAGCCTGAGCCCGGACGAGCACACGCGGGCCATGGCCGAGCTGCTGCATGAAGGCGTGTTGTCGTTGCAGAGTGGTTACGCCCGGTTGGCGAAGAAGCCCCTGCTGGCAGAGGCCGATGCGGAAGCGGCGCGCAAGATGGAGCGCGTCGCCGAGCACACCTACCGCGCGGCGCTCTCTGAGCTGTTCGACGCGCAGCACTACGTGGCCACCCTGACCGCGGAGCAGCGCCAGACCGCGGATTCGCTGGAGGTGCTGATGCAGGAGCTGACCCGCAGCGAAGTGGCGGCTGTGGGCTCGGCGGTGGGCTTCGTGGTCGAGATCCTCAAGCGGCGCGAGGTCTATCGGCACATGTCCAACGCGGCCGACCGCGTGGCCCGCGCCGGAGAGGTGCTGCATGACATCGTGGCCAAGATCGCCTGATCGCCAGGGGCGGTCCTTGATATCGACCGATATCGTTCAGGGAGGTACGGTGTTGTCACTGGGGCGGCGGGGCGGTCCGTGACGTCGTGCCTGCTCTCAGCTTTGTCCGGGTTTTCCAGGGTTCGGTCGCCCTGCTCATGGGTGCCCCCTTTGGGTTTCCTTTTTTATTTGTGATCAGACCCATGAAAGATCATGGCGCCACTGCCTGGCACCAGGTCACACCATAACCCCGAGCGCCACTGCCCCTTGCGGCCCAAAAGACCCCGGATACCCTCGCTCACATCGCATTCATTTCAGCAATATCACGCACCACCTGATCTGCTGAGTGGTCGAACATCGCCTGTTCCTGCGCATCCAGAGGCAACTCGATCACCCGCACAAGCCCCTCCTCCGCCAGCACACAGGGCACACCCATGGCAATGCCTGTGCGCCCGTACTCGCCTTCGAGAATCGCGACCGCCGGCAAAATGCGGTTTCGCCCATTGGCGATAGCGTCCACCATCTTTGCAATGGCCACGCCTGGCGCATCGCAGGCGCTGCCCAGCTTCTTCAAACCCAGAATCTCGCCGCCACCCTGACGTGTGCGCTGCACAATTCGCTCTATCTGCTCACTGGACAGGAAGTGAGACAGCGGCACCGAACCGACCGTACAGTATCGCATCAGCGGCACCATGCTATCGCCATGCCCTCCCAGCACCAGCGCCGTGATATCCCGAGCAGATAACCCAGTCTCCTCGGCAATGAAACACTTCATGCGCGCCGTATCCAGCACCCCCGCCTGGCCGAACACCCTGTCGCGTCCCCGGCCACTGAGACTCCAAGCCCGATAGGTCAGCACGTCGACCGGGTTCGACACCACCAACACCGTCGCCGCCGGAGCATGACGATTGATATCCCGCATGATGCCATCGAGAATTGGCAGATTGGTGCTCAATACATCCTGGCGCGACTGACCAGGCTTGCGCGGCACCCCCGCCGTAATCACCACCAGGTCAGAATCCTGCAGCAATTCGGCATTGCACCCGCCTAAAACCCTAGTATCAGAACCCGACTCAACGGCCGCCTGCCAGACATCCAGCGCCTTGCCCTGGGCCAGTTCACCCTGCACATCGATCAACATCAACTCACGACAGAGCTCTTCCCGGGCGATGATCTGAGCCGCCGCCTCACCCACCATACCGGCACCCACAATTGATAGCTTTTTCACCTCACACCTCCCTGCGGCGCGCTACCAGCAACACGCCCGCGTATACAGAAAAGTATTGCCCGCTAATGCAGAAAGGCCATCCGCAGGTGACCGGTAGTTGTATTACCTGCCTTTCGCCATTCCCGTGGCGGCATTACTTCGGCCTCTGCTAACCCCCATAGGCCGAGCCGGTTGGCCTTGGTCGGCTGCTCCACGTCAATCAGGTACTGATCGCTGTTGTATTGGCGATACGCCCAAGCGCTACCCCGGACGACCGTTTCTCGGTCGGCAGGTACGCCGTCTACATAGGCATGCCCGACAGTGCGCCCGTACCTGTCGTATCGATCGATGCAACGTCGCCGCGCGAATCTGCTCGGGCGTGGCGCCGGTCCAGGCATGGAGGCGCGGGAGAACCAGTTGGCGTCGTCGAAGCCCAGCAGCTAGGCGATCGGCCGGCCGCTCAGCGCCCATGACGCCAGCTAGTGGCGGCGCCAAGCCGGCTGAAACGGGCCGTAGCGCTCGAGCGCATCAACGCGGACGCGACCCTATCGCCCTTGGCCTATGGGCAAGGGCCGCCGCGGCTGGCTATGATCGCAGCTATGACGCCTTCAGCCCCGATCCGCCAACCCTGTCCGCCTGGTGCCTGCAATTGCGGGCGCGAGCAGCTGCTGGACGGCCCCGGCGGCGATCCGCGCATCCTGCTACTGACCCGCAGCGAGGAGAAGCGCCTGCTCGAGCGGCTGGAAAGCATCGAGAGCCTGGCCGACCTCGAGCGCCTGCAGCGGCGGATGCACGAGCAACTGGGGATCCGCCTGGACATCGCCCCGGGGCACAACGAAGTGCGCAGCATGCGCGGCATCGCCATCCACATCGATGAACTGCCCGGCCTGTGCCGCAAGACCCGCCAGGCGATTCCGGCGGCGATCCGCCGTGGCCTGGAGAAGCATCCGGAGATCGCCTACCGGCTGCTGGATGCGCATGACCTGCTCCGGGATATCTGAGACAGTCCGGCGGACGCGGCGGCAGTCCTGACCTCCCAGGGTGATTCGAGCCACTGGGTGGGCTGGGCGCTACCGTCGAGCGGCTGGGCTAGATTTGCTGATACAACTGATAGAGATTCACGTTTACAATGCCCGCCCCTTGACCGAGGCAGGCCTGCAGCGTGGGTGTTTTCTCGTATCTTCAGGACCAGCTGAGCGGATGGCTGGTCGAGCCGCTCATTGCACAGTTTTCCGGCATTTTCGACCTGAATGGCCGCTTCGGCCTGCTGTTTCTCTGCATTTCCTGCGCAGTCGCCTATGGTCTGTTCCGCTTCAGGAAGCACCGCGGACTGACTGATGCGTCCTCGTTCTGGCAATTCATCGGCGGCAGCCGGGTGATGTTCCATCGTTCGGCGCTGCTCGATTACCGTTACTACTTCGTGCGCGGCATCCTCAAGGTCGCACTGGTGCTGCCTATCGTCGGTCTGGTCGATCCCTATGTGCTGCGCTCGGCCGATTACATCGCCTTTTTCACCAAGCTATGGGGCGCACGCCCGCAAGTGGGCGAGACCCTTTCGCTCTCCCTGCTGTACGGGCTGGGGGTGTTTCTGGTCAGTGATTTCGCCCATTACTGGACCCACAGGGCCTTTCATTCCCGCTGGCTGTGGGCGTTCCACAAGGTCCACCACTCGGCCCCGGTGCTGGTGCCGGCGACGGCCAGCCGTGTGCACTTCGTGGAGAAGATCGTCGGCAAATTGGCCACCACCCTCTGTCTAGGCGCCTACATAGGTGTCTTCTGGTACGCCTGTGGCGGCAAGATCGACCGCTATACCCTGTTCGGCGTGACCTACCTGGTGTTCATCTGCAATGCGCTGGCGGCAAACCTGCGCCACAGCCATGTGTGGCTGTCGTTCGGCCCGGTGATCGAGCACGTACTGAACAGCCCGGCTCAGCATCAGATCCACCACAGCGATGCGCCCCGGCACTTCAACAAGAACTTCGCCACCAACCTGTCACTCTGGGACTGGCTGTTCGGCACGCTCTATGTCACCCGCTCGACGCCCGAAGCCATCAGCTTCGGCACGCGGGACCACGAGCGCTACCTGAGCATCTACAGCCTGATCGTCACGCCTTTCGTCGACACCGCTCGCAAGCTGTTGCCGGCGCGCCGTCCGCGGCGCGAACTGCCTGTCGCCTCTGAAACCTCCCAGCCCCCCGGCTGACCGGTGCGGCCTGGCCCATCAGTCCCTGGCCCAGCGCCAGGCGGCGCGCCCGCCGGCCTCGTCCCCGAGCATCTGGTTCGATATCTCGCTCAAATTGCACCGTCACGGTGCCTTCGCAGCCTCGCCCCGCTACTCCTCAAAGCGACTCGAGGCGTCACGATCGTGCTCGTATCGTCTGGCCAGCGGAAACGGCGGCAACCAGGACTCGCGGCGGACGATCCAGCTCTCGTAGGTTGGCCTCAGTTGGTTCGGGGCATCCAGGGACCCCAGGTTCACTTCGATCTCGTCTGCGGTGCGTGAGAAGACGGACGAGCCGCAGCGCGGGCAGAAAAACCGTCCGGCGTAGTCGCCGGTTTCGCCATCAATCGTCACCGCCTCCTCAGGGAATATCGCAGAAGCGTGAAACAGCGCCCCATGATGTTTGCGGCAGTCGAGGCAATGACAAAGGCCGACCCGGTAGGGGCGTCCCGACGCCACAATGCGGACGCTGCCGCACAGGCATCCGCCGGTGAATCGGTCCATGCTGCATCTCCTCTAGCATTCAAATGTTCGGAATGTTTACCAAACTCTCCCGTCAGGCTCCGGTGAACGATGCGCCGGACTTTTCCGCGCCAGGCCCTGCGGTGTCGAGAAAGAAAACCCTCGACGGCGCGAACCGAAAGCCTGTAGGCAGGAGCCGAGATCCATCACGCGGGTGTCCGCGAGACGTCAGCCACTGGACCGCCGCGGAGCCATTGTGCACCGCTTGGGCGTCGCGTCGATGGCTGGCGTAGAGCAGGTTTTCCCAAGTGTTGCGCCGGCTTGAATTCATCGCGGCCAACATTGGTGGTTGCGACGATAGCAAGCCATACGACTGCCAAGGGCCGGCGGCGGTCTGTCAGGAACGGCAGAAGTCGGCCAAAAGCGGACTGAACAAACCTTGCCTGAGCTTGCCTCCTTTTGAAGCTTCGAGATCCCCAGGAAAATCGGGGCGGTTCATTCCCAAGCGCCGAACTATGCAGCCGCTGGGATGATCAGTGCACGTGGCCGAAAGCCAACGCAGCAGATAAGCGCTCATTGCGCACAACCGTAACTACAGTAATTCCTTCAGGGACTACAGAAAATCGCAGCGCTCACTTTGAGGCGAGATTAGTTTCGAGTACATTAGGAACGCTGAGCATCGCCTCCTGAGAAATGGCTCTAGCATTGCAACTTTATGGAATGAAGGCCTCCTGCATGAAGCACTTGGAACCACAGCCACTCCCTCAGGCCCAGTACGCCAAGAAAATACCCAATCCTCGTCGTAAGTACTCCAAGACAACGTTAGCTCTAGTTTCTTTGGCCATCATTTTCGCCACCGGCTCGCTCATGAAAGCGTTCTGGAGCACGACGGTCAGTGATCGTCTTTCCGAAAACGCCAAAGCCGAGTTGACCAAACAGTTCGCAGCGGCCCCGCCGATAAAGCTGGCACCCGTCGCCAGGCATGAAACCAAAGCCGCGCTGGACCAAATGCAACTCGACCCGCAACAACGCCGCGCCCTGGAAAACAACATGTCCACACAGGAGAGCGATCCTCAAAAAGTCGACTTAGTCTGGGTTGATCTGTGGGACTTCGCTTCACAGGACGGCGATATTGTGCGGGTAGCCTCGGCCGGTTATCAGGTTGAAGTTTCGTTACTGAATGCCCCTAAGCGTATTTCCATCCCTGTCGACGGCACTGGTTCAGTCCAGATAGTCGGTGTACACGACGGTGGTGGTGGTATCACCCTCGGTCTCAAGAGTGGTACTGGCGCAATCTCCCTGCCAGTGATGCAGCCCGGAGAAATGCTTCTCGTTCGCTCTAGCCTCTGAGAACACACGCAATGTTGAGCACCATCACTCGTTACATGCCCCTGCTGTTTGCGCTGATGGTATTCATCATGTTGTTTCAGTTCGCCGAAGACCACTGGCCTAAGTCAGGTCTTATCGCCACCGCACTCACAACGATTAGAGACCTGGGCTGGTACATTGCCGCTGCCGCTCTGTTTGGCTGGCTGCTCCTACTCTTTGGTTGGTTACACGTTTGCGATGCTCTTCCCCGTTTTCTGCAGACGAGAACACTTATGGATATTCTGGACAGACTCACCAACAAGCAAGCCATCGAAGATGGAATGACGCATCTTGACGTTGCCACCTTCATCAATGCCAAGAGCTTGGCGGACGCCTTGAAGCAGCGAGTTATTGGTCAGAATGAAGTTTGCGATGATATTGCCGCGCAAATACGCCGACGCTTGGCACTCTCTCAACGAGGAAAACCTGTAGGCGTGTTTTTGTTCGCCGGACCGCCCGGCACCGGAAAAACTTACTTGGCCAAAGTTCTGGCAAAGGAGCTGGAACGCCCACTCTTGCACTTTGACATGAGCCAGTTCGCTGCTGGCAGCCATTCGCTCTCGCAACTGCTGGGCATGAATAAGGGTTATGTTGGCTCCGATACCTACGGCAAGCTCACTGCCGGCCTGCAGGACTCGCCTCATGCCGTGGTATTACTGGATGAGATCGAAAAAGCCCACCCGGATGTGCTTAAGGCGTTCCTCACTGCCTGGAACGATGGCTTCATTACCGAACGCTCGGACAGTACGCAGATATCAACCTGCTCGGCGATCTTTATTCTGACCAGCAATGCCGGCACCCAGCGTCTGCAGGAACTTTCCGCACAACATGCGCAAGATCCTGATGCCATGCGTGAAGCCGCAGTCAATACGCTCCGCGAAGCGGATTTCGCCCCTGAAGTACTCAATCGGATCGATCGAATATTCGTTTTCCAGCCATTTAAAGGGCTCGATATAGCCCGGGTAACCGCTTTGGAAATTGAAGCCATGATTCATGGCTACGGCCTTCGCATTGCCGAGGGCGGGATAGATCCCGAGATCATTTTGAAGCTGATGGCGCGTTTTCAGAAATTGAGAAAGCTTGGTTCATCCAGAGATCTGATCAGAGCTATCGAGGAGCAATTGGCCGACTCACTAATAGAGGCGAAAAAAGCCGGGCACTCGATCATTGCTCTCTACGTCGATGATGAACAGCGAATTTCCGCGCGAGTGGCTTCGCCCAAAATCAGCGGTAAGTGATAGATGCCTGGTTCTGGCCGCTTATGGAACGACTCGCCGGCTTGGCGCTGGACCTTGGTACTCACACTACTGTTGACAGTCCTGTTGGCGATTGCAGCCCCCTGGCGTCAACCGGGCGCAGGCACAAGCCCAGCACAATACACGCCTCAATCCGTTCAACCGAGTCAGGGCGCTCAACCAGGTCAACCGGGGGCCCCGAGTCAAGCGACTCAGACAGCGTCGAGCCAAATGGGCTCCCCCACATTTTTCCCGCCGCTGGATCCTACTTTCGACACCCCGCTGTCCCTCTTCAGTAGCGCTTTACCCGCCGACACGGAACTTCACGTGATAGGGGTGTACGGGGGCGCGCAATTCAAAGACAAAGCCGACAAGAATTCATGGGAGCAATGCCTTAGGGTTGCGAGCGAACAAGGGAGAATGACATGCATACAAGAGTATAACGCTCACAGAGATCCATTCAGGACAGTCACGGTTTATCTAAATCGCACCGGCGCTCCCCTAGTCATAACTTTGATGTCCCGGGACCCAGTTCGCTGGAAGATAGTCAGTCGCCCCGGAGTCGACTTACGCAAAGTGATTCTTTCTGGCTATTACGGCCCGGACATCGAAGGCGTGGCGCAATCCATCCCCATCGAGTTGTACAGCCAGTACCCCTCGCCGTGCCAGAACTGCTTGCGCCACGCAGACAGCTTCTTCTTCGCGCTCACACAGGACTCCTCCGAATATTTGGGCGTTATCAACAAGCTCAAAGCCTTAACCAGCTTGGCACCCATCAGTTTCCAAGGTGCTCGTGAGTCCGACAGATTCACCGTCGGAGGGGGTGGGCCTTTCACTCAGAATACGAGCGTAACCACACCCGTGGACCGCTATAGCGACCGAACCTTCAGGAACTATGTCGAGCTGGAGAATAAAGTCGTTCTGCTCCCCGACGGCCCCTGGGAGACATTGGGTTATGTGAAGCAGCCCTCGGCACGCGGAGAGGATCATTTTCTGATCCTGTCGCAACGAAATCACGACACACTGACGAACTTACTAATGATTCGTTTGCAAACGGCACGAGATCACGGAGGCTTTGGCCAATACCCTGCCTGCAAGCAATCCGCCGACTATGCCCATAAGGTTCGTTACGATAGCCCAACGGCTCAGCAATCCTGTTATTGGGCCAGTTATGTGGGTAGCCCGTGGCAACAACCTATCTACAAACTGGCCGCTAGCCGCCTTACAAATCTTGGGCTCCCCGTTCCTAGCTTCGCGATAGGCATGGGTTTTCACGAAGCCGACGGGAACTCATCACTTACGACCCTGTACTACTCCTTCCCCAAATCGCCGGCTGGTGAAAGTCAGAAGGCTTGGCGCAACAACCCATGGAACCCTGCTCAAATTTCAAAATCCCAAGACAAATCGACCTTCCTGCAAGGCCAACTGACCTGGGCGGAAGACTGGTTTCAGATTTTCGCTACCTCACATTAAACCCGGGACACACATTGACGCTCTAGAAACTACGTCTCCTCCTAGGCGAGGGATGCGCTGGCCTGTCCACCAACTTCGGGACAGACCACAGAGTCGGCCGAAAGCGGACTCTCTGTGACAGCTGCTGTCGCCATTTTTCGAGACTATTAAGGACTCGAGACCAATCACAATCGGGGGGACGGATCGCCATTTCCTGAATCCTGGCCTGTCTCTTTTCCGCTTTTAAGCGCGGGCGCCTGGGGTGCCGCGCGCGTTCTTCTTCTGCAGGATTATCGAGGCTTCGTTGTAGGCATTCTGGAAGGCGTCGCCGCCGATCCATTCCACTGCCGTGTCTTCGTCTTCACCGTGGTAGATCCCCCGGTAGGTGATCAGCAGGCCCATCATGAAGTCGATCGCCGCGTCTTCCGCTTCCTCGGCGACCACCAGCTCCAACACCGGGTATTGCAGGAACACCACGCACATTGCCAGCAGGCTGATGTCTTCGCCGACCTTCATCGCCTGGAACAGGTCGTCGAAGTCCGCCGGGTCGAAACCGTTCTCTTCGATGTCTTTGAAGTCGAAGGTGCTCAGGTCGATTTCCACATCGTCGAACGGCTCGTCGATCAGCGGATTGGCCAGCACCGGGTGTACGACATTGGCCTTGGGCTTGCCCGAACGGTTCTGCTTGGCCTTGGCTTTGGCCCGCTGGGCGCGTTTTTGCTGTTTATCTGGGGAGGCCATGGAGGCGAGTTCCTTGTGCGGTGCAGCCATCTGCATGGCCAGGGATAAGCGGACGGACATTATATTCGGCGAGATAGCCTGGGTGACCAGGAGTGGAAAACGCGCTGCAGCTTTCCACGGGGTGGCCATCCACCCGCCGCGAACGCATGAGCTAGGTAGGGTGGACAACCTTTACCTGTCCACCCGCTCTTGCGATTGATCCAGCTCCGCCGGCGCCAACCGGCATGGCCCGTGCGTTTCCCGCTGTCCCCGCGAGAATCAGGCGATCAGTGCTGGCCGCTCGGCTTGCGCTTGATGGTCTTCACCAGGTCGTCCGGGCTGATGTAGCCGACCGTGGCGGCGGCGCTGCCCGGTTGCGGCAGGTTGAGGATGTGGCCCTTCATCTTGCCGATGATGTGCATCTCGCAGGGCTTGCAGTCGAACTTCAGGGTCAGCACCTCGTCCTGGTGGATCAGCTGCATGTCGGCGACCTTGGTGCGTACGCCGGTGACGCCCTTGGCCTGCTTGGGGCACAGGTTAAAGGAGAAGCGCAGGCAGTGCTTGGTGATCATCACCGGCACCTCGCCGGCTTCCTCGTGGGCCTCGTAGGCCGCGTCGATCAGCTGCACGCCGTAGCGCTGGTAGAAGGCGCGGGCCTTGGCGTTGTAGACGTTGGCGAGGAAGGTCAGGTGCGACTCGGGGTAGACCGGCGGCGGCACGCTCACCGCCTTGCGTCCGCCGCGCGGGTGGGCGGCGAGGCGCGCGGCGCTCAACGCCTCGATCGCCTCGCGGCGCAGGGCCTTGAGTTGCGAGTTGGGCACGAACAGGGCCTGAGGTGCGTCGATTTGCACGTCCGTGGCGTAGTAGATGGTGGTGCCCAGCTTGCTCAGGGTGTCGCGCAGCTGGCCGAGTGCCTGTTCGGCGTCCTTTGCCGGGCCGAAGGGGCCGGGCAGGGCGACCGAGGCGCTGCAGCCGTCGGCGCTGGTGACGCTCAGCGCGAGTTGCTGTTCGTCGAGGCGGGCCTGCCAGCTCACCGCCACGCGGCGTTCGGCCGAGGTCTTGAGCAGGGCCTGCTGCCAGTTGTGGTCGAGGTTGCGGTTGAGCGGATGCATGGGCCGCAGGCGCGCCAGCGCCGCCGGCATTTCATTGGGCTCGACGCGGTAGCGGTAGCGCTTGGCGCCGTCTTCCTCGAACGCCTCCTTCAATTCGGCGACGTTGGCGCGAAAGCCCACCACCTCGCGCTTGATCAGCACGTTGAGGCCATCGCCGTTGGACAGCGGGGTGTCGGTCACGGCGATCAGGTCGCGCTTGGCCACTTTCTCGATATGCCCTACTGAGAGCCCGGTGAAGGTCGGCGAATCGAAGGCGCCGATGTCGATCTTGCGATCGCTGACGAAATAGTCGGTGCTGCCGCGGTGGAAGGTCTTGTCCGGATCGGGGCTGAAGAAGTGTTCGGTCAGGCCGCTGGAGGCACGTGCCAGCTGCGGGCGCTGTTCGAGGATGGCGTCCAGTTCGCGGCGGTAGTGAGCGGTGATGTTCTTCACGTAGCTCATGTCCTTGTAGCGGCCCTCGATCTTGAACGAGCGCACGCCAGCATCGACCAGGTGGATCAGGTTGGCGGTCTGGTTGTTGTCCTTCATCGACAGCAGGTGCTTGTCGTAGGCCACCACGCGGCCCTGGTCGTCCTTGAGGGTGTAGGGCAGACGGCAGGCCTGCGAGCAGTCGCCGCGGTTGGCGCTGCGCCCGGTCTGCGCATGGGAGATGTTGCACTGCCCGGAGAAGGCCACGCACAGGGCGCCATGGATGAAGAACTCGATGGCCGAGTCGACGCTCTGGCTGATCGTGCGGATTTGCTCCAGATTCAGCTCGCGGGCCAGCACCAGCTGGGAGAAGCCGGCCTGGGACAGGAACCTGGCCTTGTCCAGGGTGCGGATGTCGCACTGGGTGCTCGCGTGCAGCTCGATCGGCGGGATGTCCAGCTCGAGGATGCCCATGTCCTGGACGATCAGCGCATCGACGCCCGCGTCATGGAGCTGCTGGATCAGCTGGCGGGCCGGCTCCACCTCGTTGTCGTGGAGGATGGTGTTGATGGTGACGAACACCCGGGCGTGGAACAGGTGGGCGAAGCGCACCAGCTCGGCGATGTCCGCCACGCTGTTGCTGGCGTTGTGCCGCGCACCGAAGCTGGGCCCGCCGATGTAGACGGCATCGGCGCCATGCAGGATGGCCTCCTTGGCGATGGCGGCATCACGCGCAGGGCTCAGGAGTTCCAGGTGGTGCTTGGGTAGGGACATGGCGGTGCTTCGGGCGCGGAAAAGGACCGGCATTTTAGCGTGAAAGCGCGTCGGGTCGGCCACCGGATGGCGGAAAACCGCGCGCGGCCTTGCATCCGGCTCAGAACAGGCCGAGCTGGCGGTCGACCAGGCTGGCGAAGTCGTCACCGACGAACGGCAGGATGGCATCGGCCACCGGCTGCAGCTGGCGGCTCAGGTAGTGCTCGTAGTCGATCGCCGAGCCTTGGGTCTCCAACGGCTCCGGCCCGGCGGTGGTCATCAGGTAGCTGATCCAGCCGCCGTTCTGGTACTGCCGCGGCCGGCCCTGGCGGTCGTTGTAGTCGTCGGCCTGGCGCGCGGCGCGCACATGCGGCGGCACGTTGCGCTGGTAGTCGTGCAGCGGCCGGCGCAGGCGCTTGCGGTAGACCAGCAGCTCGTCGAGTTCGCCGGCCAGGGTGCGGCGCACGTAGTCGCGCACATAGTCGCGGTGCGGCTCGCGGTCGAAGATCAGCCGGTAGAGCTCCTGCTGGAAGCGCTGGGCCAGCGGCGACCAGTCGCTGCGCACCGTCTCCAGGCCCTTGTAGACCATCTCGCGGCTGCCGTCGGCTCGCGTCACCAGGCCGGCGTAGCGCTTCTTGCTGCCTTCCTCGGCGCCGCGGATGGTCGGCATCAGAAAGCGGCTGTAATGGGTCTCGTATTGCAGCTCGAGGGCGCTGTCCAGGTCGAACTCGGTGCGCAGGTGCTGGCCCCACCACAGGTTGACCTTCTCCACCAGGGCGCGGCCGATGCGCGCGGCGTCCGCCTCGGCGTGGGCGCCCTTGAGCCAGACGAAGGTCGAGTCGGTGTCGCCGTAGATCACCGCGTAGCCCGCCGCCTCGATCAGCTCGCGGGTCTGGCGCATGATCTGGTGCCCGCGCAGGGTGATCGAGGAGGCCAGGCGGGTGTCGAAGAAGCGGCAGCCGCTGGAGCCGAGCACGCCGTAGAAGGCGTTCATGATGATCTTCAGCGCCTGCGACAGCGGCTGGTTGCCCTCGCGCTTGGCCGCCTCGCGACCCTGCCAGACCCGTTCGACGATGGCCGGCAGGCAATGCGTGCTGCGCGAGAAGCGGCCGCCGCGGAAACCCTCCACCGAATGGGCGTCGTCGGGCAGGCGCAGGCCTTCGATCAGCCCCACCGGGTCGATCAGGAAGGTGCGGATGATCGAGGGATACAGGCTCTTGTAGTCGAGCACCAGCACCGACTCGTACAGCCCGGGCCGCGAGTCCATGACGAAGCCGCCGGGGCTGGCCTGGGGCATGCGTTCGCCGAGATTGGGGGCGACGAAGCCCTGGCGATGCATCGCCGGCAGGTACAGGTGGGTGAAGGCCGCCACCGAGCCGCCGCTGCGGTCGGCCGGCAGGCCGGTGACGCTGGCGCGCTCGAGCAGGAAGCTGAGGATCTCGGTCCTGGCGAAGATGCGCGTGACCAGCTCGCAGTCCTTGAGGTTGTAGCGCGCCAGGGCCGGCTTGTCCTCGGCGAACCGGCGGTTGATCTCGTCCATGCGCTGGTAGGGCGTGTCGATCGCCTTGCCCTCGCCGAGCAGGGTCTGAGCGACGTTCTCCAGGCTGAACGAGGGGAAGCTCCAGGTCGCCGAGCGCAGCGCCTCGATGCCGTCGATGAGCAGCCGGCCGGCGGCCGAGGCGAAGTAGTGTTTGCCGCTGCCATGCTTGCGCCAGCCCATGGCCTCGCCACCGCGGCCGAGCAGCAGCGGCACCTTGAGCTGCTCGGCGTGGGCCTGCAGCACGCGCAGGTCGAACTGCACCAGGTTCCAGCCGATGATGGCGTCCGGGTCATGCTCGGCCAGCCACTGGTTGAGTCGCTGCAGCAACTCGGCGCGGCTGGCGCAGTACTCGAGGCGAAAGTCCAGCTCGGCCTCTGCACCGTTGGCTGGGCCGAGCATATACACCTGGCGCTGGCCGCAGCCCTCCAGGGCGATCGAATAGAGCTCGCCGTGCTCGCTTGTCTCGATGTCGAGGGACACCAGCTTCAGGCTCGGACGATAGTCCGGCGCGGGCTTGAGCTGGGCGTCGCAGAGCAGCTGGCCGTCTTCGTCCGGCGTGCCCTGGAAAACCACGGGGGCGGTGATAAAGCGCTCCATCAGGTAGCGCTCCGGCGGGCGGATATCGGCCTCGTAGACATCCACGCCGGCCTGGCGCAGGCGCTTGTCCAGCTCGATCAGGTGGCGGTGCTGCTGGCAGTACAGGCCCAGCACCGGGCGCTGGCGGAAGTCGCGCAGCTCCAGCGGGCGCAGCTCGACGTCGGCCTGGCCACGCAGCAGGGGTTCGGCCCGGGAGCGCTGCTCGGCGGGGATGAAGGCCACCGACGGCTGTGGCGGCAGGCGCACCCGGCGCGGGCCCCGGTCGGTCGCCAGCCAGAATTCGACCTGGGTGCCGGCCGGCGTGTCGCGCCAATGCCGGCTCAGGACAAAGCCCTGCTGTAGATCCACTGCCCCACCTCGAGAACCTGATTGAGGGGGGATTCTACTGGGCAATCGTCTGCTTGGGGGCGATTGCCCGGCATCACTCAGGCGCGGCGCAAGCCCTGCTCGGCGATCTCCTCGCGGGCGCCGCGCAATTGCACGGCATCCTGGTTCATGCGCTGGATCACATTGAACAGCTGCTGCCTGAGCAACTCGTCGCCGATGCGCTCGGCGGCGCGCATCACTGCCACCGCCGCGGCCTCGTTGTTGGCCGCCACCTGGTCCAGGGTCTTGCAGATAGTCCTTGTGGCCCGGCTCATCTGAGCACTCCTGTCGAATTCGAGTGGGCACTCTAGGGCGGCTTCGTTGCCTTTTTATGTCAGTGCGCGGCAGGGGCGGGATGGGAGTCTGCCTCTGCGGTTAAAATGCGCGGCAACGCCTTGCCGAAACCGAGCCATGCACCCAGACGCCATCGCCACCCTGCAACACCAGCTGACCACCGCCCTGAGCGGCGCTCCCGATGAAGTCCGCCGCCTGTTCCACGGTCGCGGCCGCTGCTGGCCGGGGCTCGAGCAGATCACCGTCGACTGGCTGCAGGGCGTGGTCCTGGTCGCGCTGTTCCGCGAGCCGGACGCCGCAGAACTGGCCGCCCTCAAGCGGATGCTGCTGGCGCTGGCCGAGTCGCCGGCCTGGCGGCAGAGCGGGGCGCAGCACCTGCTGTTGCAGCACCGCTACCGGTTGGACAGCGCCAGCGAATTCCTGCTCGGCGAGCCGCTGGAGGAGTGCCTGGTGACGGAAAACGGTCTGCGCTTCAAGCTCGACCTGGGACGCAAGCAGAACACCGGCCTGTTCCTCGACATGCGCCATGGCCGCCGCTGGGTGCAGGAACACGCGCGAGGCAAACGGGTGCTCAACCTGTTCGCCTATACCTGCGGGTTTTCCGTGGCGGCCATCGCCGGCGGCGCCGAGCAGGTGGTCAACCTGGACATGGCCAAGGCGGCGCTCAATCGCGGCCGCGACAACCACCGGCTCAACGGCCATGACCTGAGCCGGGTCAGCTTCCTCGGCCACGACCTGTTCAAGTCCTGGGGCGCGGTGAACCGTGGCGCGCCCTATGACCTGATCATCATCGACCCGCCGTCGTTCCAGAAGGGCAGCTTCGCCCTGACCAAGGACTACCAGAAGATCCTCCGCCGCCTGCCGGACCTGCTGAGCGAGCAGGGCACGGTGCTGGCCTGCGTCAACGACCCGGCGATCGGCCCGGACTTCCTGATCGAGGGCATGGCCCGCGAGGCGCCGGCGCTGCAGTTCGTCGAGCGCCTGGATAACCCGCCGGAGTTCCCCGACATCGACCCGGACAGCGGCCTCAAGGCGCTGGTCTTCGCGCGGCATCCGGAAGGCGCCTGAGGTACTCCGCCGGTCCGACCTCCCGCCCTCGCCATTGTCGGAAAAGCCGTCCTGATTTACTGTATATGTATACAGTTTAATTGAGGGGTGGCCGCCATGGGCCGTCATGTTTTTCCAGCCTGCGCACGGGGCCTCGGTCGATGGGTGCGGTGATCGCCCTGGAGGCGCTGCTGGACCAGCGGCGCGTCTGGAAGGGCCGCCAGGCCGCAGTGCCGGCGAGTGTCCAGCCGACCGGCCATGCCGCGCTGGACGCGCTGCTGCCGACCGGCGGCTGGCCGGAGTCGGCGCTCAGCGAGATCCTCTGTGCCGCCGAGGGCTGCGGCGAGTTGCGCCTGCTCTGGCCGACCCTGGCCCGCCTGAGCGCCAGCGGCGAGCGCATCGTCCTGGTGGCGCCGCCCCATGTGCCCTATGCGCCGGCCTGGCAGGCGGCCGGGGTCGACCTGCGCGCCCTGGCGCTGATCCAGGCGAGCGGCCGCGAGGCGCTGTGGGCCGCCGAGCAGTGCCTGCGCTCGGGCAGCTGCGGCGCGGTGCTGTGCTGGCTGCCCCAGGCCGACGACCGCGCCCTGCGCCGCCTGCAGGTCGCCGCCGAAACCGGTCAGACCCTGGCCTTCGCCTACCGGCCGCTGGCGGCCGCGTTGAATCCGTCGCCGGCGGCGCTGCGCCTGGCCGTCGAGGCCCGCCCGGCGCAGCTGCGCGTGCTCAAGTGCCGCGGCGGCCTGGCGCCGGCGGCGCCGCTGCCGCTGGCCGCATTGGGCTGAAGACGATGCGCTGGGCCTGCGTACTGCTGCCGCAGCTGGCGCTGGATGCGGTGCTGCGCGGTCGCGCCGACCCCGACGCGCCACTGGTGCTGGTCGATGGCAGCCCACAGCGCCGGGTGCTGCGCGCGGTCAACGGCGCCGCCCGCGCCCTCGGACTGCGCCCTGGCCAGTCGCTGAGCGCGGCCCAGGCCCTGAGCCGCGACTTCGCCATGGTCGAGTACGAGCCGGCGCAGATCGAGCGCTGCCAGCGCTTCCTCGCCGCCTGGGCCTATCGTTTCAGCGCCCAGGTCAGCCTGCACTACCCGCGCACGCTGCTGCTGGAGGTCGAGTCCAGCCTCGGCCTGTTCGGTCCCTGGCCCCGCTTCGAGGCGCGCCTGCGCGAGGAACTGGGCGCCCTGGGGTTTCGCCACCGCATCGTCGCCGCGCCCAACCCGCTGGCGGCGCGGATGCTGGCCAATGCCCACGACGGCCTGGCGCTGGCGACCCAGCCTGAGCTGGAGGAGGCCCTCGGCCGCCTGCCGGTCGAGCGCGCCGGCCTGCCCCGCGAGCAGGCCAGCGCCCTGGCGCGCATGGGCCTGCGCCGACTGGGCCAGGTCCTGGCGCTGCCGCGTGACAGCCTGGCGCGGCGTTTTCCGGCCGAAGTGCTGGGGCACCTGGATGGCCTGCTCGGCCGCCGCGCCCTGGCGCTGGACTTCTATGCACCGCCGGAGCGCTTCGAGCAACGCATCGAGCTGAACTACGAGGTGGAGTCGCATCCGCCGCTGCTGTTTCCGCTGCGCCGGCTGACCGCCGACCTGGCGGCCTTCCTCGCCGGGCGTGACTGCGGCGTGCAGCGCTTCTGCCTGCACCTGGAGCATGCCGAGGGCGCCGCCAGCCAGGTGCAGGTCGGCCTGCTCAGCGCCGAGCGCGAGGCGGCCATGCTGTTCGAACTGGCCCGCGGGCGCCTGGAGCAACAGCAACTGGGTGCTCCGGTGCGCGGCCTGCGTCTGAGCGCCGAGCAGCTGCCGCGCTTCGTCCCCGAGCACCGCCCGTTGTTCGACGAGCGCCCGCAGCAGGCGCTGCCCTGGGAGCAGCTGCGCGAGCGCCTGCGTGCACGCCTGGGTGACGAGGCGGTGCACGGCCTGCAGGCGCTGGCCGACCACCGCCCGGAGCGGGCCTGGCAGGCGGGCGAGGCCGCGCGCCTGGCACCGCCAGCGGCGAGCCCGCCGCGCCCCGGCTGGCTGCTGCGCCAGCCGCTGGCGCTGGGGGAGGGGACGCCACGCCTGCTCGCCGGCCCCGAGCGCATCGAGTCCGGCTGGTGGGACGGCGCCGACCTGCGCCGCGACTATTACCTGATCGAGACGCCCGCCGGCCAGCGTGGCTGGGCCTACCGGCCGGTCGGCGCCAGTGGCCCCTGGTGGCTGCATGGCTGGTTCGCATGAGCGGCGCCGGGAGCGGCTATGCCGAGCTGCACTGCCTGTCCAACTTCAGCTTCCAGCGCGGCGCCTCCAGCGCCCGCGAGCTGTTCGAACGGGCCAGCCGGCACGGCTACGCGGCCCTGGCGATCACCGACGAGTGCAGCCTGGCCGGTATCGTGCGGGCCTGGCAGGCGGCCAGGGAGTGCCAGCTGCGGCTGATCGTCGGCAGCGAGCTGCGCATCGAGGGCGGGCCCAAGCTGGTCCTGCTGGCGGAGAACCTCGCCGGCTACCAGCGCCTGTGCCGGCTGATCAGCCAGGCCCGGCGGCGGGCGAGGAAGGGCGACTACCGCCTGCTGGCGGAGGACTTTCTTGAGCCTTGCGACGGCCTGCTGGCCCTGTGGGTTCCCCCGGCCGAGCCCGACCCGGCACAGGGGCGCTGGCTCGCCGAGCGTTTCCCCGGGCGTCTGTGGCTGGCGGTGGAGCTGCACCGCGGCCCGGACGATGCCGGGCGCCTGGCGCAATTGCTGGCGCTGGCCGCCGAGCTGGACATTCCGGCGGTGGCGGCCGGCGATGTGCACATGCACGCCCGTGGTCGCCGCGCCCTGCAGGACTGCCTGCGCGCCATCGGCCAGCATTGCACCCTGGCCGAGGCCGGCCAGCGCTTGTATCCCAACGGCGAGCGCCACCTGCGCCCTCGCGCGGTGCTGGCCGAACTCTATCCGCCGGCGCTGCTGGCCGAGACCCTGCGCATCGCCGCGCGCTGCCGCTTCGAGCTCGGCCAGTTGCGCTACCAGTACCCGCACGAGCTGGTGCCGGCCGGGCAGACGCCGAGTACCTGGTTGCGCCAGCTGAGCGAGCAGGGCATGCGCTGGCGCTGGCCGGACGGGGCGCCGGCCAGGGCGCGCGAGCTGGTGGACAAGGAGCTTGAGCTGATCGCCGAGCTGGGCTACGAGAGCTATTTTCTCACCGTGCACGACATCGTCCGCTTCGCCCGTAGCCAGGGCATCCTCTGCCAGGGCCGCGGCTCGGCGGCCAACTCGGCGGTGTGCTTCGTCCTCGGCATCACCGAGCTGGACCCGGCGCGGATGAACATGCTGTTCGAGCGCTTCATCTCCCGCGAACGCAACGAGCCGCCGGACATCGACGTCGACTTCGAGCACGAGCGGCGCGAGGAGGTGTTGCAGTACGTGTTCCAGCGCTACGGCCGCCACCGCGCGGCGCTCACCGCGGTGGCTAGCTGTTACCACGGCGCCGGCGCGGTGCGCGACGTGGCCAAGGCCCTCGGCCTGCCGCCGGACCAGGTCAATGCACTGGCCGCCTGCTGCGGCCACTGGAGCGATCAGGCGCCGCCGCTGGAGCGCCTGCGCGAGGCCGGCTTCGACCCGGACAGTCCGCTGCTGCGCCGGGTGCTGGTGCTGACCGGCGAGCTGATCGGTTTTCCCCGCCACCTGTCGCAGCACCCCGGCGGCTTCGTCATCTCCGAGCAGCCGCTGGACAGCCTGGTGCCGGTGGAGAACGCGGCCATGCCCGGGCGCACCGTGATCCAGTGGGACAAGGACGACCTCGACGCGCTCGGCCTGCTCAAGGTCGATATCCTCGCCCTGGGCATGCTCAGCGCCCTGCGCCGCACCTTCGAGCTGCTGCGCCGCCATCGCGGCCGCGACCTCAGCCTGGCCAGCATTCCCGCCGAGGACCCGGCGACCTACGCCATGATCAGCCGCGCCGACACCATCGGCGTGTTCCAGATCGAGTCGCGGGCACAGATGGCCATGCTGCCGCGCCTGCGCCCGCAGTGCTTCTACGACCTGGTGATCGAGGTGGCCATCGTCCGCCCCGGGCCGATCCAGGGCGACATGGTCCATCCCTACCTGCGCCGGCGCAACGGCGAGGAGCCGGTGGACTACCCCAGCCCGGAGCTGGAAAGGGTGTTCCAGCGTACCCTGGGCGTGCCGCTGTTCCAGGAGCAGGTGATGGAGCTGGCCATAGTCGCCGCCGGCTACAGCCCGGGCGAGGCCGACCAGCTGCGCCGCGCCATGGCCGCCTGGAAGCGCCACGGCGGCCTGGAGCCGCACCGCGAGCGGCTGACCCGCGGCATGCTCGCGCGCGGCTACACGGCCGAGTTTGCCGCGCGCATCTTCGAGCAGATCAAGGGCTTCGGCAGCTACGGCTTTCCCGAGTCCCACGCCGCCAGCTTCGCCCTGCTGACCTACGCCAGCTGCTGGCTGAAGTGCCACGAGCCGGCGGCCTTCGCCTGCGCCCTGATCAACAGCTGGCCGATGGGCTTCTACAGCCCCGACCAGCTGCTGCAGGACGCCCGCCGCCACGGCATCGAGATTCGCCCGGTGGACGTCTGCAGCAGCGACTGGGACTGCAGCCTGGAGCCGACCGGAGCGGCGCAGCCGGCCATCCGCCTGGGCCTGCGCCTGGTCCGCGGCCTGCGCGAGGACGATGGCCGGCGCATCGAGGCGGCTCGGCACGAGCGGGCCTTCAGCGACGTCGCCGACCTATGCCGGCGCGCCGGCCTGGACGGGCGCGCCCGCGCGCTGCTGGCCGACGCCGGAGCCCTGCAGGCGCTCAGCGGCCATCGCCACCAGGCGCGCTGGGCGGTGGCCGGGGTCGAGGCGCCGGCACCGCTGTTCGCTGACCTGCCGAGCGCGGACGAGGGCCAGGTGGCGCTGCCCTTGCCGAGCGTCGGCGCGGACCTGCAGGCCGATTACGCCAGCCTCGGCACCACCCTCGGTCCGCATCCGCTGGCGCTGTTGCGCGAGCAGCTGACCGGTCGGCGCTGCCGCAGCTCACGCGAGCTGACGGGCGTCGAGCACGGCCGCCTGGTCAGGGTCGCCGGCCTGGTGGTCGGCCGCCAGCGCCCGGGCACCGCCAGCGGGGTGACCTTCGTCACCCTGGAGGACGAGCACGGCATGATCAATCTGGTGGTCTGGCGCGACCTGGCCGAGCGCCAGCGGCGGGTACTGGTCGAGTCCCGGCTGTTGCTGGTCGAGGGTCACCTGGAAGCGCAGGACGGCGTGCGCCACGTCATCGCCGGGCGCCTGGGCGACCTCAGTTCGCTGCTG
This sequence comes from Pseudomonas zhanjiangensis, assembly GCF_041027545.1. Classification (NCBI taxonomy): domain Bacteria; kingdom Pseudomonadati; phylum Pseudomonadota; class Gammaproteobacteria; order Pseudomonadales; family Pseudomonadaceae; genus Pseudomonas; species Pseudomonas zhanjiangensis. Next base: position 442,993 of record NZ_JBFTEG010000002.1, on the reverse strand, counting down.
GCCGGGCTGGACGTGCGCAGCCGGGATTTTCGCTGAGTGGGACGGTCACTTGCGGAGTTGGCAGCCAGACCCTGGTTGCGGCAGCTGGCGATCCGTTGCGCTCGCTCGCAAAAGCGGGTGGACAAGCAAGCGTTGTCCACCCTAGCTAGCCATCGAGCCCGCGTAGGCCGGAAGGCCACCCCGTGGCAAACCGCGGAGCCTTTCACCGCTGCGGCCCACCTGGCTACCTCGTGCTTCAGAACCAGCGGTCGTCGCGCTTGCGCCGCCGGCTGGTCAGGGCCGGCAGGATCAGGCCGAGGAGCAGGCCGGCGCCGGCGATGCCGGCGCCGTACACCAGGTAGCGCATCAACAGCTGGTTGTTCTCGTCGCCCAGGCGCGCCTGGGTGGTGCGCAATTCGGACTGGGTGGCGCTCAGCTCGGCGTTGAGCGCCTGGCGCTGGGCCTGCAGCTCTTCGATCAGCGCCTTGCGCGAGTCGAGGGTTTCCTGCATGCCCTGGACGCGGGTCTTCCAGTTGTCATCGATGGTCTTGAGCCGCTCGTCGAGTTCGGCGACCTGCTGCTCCAGTTGCGGCAGGCGCTCGCCCTGGCCGGGCATCTCCTGCAGGTCGCTGCTGGGAATCCACACGCTGTCGCCGGACTCGCTGCGCACCTGGCTGTAGTTGCCCTGGGTCTTGAGCAGTTCGACCTTCTGCCCGGACTTGAGGGTGCCGACGATGCGGTAGCCATCGGTCGGGCCACTGCGCACGTAGGTGCTCAGGGTGTCGCTGACCCAGCGTTCGCTGCTGGTGCTCTGCTGGGCCTGGACGGAGCTGCAGAGGACGAGCAGGCCACCGAGCAAGCCGGCGACCAAGGGCTGGGGGCGGAAGAGACGGGAGAGGGGCGTGGCGATTTGACGAGATAGAGGCATGGGGACTTCACATAGAAAGAAGGGATGACGCTCCAATGGCGACTGATCGGTGAGTGGGCCTATAGCCTGGTGGCGCCGCTGGGGGGCCTTGCCCGTCCTGGGGCCGGTCCATGACCGCATGCGCCAGCGCTAATGCCCGTCAGGTGACAGACAGTGGCTGGCGCGCGGGGTTCACTCCGGTGTGGCTGTTGCTCGGCCCGCGGCATTCGGCCGCGCCCGTTGCTGGCCAGCATCTATGCTGATTCTTGAGGGGGAAACTTCCACCAATCCCTAGCTTGAGGGACCTATCATGAAAATGCTGCTGACGGTCGAGTTCCCTCTGGAACCCTTCAACACCTTCGTGCGAGACGGCACCATCGGGCCGAAGATCGAGCAGGTACTCGAGGCCATCAAACCCGAGCAGGCCTACTTTACCGAGCAGGATGGCGCGCGCGGCGCCATCCTGCTCGTCGAAGTCGGGCAGGCATCCGCAGTGCCGAAACTGGCCGAGCCGTTCTTCCTGGTGTTCCAGGCCACTTGCAGGTTCCGCATCGCCATGAGCGCCCAGGACCTGCAGGCGGCCAACCTGGAGGCCCTCGGTAAGCAATGGGGGCAGATCGTCTGAACCGAGCGGCCGGGGACGCCGTCCTCCGGCCGCGCCGTTGCCACGCGCGAGCGTGCGCGCATTGGGCGATCTAGTCGGGCGACGCCTTCTGCCACCGTTGCTCGACTGCCTGCCATTGCCTGTCCGATAGCCATTCATCCGCCAAGGGGAAGAAGATATTTTCTTCGCTGTCCAGGTGGTCGTAGTACTTGAGGATGTAGTCCTCGACGTAGGTGGCTATTTCCTCGGGCGACAGGCTGGAGTGTTCGAGCGCCCTGAGTTGTTTGGCAATGCGCTCGAAACCCTGGTGGTCGCGCTCTATGTCCTGCACGCGGTGATGCACGGGCGCGCGGGTGGCCAGTAGCTGCTCGCGAATCAGTTCTTCATTCTGGTGGTGGCGGCTCTCGGCCTGGCCGTGCAGGGATTCGAGCAGCTTGAACAGCCGCTCGCGATCGGCGGCGTCGCAACTGCCGTTCTTGAACTGGCCGAGCAGCTTCTTCAGCTGGTCGATGGTGGCGGAAATATCATGGTGGTAGGCGTGAAGTTCCTCTAACAAGGGATGCATGCTCAGTCCTCGCGAATCTTAGCCTTGGTGCCTTTGGCTAAAGCTTAGGTCAGTGCCGGGCAAGCTTTGCTGAAACTGATGGAATACGCGTGCAAGGTTTTCCGCCATCGAGTGGCCGTGGGCCGCGACGGCGAAAGCGAATATCCGCAACTTTATGCAAGCGCCGGCCGTGGCGGCGGCGCAGACTTCCGGCATCCACTGGGAGTCGTGCGATGAACCTGTCGTTGTACCTGTTGACCGTACTGATCTGGGGCACCACCTGGATCGCCATCAAGTTGCAGATCGGCGAGGTGGCCGTTGCCGCCTCGATCGCCTATCGCTTCGCCCTGGCGGCGGCGGTGCTGTTCGTCGTGCTGTCGCTCAGCGGCCGCCTGCAGACGCTCGACCGACGCGGTCAGCTGATCTGTCTGGTGCAGGGGTTGTGTCTGTTCTGCATCAATTTCCTGTGCTTCTACACCGCCAGCCAGTGGATCCCCAGTGGCTTGATCGCGGTGATATTCTCCACGGCGACCCTGTGGAACGCCTTGAACGCGCGGCTGTTCTTCAAGCAGAAGATCGCCGCCAACGTGCTGGCCGGTGGCGCGCTGGGCCTGAGCGGGCTGGGCCTGCTGTTCTGGCCGCAGCTGGCCGACCATGCCGCCAGCCGCGAAACCCTGCTCGGCATCGGCCTGGCCCTGCTCGGCACCCTGTGCTTCTCCGCCGGCAACCTGCTTTCCAGCCTGCAGCAGAAGGCCGGCCTCAAGCCGTTGACCACCAATGCCTGGGGTATGCTCTATGGCGCGCTGATGCTGGTGGCGATCTGCCTGTTCAGCGGCACGCCGCTGACCTTCGAGTGGAGTTCGCGCTACGTCGGCTCGCTGCTTTACCTGGCGATTCCAGGCTCGGTGATCGGCTTCACCGCCTACCTGACCCTGGTCGGGCGCATGGGACCGGAGCGGGCAGCCTACTGCACGGTGCTGTTCCCGGTGGTGGCGTTGAACATCTCGGTGTTCATGGAGGGCTACCAGTGGACCGCGCCGGCATTGCTGGGGCTGGTGCTGGTGATGCTCGGCAACGTGCTGGTGTTTCGCAAGCCCAAGCCGCTCGCACCTCTGGCGCCGGGCTACAAACAAGCCTGAGCCGGTGGTCGGTGCCTACTCGACGATCCAACGGACCATCTGTGCCTGCTCATCATCGTCGCCGAGCATGTGGGTGACGAACGACTGGTCGATCTTCAGCGAGTCACGCGGCAGCTTCTGCAGGCGGGCCTAGGAGCAGCCGGCCGATCGGCGCCCTCACGCCGCGGGCGTCTGGTGGCGGAGCTGCTAGTGGTTGGCCGGATCGTCCGCCGGGTCGTGGTAGTCGATGCCCCAGGGGCCGGTGCCATGCAGCTGCAGCACGGCTTCATCGGCATGGGTGCCGGCAATCATGGACATTCCCGCCGGAATGATGACTGTGTCTCCGGCCTCATAGGTCGTGGCGGCAGCAGGGTCCGACTGGTCGCCGATGCCCAGGTAGAAGTTGCCCGAGATCACGGTCACCCGCTCGGTCGTGGGGTGGGTGTGCATGCCGATGGTCGAGTTGGCCGGCAGCTTCAGGCGTATGGTGAAGGGGGCGGCCGATTTCAGGTCGCCTTCAATCACCGTGATCATCGCGCCGGGCCCCACCGATGGGGCGGCAGACCATTGCAGTTCGGATGCCTTGGCGGCGATGAGTGCGGGCTCTTCGGCCGAGGCGACAGGCGCCAGCAGCGATCCGCTCAGCACGGCCAGGGCAATGGCTAAGTGTGGCAAGGGACTCATCAGAGTGTCCTCCTGTTAGGGGCCGAGGGCCCGATCCGGACAGAGGTCGTGCGCCAATCAGGCATGCCGAAGCGCACGGCGCGGTCGAACCCTACTGATGACGGTAGTCGAGGGGCAGCGTGGAGTTATGCCCGTTTGGAACAGGCTTAAAACACCTGGACATGAGCAGTTTTGCGCATTTTCGGCTTAGTAACGCAGCCGGCAGGCCGTATCGCCAAGGGGCATTTGCTGAAGACGGCTCAGCAACTGGCCAGCGGTTACCAGTCTTGCCGGCCGCAGTGGACAGCCGCCTGCGGCCAGGGCTTCGGCCAGCCAGGTGTTGCAGGTGCGCAGCAGCGAGTAGCGGCCCTTGGCGCGGTAGAAGCGGCTGCCGATGAACAGGCCCGGCCCCAAGTCGGTCGGCGTGCCCTGTGCCGAGCGGCCGAAGCTGGCGACGACGAAAGCCAGCAGTCGCCGGTAGCCCGCCTCGCTCAGGCGGATCTCGACGACCTCGCCGCCGGACAAGCCTCGGGGCGTGCCATCTATCGGCTGGACATGCAGCGCCGCCGGCGTCGGTCGCAGCAGCGCGCGTAGCGCCAGCCCCAGGCTCGGCTGTGGCGTGCGGTAGAAGTCCTCGTCACCCCAGCCGATCTCGACCCAGTCGCCTGTGGCGAAGGTCTCGGCCAGCGTCGGCAGCGCCCGAGCCAGATCGGCGCGGGCGATGAGCAGGCCGGCGTGCAGGCCGTGGTTGACCAGCAGCACGCTGTGACCGGCGCCGGCCACATCACCATCTGCTGCAGGCCCTGGCAAACCGGCGCAGCCGGACAAGCCGAGAAGGAGCAACAGCAGGGCGACAGGACGGGGCATGGAACGGCTCGCGCGGTGGGCTGCCGCGACAGCATAGCGCTAGCCGAGGCGCCTGAAGACTCGCTCGGAAAACAGCAGCCGGGCAAACAGCGGGTAGCACAGGTAGTGCAGGGCGAACAGCAGCAGACCCATCGGGCTCGGCTCGTCCTTCAGCGCCATCAGCGCCAGCAGGCCGAGATAGAGCAGGCCGAGCAGGCCGCCATAGAGCCAGAGCAGGCGCCGCCGCTCGCCAGGCGAGGGCGCGCGGCGCTGGCGCCAGGCGAAGCACAGGGTCATTGCCACCGCGGCCAGGCTGGCCACGAGCAAAGTGGCCGGCAGGCCGCCGAGCCTGGTCAGGCTGCGCAGCAGCAGATTGAGCAGGATCACGGCGACTATCCCGCCGATGGCGTAGCGGTGCATGGCGACGCGAGTTGTTTCCACAGGCTGCTCCGGAGCGCGCTGGCTAGAGTGCTCGATTCAGGCCAAAGCGTTTCTTCAGCACCGCCTCCAGCAGGCCCTTGGGTATCAGCGTAGCCAGGAGTGGCAAAGCGCGGCTGCCATTGCCCAGGCGCAACAGGCGCGGGCGTCTGCGGCGCTGCACGGCGGCGAGCAGCTCGCCGGCGAACCGGCTGGCCGGGGTCGGGTTGTCCTGCGAGGCCCTGGCGCGGGCGCGTATGCCTTCGCGCAGCGGCCACCAGGGCGAGCCAGCGGCGATCAGTTGCTCGGCCTCGCAACTGGCATTGGCGCCGAAGCGCGAGGCGATGGCGCCCGGCTGCACCTCCATCAGCTCGATGCCGAAAGGCGCCAGCTCCAGGCGCAGGGCGTCGGACAATGCATGCACCGCGGCCTTGGAGGCGCAGTAGGCGCCGGCGAAGGGGGTGACCAGTACGCCGGAAACGCTGCCGATGTTCACCACCAGGCCCTTGCTGCGGCGCAGCAAGGGAAACAGCGCACGGGTGATGCCGACCAGGGCGAACACATTGGTCTCGAATTGCCGGCGCAGGGCCGGGACTCCGCCATCCAGCAACGGCCCCATGGCGCCGTAGCCGGCATTGTTGATCAGCACGTCGAGGCCCCCGGCCTCGACGTTCAGGCGCTCGGCCAGGTGCTCGGCGGCCTGGGCGTCGTTGACGTCCAGTGCCACCGCGGTAAAACCGGCGGCCTCCAGTGCCGCGAGATCCTCGGCCTTGCGGGCGCTGGCCCAGACCCGGTAGCCGGCCGCCTGGAAGGCGTCGGCCAGGGCGCGGCCGATACCGCTGGAGCAGCCGGTGATGAGAACACTGGGGGCGGTCATGGGCTCTTCCTTGTGCGGGTCAATGGGCGAAGCTGCCCTGCAGGCGCTCGGCGCGAAACTCCAGGGTGCTGGGGCGGTAGCCGCTGCGCAGGGTCGGCAGCGGCAGGCAGTCCTGCCAGGTCGCACCGGGCAGCAGATCTCCCGGGCCACGGTAGCGCGGCGACTCGTAGAGGCGCTCGGCCAGGTTGATGCGGTCGCCGGGGCGGTAGGCGGCGATCTGCCAGTGCAGTTGGACCAGGGCCGCGTCGCTGCCGTTCTTCAGGGTCAGCGCCAGCGGCAGGTTGGCCGGGCAGGTCTGCGGATCGTAGACCAGGCGCAGTTGCAGGTGCGCCAGGTGACGCTCCTCGCGGCTCTCTTGCCAGAGCACCCAGCTGGCGACCAGGCCGAGGCCGATCAGCGCGGCCAGGGTGATCGGCAGGGCCTTGCTCGGGTAGCGGATCAGCAGGACCAGCCAGCTGAGGATCAGGATCGCACCGAATAGCATGCAGTGGGCCTTGTTGGTCGCAGACTGATTCATCCTACACAAGGCGGCGCCAGCCGGCATGCCGCCGCGCAAGATGCCCGGGGCTTCAGCCCTCGGAATGATCGCGCAGAAACACCAGCTTGTCGGGCCGGGACTGCTCGGCCGAATAGCGATAGCCCTGCTCGTCGAAATCCTTGAGCGCCTCGGGGTCGCGCAGGCGTTGCTTGATCACGTGGCGGGCCATCAGGCCGCGGGCCTTCTTGGCATAGAAGCTGATGATCTTGTACTGGCCGTTCTTCAGGTCCTTGAACTCGGTGTCGATGATCCTGGCGTCCAGGACCTTGCGCTTGACTGCGCCGAAGTACTCGGTGGAGGCCAGGTTGAGCAGTACCCGGTCGCCCTGGGCGGCCAGGGCCTGGTTGAGCCAGGCGCTGATGCGCTCGCCCCAGAAGGCGTAGAGGTCCTTGCCGCGCGGGTTGGCCAGCTTGGTGCCCATCTCCAGCCGGTAGGGCTGCATCAGGTCCAGCGGGCGCAGCACGCCATAGAGGCCGGAGAGCATGCGCAGGTGCTGCTGGGCGAAGTCGAAGTCGTCCTCGCTGAAGTCCTCGGCCGCCAGGCCGGTATAGACGTCGCCCTTGAACGCCAGCAGCGCCTGCTTGGCGTTGTCCGGGGTGAAGTTCGGGGTCCAGCTGCCGAAGCGCGCGGCGTTGAGGCCGGCGAGCTTGTCCGACAGGTGCATCAGCTCGGCGATCTGCGCCGGGGTCAGGTCACGCAACTGACCGATCAGGTCCTGGGCATGATCGAGGTGCTCGGGTTGGGTGTAGCGTTGGGTCACCGGCGGCGTCTCGTAGTCGAGTGTCTTGGCCGGGGAAATCACCATCAGCATGGGGGCTGCTCCTGAAAGTCTGGGGGCGATTCTAGGCCGAGTCGGGGGTAGGGCTCCACCTATTGGGCCTATTGCTTGACCCCGGCGTCATGATGGCGGTGTAGTCTGGTCGGGAGCAATCAGCCAAGGAGCCGCGATGAATCGCTGTGACCATTCGCGCTGGGAGCCCTCCCACGACTACCGTCCGCTGGAAACCGGCAGCGAGCGCCAGGCCTGGCTGGTCACCGCGTTGACCGGCGCGACCATGCTGGTGGAGATCGGCGCCGGCTATGCCTTCAACTCCATGGCCCTGCTCGCCGACGGCTGGCACATGGCCTCGCACATGCTCGCCATTGGCCTGACGGCCCTGGCCTATCTGCTGGCGCGGCGTTATGTGAACGACCGGCGCTTCGCCTTCGGCACCTGGAAGGTCGAGGTACTGGCCGGATTCGCCAGCGCCGTGCTGTTGTGGGTGGTGATCGGCCTGCTGGCCGTCGAATCGATCTGGCGCCTGTGGCGGCCGCAGGCCATCGCCTTCGATATGGCCCTGGTGGTGGCGGTGATCGGCTTGCTGGTCAACCTGGCCTCGGCCTGGTTGCTGCGCGAGCAGGATGGCCATGGCCATGGTCACGGTCACGGTCACGGTCATGCTGGCCACGACCACGACCACGACCACGACCACGACCACGATCACGATCACGACCACGACCACGTGGCGCCGGCAGCGGGGCGCGACCTCAACCGACATGCCGCCTTCGTGCATGTGCTGACCGATGCTTTGACCTCGGTGGCGGCGATAGTCGCGCTGCTCGGCGGGCTGTTGTGGGGCTGGGGTTGGCTGGACCCGGTGATGGGGCTGATCGGCGCGCTGATCATCGCATTCTGGGCCAAGGGCTTGCTGGTCGATACGGCCAAGGTGCTGCTAGACCGTGAGATGGACAGCCCACTGGTGACCCGGGTGCGGGCCCGTCTGCTGCAGGAGCCGGACACCGAAGTGGCCGACCTGCACCTGTGGCGCGTCGGTCGTGTGCAATATGCCTGCATCGTCAGCGTGGTGACCCACGGCGAGGTCTCGGCGGATCGCTACAAGGCCCGGCTGGAGGGGATCGACGAGTTGGTGCACCTGACCGTCGAGGTCAATCGCTGCGTCGAGGAAGCGCATCGAGGGGCGGGCTAGCGGCAGATATTTTCGGCTGGAGCGGCGGGGTTGGACTTCTGACTGTAACGGGGCTGAGACGGGTCGCCAAGCGCTATCTGTCGCACCGACGAATAAACCGGTAAAAGCGGAAAAAAACGTTTTTCTGTCATCTTTTTTGGAGTATCTAGGGTCTTAAGACCGCCGAACCCTGCAGACAGGTGGCGGCCACTGGCCCATACCCTGTATGCAGTTTCTCAGTTCCCCTCTGAGACCTCGGCGGCACTTCGCGGCGGAGCGCTGCCCAGGCATTCCGTCGCTTGGCTCCTAGAAGAAGGTGACCGAGTATGGAAGATCACGGACGCTTCAAGCCCACCGCTCCAACCCTCTACGCTCTCGACACCAACGTACTGATTCACGATCCCAACGCGTTGCTGAACTTTCAGGAACACCACGTTGCCATTCCGATGACCGTACTGGAGGAGCTGGACAAGCTGAAGACCGGCAAGGCCGGGGTCGCCGCCGAATGCCGTCAGGCTATCCGCCTGATCGACCAGATCCTCGGCGGCGCAGCGCCCGATGAAGTGGAGCTGGGCGTGCCCATCCAGCGCGAGAAGAGCGGGCCCTGCGGTTTCCTCTCGATCCTGATGAGCAAGAGCGCTTCGCCGTCTACCTGGCTACCCGAGGACCTCAACGACAACAAGATCATCAACCAGCTGGTCGAGCTGAAGTCGCGGCGTCCGGACGTGGCCGTGGTGCTGGTGACCAAGGATATCAACATGCGCCTGAAGGCGCGTGCCTGTGGCATCGAGTCGGAGGACTATCACACCGACCAGTTGGTCGACGACGTGTCCCTGCTGTCCAAGGGTTATCACAGCATGGAGGGCTCGTTCTGGGATCGGGTTAGCACCGTCGAGACCCGCCAGGACCACGGCCGTACCTGGCACCGGGTGCAGCTGACCGACAACCTGCCGGCGGTGCATATCAACGAGTTCATCGTCGACGAGCAGGGCTTCGTCGGCTGGATCAAGGGCATCGAGGCCGACGAGCTGTTGATTCTCGACCTGCATCAGGAGCCGCTGATGCACCAGGAGGCCTGGGGCCTGCGTCCACGCGACGTCTACCAGTCGCTGGCGCTGTTCGCCCTGCTCGATCCAGATATCCACCTGGTCAACCTGTCCGGCGCGGCCGGCTCGGGCAAGACCATCCTGGCCCTGGCCGCCGCCATCGAGCAGACCATGGTCAGCAAGCGCTACCGGCGCATCATCGCCACCCGCAGCGTGCAGGGGCTGGATCAGGAAATCGGCTTCCTGCCCGGCACCGAGGCGGAGAAGATGGAGCCCTGGCTGGGGGCCATCACCGACAACCTGGAAGCGCTGCACATGGATGACGAGAATACCCACGGCAGCGTCGACTACATCCTGCAGAAGGTGCCGCTGCAGTTCAAATCGCTGAACTACATCCGCGGGCGCAGCTTCCAGCAGAGCCTGATCCTGATCGACGAGTGCCAGAACCTCACCCCGCACCAGATGAAGACCATCATCACCCGCGCCGGCACCGGCTCCAAGGTGATCTGCCTGGGCAACCTGGCGCAGATCGACACCCCCTACCTGTCGGCACCCAGCTCGGGGCTGACCTACCTCACCGAGCGCTTCAAGGACTTCCCCCACGGTGTGCACATCACCCTGCAAGGGGTGCCGCGTTCGATCCTGGCGGAGTTCGCCGAGAGCCATATGTAAGCGCAGGGGCGGGCACCCGGCCGAGCGGCCGGGTGCCCGCCTGGCATTGGCGGGTGCCGAAGTCCGAGTGCTGGGTTTACAATCGCCCGGAACCTGTCTGGAGCAACCCCGTGCTAACCCATCTCGATTCCCAAGGCCGCGCCAACATGGTCGACGTCAGCGACAAAGCGCCGACCGTCCGTGAAGCCGTGGCCGAAGCGCGGGTGCGCATGCGCCCGCAGACCCTGCAGATGATCGTCGACGGCGATCACCCCAAGGGCGATGTCTTCGCCGTGGCCCGCATCGCCGGGATCCAGGCGGCGAAGAAGACCAGCGACCTGATCCCACTGTGCCACCCGCTGATGCTCAGCAGCGTCAAGGTCGAACTACTCGCCGAGGGCGAGGATGCGGTGCATATCACCGCGCGCTGCAAGCTGGCCGGGCAGACCGGCGTGGAAATGGAGGCGCTGACCGCTGCCAGCGTCGCCGCCCTGACCCTCTATGACATGTGCAAGGCGGTGGACCGCGGCATGGTCATCGAGCAGGTGCGCCTGCTGGAGAAACTCGGCGGCAAGAGTGGCCACTTCAAGGCCGAGGACGAGCAATGATCCGTGTGCAGTATTTCGCCCGTTACCGCGAGGCCCTGGGCCTGGACGCCGAGCAGTTGAGCGACAGCCAGGCCTTTGCCACCCTCGACGACCTGCGCCGGCATCTGCTGGCTCGCGGCGGCGTCTGGGAAGTGCTGGCCGAGCAGAATCTGATGTGCGCGCGCAACCAGGAGCTGTGTGGCCTCGACGAGCCATTGGCCGAGGGTGACGAGGTTGCCTTCTTTCCCACCGTGACCGGGGGCTGAATATGGCCATCCGTGTCCAGCCGCAACCCTTCGACCCCGGCCTCGAACTCAACGCCCTGCACGCGGCGAACCTGGGGATAGGCGCGGTGGTCAGCTTCGTCGGCTACGTACGCGACTTCAACGAGGGGCGCGAGGTCGGCGGCATGTTCCTCGAGCACTTTCCCGGCATGACCGAGAAGTCCCTGGCCAGGATCGCCGAGGAGGCCGGGCAGCGCTGGCCGCTGCTGAACATCGAGATCATCCATCGCATCGGTCGCCTGGAGCCGGGCGAGCCGATCGTCTTCGTCGGCACCAGCAGTGCCCACCGCCAGGCAGCCTTCGATGCCTGCGCCTTCGTCATGGACTACCTGAAGACCCGCGCGCCCTTCTGGAAGAAGGAAGACACCGGCGATGGCCCGCGCTGGGTCGAGGGCCGGTCCAGCGACCAGGACGCCGCCGAGCGCTGGAACAAAGCCTAGCCGCAGGTCGGCCACGCGGCGTTGTCTCGCTCGGGCGCCGCCGCTGTTTTCCTTTCTCCCTCTGTCGGTCGCGCCGCATGGCGTTCGACCAGTGGTCGTGGCTGTCCGGTTGACGGGTTGTACATTTAAGTCCAGTATGGATTTTAAAGTACAAAAACGAGACCGGCAGATGACCCGTCCCCAGCTGACTTCCAGCTACCGCTTCTCGCTCGGGTGCAGGCCCGATGCGCCTTTCTTCTGTCTTGCAGTAAACCCCGGTATCCCGTTGCAACCCGGCCTTGGCCGGTGGCCGCGGGGTGCGTCACTCACTCAGCAGGAACCCTAACCATGAAGAAATTCGCCATTCTGGGCGGCCTCGCCCTGAGCCTGATCGCCACCAGCCTGTTCGCGGCGGACCGGCCGCTACGCCTGGGCATCGAGGCGGCCTATCCGCCGTTCGCGTTCAAGACCGCCGACGGCCGGATCGACGGCTTCGACCATGACATCGGCATCGCCCTGTGCGCCGAGATGAAGGCCGAGTGCCAATGGGTCGAGCAGGAGTTCGACGGTCTGATCCCGTCGCTCAAGGTCAAGAAGATCGACGCCATCCTCTCGTCCATGACCATCACTGAAGAGCGGCGCAACTCCGTGGACTTCACCGGCAAGTACTACTACAGCCCGGCGCGCCTGGTGATGAAGGAAGGCAGCACGGTGGATGCCGACTTCGCCAATCTCAAGGGCAAGCGCATCGGCGTGCAGCGCTCCAGCACCACCGACCGCTTCGCCAGCGCGGTGCTGGCGGCCAAGGGCGTCGAGGTGGTGCGCTACAGCTCGCAGAACGAGATCTACCTGGACATGATGTCCGGTCGCCTGGACGGCACCCTGGCCGACGTCATCCCGGTCAACGAAGGTTTCCTCAAGACCGACAACGGCAAGGGCTTCGCCTTCGTCGGTCCCTCGTTCACCGATCCGAAGTACTTCGGCGAGGGCGCCGGCATCGCCGTGCGCAAGGGCGACAAGGAGCTGCTCGGCAAGCTCAACGCGGCGATCCAGGCGATCCGGGCCAACGGCGAGTACCAGCGGATCGAGAGCAAGTACTTCGACTTCGATATCTACGGCGACTAGCGCCAGCGCGATAGCGTCGCGCACTGGACAGATGACGGCGAAGTCGACGGATCGACTTTTCCGTTTGTGCATCTATTCCGGCAGGTGGCCGGTTTTCACCCAGAGCAGGCAGCCCCGCTCACTGAACGGCGAGTGTTCGGCCAGGTGCGGATTGCGCAGCCAGGTACCGCTGGGATAGTCGCCGTGCTCGTCCTGCAAGCTGCCCTCAAGCACCAGGACTTCCTCGCCGCCCCGGTGCCGCTGGCGGTCGAGGCGGGCGCCCGGGGCCCAGCGCTGCAGGGCCACCCGCTCGCTGCCGAATTGGTGCAGCGGCATGACCTGCAGTCCGGGCACCGGGCCCGGTAGCCAGGTCGCGTGAGCGGTGTCGATGCGCACCGGCTGGCGATCTTCGGCGTCGAACTGATAGAGCTTGACCAGCAGCGTGCAGCCTTCGCGACTGAAGGGGGTATGCCGGGTGCCGATCGGGTTGCGTACGTAGTAGCCGGTCGGGTAGTCGCCGTGTTCGTCGGAGAACACCCCGTCGAGCACCAGAAACTCCTCGCCGCCGGGATGGCTGTGTTCGCTGAAGCTCGAAGCGGCGGCGTAGCGCACGATCGAGGTGGCGCGGGCCACCTCGTCGCCGATCCGGTCGAGCAGGCGCCGCTCGACCCCGGGCATGGGCGAGGGCAGCCAGGGACTGTCCTCGGAGCGCACGACCGCGCGCTGGGAAAAATCGGCATTGATGCGCATGGATCAACTCCTTGGGGGTTACGAATGCACCGGCCTGCTTACGCTCATCGCACCACTCAGCTCGCGGCCTGCACAGCCTTGAGCAGAGCCTCGGCGGTGGCCTCGGAGGACGCCGGATTCTGCCCGGTGATCAGCAGCCCGTCGATGGCCACATGGGCCTGCCAGTCCGGCGCCCGAGTGTAGTGGCCGCCATTTTCCTTGAGCATGTCCTCGACCCGGAAGGGCACGACCTCGGTCAGTTGTACGGCGGCCTCCTCGCTATTGCTGAAGCCGGTCACCCGCCTGTCGCAGACCAGCGGTTTGCCATCCGGGCGCTTGACGTGACGCAGTACCGCCGGCGCATGGCAGACCGCGGCGACTGGCTTGCCGGCCTGCAGAAAGGCCCCGATCAGGGCAATCGAGACCGGGTCTTCGGCCAGGTCCCACAGCGGGCCGTGGCCGCCCGGATAGAACAGCGCGTCGAAGTCCCGAGCATCGAGCTGGCTGAGTACAAGGGTGTTGGCCAGCGCCTCGCGCGCCTCGATATCTGCTTTGAAGCGTTCGGTGGCGGGCGTCTGGGCATCGGGCGCTTCGCTCTTGGGATCTATCGGTGGCTGCCCGCCCTTGGGCGAGGCCAAGGTGATGTGGGCACCGGCATCCTTGAGCAGATAGTAGGGCGCGGCGAACTCTTCCAGCCAGAATCCGGTTCTCGAACCGGTGTCTCCCAGTTGGTCGTGGGAGGTCAACACCAGCAGGATCTTCATGGCAGGTTCCTCGCGAAGTCAGGGGTCAATGGGGGAGCGCACCTATTAGCATAGTGGGGCGCCGCCAAGCGGATGGTTCCCCCATGGATCGAAGGTCGCGCAGTGCTCCATGGCGGAGTCCCGAAGCGAGCCGAGCAGGCAGCTGCCAGGTGGCTCAGCCTTCCTGCTTGATTTCCTTGAGGTGCTTGTACACGGTCGCCCGGCCCATATTGAGCACGTTGGCCACATAGTTGGCGGCGCTCTTGCCCTTGAACGCGCCTTCGGCATGCAGGGCCTCGACCAGCTCGCGCTTGTGTTCGCGGGTCAGCAGGTTGAGGCCAAGCTGGCGCTGGCGCAGCCAGTTGTGGAGGAAGGTGTTGATGCGCTCCTGCCAGTCGTCGCGAAACAGCGCGTCGGGCTGCGGCACCAGCCGGCCGGGGGCGAGGAACAGGTCCAGCGCCTGCTTGGCGCTCTCGAACAGCGAGATGTTCAGGTTGATGCACAGCACGGCGATCGGCGCGCCGGCGGCGTCGCGCAGCACCGTGCTGACCGAGCGGATCTTCTGCCCATCCCAGTTGAGCTTCTCGTAGGGACCGATAGTGCGCTCGTCCACGTCGCCCTCGAGCATGTCCTCCAGCGCCGCATCGTCGCCGATCTCGCGCTTGGAGATGTTGTTGGCGATGTAGTCGACCTTCTGCGTGCGCAGGTCGTGCAGCACCACTTCGGCATGGGGGAAGAATAGGGTGGCGATGGCGTCGGCGATGGTCCGGAAGTTGTCCAGGTCGGCGGCGGGTGTCGGCTTCATCGGGGGTGGACTCCAGTCAGCGCCCGGCACGAGGGGCGCTGCGAGTGTGCCGCAAAGTGCCGGGGGCGTCATCTTCGCTCAGCGGGCGAGGCGGGCGGGGGACAGCATGCTGGCGCTCAAGCCGAACTGGCGCAGCGCCTCGGGCAGCGGTTCGCCACGGACCAGGGCGGCGCAGGCCTGGCCCATGGCCGGCGAGGTCTGGATGCCGTAGCCGCCCTGGGCGGCGCACCAGAAGAAGCCCGGCGCCAGAGGGTCGTAGCCGCCGACCAGGTCGCCGTCGGCGACGAACGAGCGCAATCCAGCCCAGGTGTGTGCCGGGCGGCGAATGGAAAGACAGGTGTGTTCCTCGATCTGGTAGATGCCCAGGGCGATGTCCAGTTCTTCCGGCTGCACGTCGTGGGGCTCGACCGGGTCGGCGTTGGCCGGCGAGCCGAGCAACAGGCCGGCATCGGGCTTGAAATAGAAGGACTCGTCGAGGCTCACCACGCAGGGCCAGGCATGGCAGTCGACGCCTTCCGGGCCATGGAAGGTGAAGGCGGCGCGGCGCTTGGGCACCAGGCCGATGGGCGTCACGCCGGCCAGTCGGGCGATCTGATCGCACCAGCCGCCGGCAGCGTTGATCAGCACCCGGGCGCGGTACTGGGCGTCGCCGCAGTCGACCCACCAGGCGTCGCCGTCGCGCTGGATGCGCTGCACCTCGCGCTGGTTGTGGATCTCGCCGCCGTGCTGGCGGATGCCGCGCAGGTAGCCCTGGTGCAGAGCGTCGGTGTCGATGTCGGCGGCGCTCGGGTCGAGCATGGCGCCCTGCACCCTGTCGCGGCGCAGCACCGGCACCAGAGCGCAGGCCTCGTCGGCATCCAGCAAGCGCATGCCCGCTACGCTGGCCTGCGCGCTGGCGTACTGGCGCTGCAATTCCTCGGGGTCGCCGCTGAAGTCGACGACCATCTCGCGGCGCGGGCTGAGCAGCGGGTGCTCGGCAAAGCCCGCCGGCGGGTTGTCGAAGAACGTCCGGCTGGCGGCGGTCAGGGCCCTGACCTGGGGCGTGCCGTAGGCCAGGGTGTAGAGGGCGGCCGAGCGCCCGGTAGCGTGGTAGCCGGGCAGGCTTTCACGCTCGAGCAGCAGGGTCCTACCGTGGGGGGCGAGGAAGTAGCCGGTCGATGCCCCGGCGATCCCGGCGCCGATGATCAGGTAGTCGACGTGCTGCATCAGGCGACGGCCTCCTGCTGGCACTTGAGCCGATAGAGCGCATGGGCCAGGGCGATATCTTCCAGGCCCAGGCCGATCGAACGGAAGAAGGCATGGCGGCGGTAGTCCGGCAGCGGCGCCTGGTCGCTGAGCAGTTGTGCCAGGTCGCCGCGGATCAGGTTGCGATCCCAGCCGTGGGTTTCACTGGCCAGGCACATTTCGCCGGCGCTGGCGGGGGTGGTGGCGCGGTAGTCGCAGTACACGTCCATGTCGGCCAGCGACTGCGGCGGCACCTCGTGGGCGCGCGGCGCGTTGGTGCTGATCGAGGTGATCAGGGCCGGTCGGCCCAGCTTGGCGGGATCGAGCACCGGGCCGGCGGAGGAGGTGCAGAGCATGATCACCTCGGCGCCGTCGGTGGCCTCTTCCAGGCTGGCGCACAACTGCAGGCGCGGGTCCAGGCGCTGCAACTGCTGCAGCTGCGCCGAGTCCTGTTCGAGCAGGCCCGGCGAATAGATGCCGATGCTCTGCCAGTCGCGCAGGCCCCTGGCGTAATGCACATGGGCGCGGGCCACGGCGCCGCTGCCGATCACCGCCAGGCGTCGCGCCTGGGCGGGCGCCAGGGTGTCCACGGCGACCGCGGTGGTGGCGGCGGTGCGCGCGGTGGTGAGCAGGCCGGCGTCGCAGAGCAGTAGCGGCTGGCCGCTGTGCATCGACATCAGCAGAGTCCAGGCGCTGACCAGCGGGCCCTGCTGGCGGACGATATAGGGCGAGGTCTTGACCCCGTACACGCCTTCTGCGGCGAGCACGCCGAGGTAGTTGATGAAATCGCCCGCGGCATGGGGGAACTCGACCAGTTGCTGCGCCGGCTGCACCGCCTCGCCCGCGGCCAGGCTGCGGAACATGGCGACCATGGCCTGGTGGACGTCGATCTGGCCGAGCAACTGTTCGGCTTCGGCCTGCTGCAGGACATGGGGGGTGACGATGGACATGCGAACGCTCCGACTGAAATAAACTATAAAGTCTAGTTTGGACTTTTAGGTATATTTCGACAAGGGGCGAATCGGCGGCTCTGTGGGGCAATGCGACGACCGGGCGGATAAACGTATGGGCACAAAAAAGGCGAAGCCGCCGGGCTTCGCCTTGTCTTGTCGCCTGCCGCTCAGTGCTTGCGCGGGACCGGCTTGAGCAGTTCGTCCGGTGGCATCTCGCAGGTGATCTTGCGCCCGAGCAGTTCCTCGATCGGCGGCAGGGCGAAGGAATCGTCCTCGCCGGCGAAGCTGATCGAGGTGCCGCTGGCGCCCGCGCGGCCGGTGCGGCCGATGCGGTGCACATAGTCGTCCGGGTCTTCCGGCAGGGTGAAGTTGATCACGTGGCTGATGGCGTCGACGTGGATGCCGCGACCGGCGACGTCGGTGGCGACCATCACCCGGATCTTGCCTTCACGGAAGCCTTCCAGGGCTCGGATGCGCTTGTGCTGCGGCACGTCGCCGGACATCTGCACGGCGCTGACTCCGTCGCGGGTCAGGCGCTCCTCGATGCGCCGCACCTCGTCCTTGCGGTTGGCGAAGACCATCACCCGGGTCCAGTCGTTCTGGGTGATCAGGTTGTACAGCAGCTTGTACTTGTCGCTGGAGGCGACCATGTAGACGTGCTGTTCGACGGTGTCGCTGGCGACGTGCTCCGGCTCGATCTCGACGATCGCCGGATTCACCGTCCACTGCTTGGCCAGGTTCATCACGTCTTCGGTGAAGGTGGCGGAGAACAGCAGAGTCTGGCGCTCGCCCTTCATCGGGGTCTGGCGGATGATCTGCCGTACCTGGGGGATGAAGCCCATGTCGAGCATGCGGTCGGCTTCGTCGAGGACCATCACCTCGACCATGTCCAGGTGCACTTCGCCGCGCTGGTTGAAGTCCAGCAGGCGTCCGGGGGTGGCCACCAGGATGTCGCAGAAGCAGGATTCCAGGCGCTTGAGCTGCTTGTCGAAGTCCATGCCGCCGACGAAGCTCATGACGTTGAGGCCGGCGTACTTGGTCAGGTCCTCGGCATCCTTGGCGATCTGCACCACCAGCTCCCGGGTCGGGGCGATGATCAGCGCGCGCGGCTCGCCCATGTAGCGCTCTTTCGGCGGCGGGGTCTGCAGCAGCTGGGTGATGATCGAGATCAGGAAGGCCGCGGTCTTGCCGGTGCCGGTCTGGGCGCGGCCGATGGCGTCCTGGCCCTTGAGGGTGAAGCCGAGTACCTGGGCCTGGATCGGCGTGCAGTAGGGGAAGCCGAGGTCGTGGATGGCGTGCATCAGCTCGGGGGCGAGCTTGAAATCATGGAAGCGGGTCTTGCCTTCGGCCGGCTCGACCGCGAAGTCCTCCAGCTTCCAGGTGTCCACCGGCTTGGCGGCGCGCTCGCGGCGCGGCTTCCTGGGCTTGTCGCTGCGGGGTGCCTTGGGCGCGGCGTTTGCGTCGGGCGCGGCGCGCGCTGGCTCGGCGGCTTCGCGAGGCTCGTTGGGGGCATCGGCACCGGGCGCCGGGGTGCTGGGCGTAGCTGTTTGGGTGGCTGGGCGTGGTAGCTCGCCGTCGGCTTTGCCGAATATCTTCTTGAGTGCTTTGAGCACGGTCATCTCATCAATTGGTTAAGGAGTGAACGGCCGCCAGTGTAATGCAAGAAGCCGGCGCGGCGAAGCACCACCGCTGGCGGGTCCTCGCGCTCTAGGCCGGGGGCGGCTATCGAGCGGGCAAGCTGGCTAGCAGCAGGCGCTGGACGTTGCCGCCCATGATCGCCGCGATCTCGTCCTGGTTGAAACCGGCGTCGAGCAGCCCCTGGGTCAGCTGGGCCAGGCCGCTGGTATCGAAGGGGGTATGCACGGTGCCGTCGAAGTCCGAACCCAGGGCGACATGGTTTACGCCTACCCGCTCGACGCTGTAGCGGATCGCCTGGACGATCGCTGCGACCGAGGTGGCGCAGACCGCGCCGTCCCAGTAGCCGATGCCGATCACCCCGCCGCTGGCGGCGATGGCGCGCAGGTGCTGGTCGCTGAGGTTGCGCGGGCCGGGGCAGGTGCCCTCGACGCCGGTGTGCGACACCAGCAGTGGACGCTTGGCCACGGCCAGCACATCGTCGATCAGGGCGCGCGAGGCGTGGGCCAGGTCGATCAGCATGGCCTTGTCTTCCAGGCGCGCGATCACCTGGCGCCCCAGGGGGGTGAGGCCGCCCTTGGCCAGGCCGTGGGCCGAGCCGCCGACCTCGTTATCGAAGAAGTGGGTCAGCCCGGCGATGCGAAAGCCGGCGTCATAGAGGCGGTCGACATTCTCCAGGCGCCCCTGCAGCGGGTGCAGACCCTCGGTGGCGAGCAGCGCGGCGACCCGTCGCGGATCCTGCTGCCAGGCCGCGATGAACGCGGTCAGCTCGGCACGGCTGCGGATCAGGACCAGACGGCCCTGGCTATCGTCCGCGGCCCGTTGCAGCTTCTGCGCCTGGTACAGTGCGCGTTGCAGCAGGCTGGTCCAGGTGCGGCGCGGCCAGCGCTGGGCGATCGCCAGGAGGGTGATGTTGTCGCTGTCGGCGCCGTTGCGCTGGTAGTTCAGGCCGCGCGGGGTCTTGGTTACGGTGGAGAACACCTGCAGCGCCACTCGGCCTTCGAGCAGGCGCGGCAGGTCGGAGTGGCCATAGCTGTGGCGTTCGAGCAGGTCGCGCTGCCAGAGCAGGGCATCGTCATGCAGGTCGGCGATGAACAGCCGATCGTGCAGCCGTTGCGCGGCTGCGCTGGCCGGATAGGGCGGCGGCGTCTCGACGCTGTTCATCCGGCGATCGAGCAGGGTGGGCAAGCTGAAGAAGATCGCCGCACCGAGCAGGGCGAGCAGCGGCAGGGTCAGCAGGAGTTTTCGCATAGGGAAAGCCATCCGGACGTCGGTGTAGGCATCGACTCTAGCAAGGCACGGGGCAAAAGGGGGCGCCGCGCCTGTCTGCGGCGTTCAGGCCGGGCCATGGGCGCGGCCGCTCGCTGCATCGCTCAGCCGCAGAGGCAGTTACGGCCAAGCTGCTTGGCCTGGTAGAGGGCCTGGTCGGCGCGGGCGATCAGGCTCTGCAGGCTGTCCTTCGGGCGCATCTGGGCCAGGCCGATGGACACCGTGACCCCCGGCAGGGCGCCGGCGGGCGAGTAGAACGAGCCGATTCGCTCGAGGCTGTGACGCAGGCGCTCGCCGATCCGGCGTACTTCCTCCTCGCCGATTTCCGGCAGCAGGATGACGAATTCCTCGCCGCCGTAGCGCACCAGGCTGTCCTTGGGTCGCAGCTGATTGCGCAGGGTGTTGGCCACCAGGCACAAGGCATAGTCACCGGCGAGGTGGCCATGCTGGTCGTTGTAGGCCTTGAAGTGGTCCACATCCAGCATCAGCATGGCCAATGGCCGGCCGTTGAAGGCGCAGCGGGTACTCTCGCGCTGGTACACATGCTCCAGCCAGCGGCGGTTGAACGCACCGGTGAGGGTGTCGATATTGGCATTCTGTTCGCTGTCGAGAATCTGCTGGTTGCCCTGGCGTACGCGGGTGCAGAGCAGCTCCAGCAGGTTCTGCATCAGCTGCGGAGAATGCTCGGACAGCTTGAGCAGTGACTCGCGGTGCAGGCGCAGCACGCTGCTTGGCTCGGTTGCCACCACATAGGCCGATGGCTGCTGGTTGTCGATGAAGCTGATTTCGCCGACGCAATCGCCGGCCGCCAGGGTGCTCACCGGCTGGTTGTCCAGCGAGCCGAGGTAGACCTTGAGCTGGCCCTGGAGCAGCAGGTATAGATGATGGTTGCGGTTGAACGGCGTCAGCAGGACTTCGCCGGCCTCCAATTCGCAGGCGCGAAATTCCTTGAGCAGTCTGTTGAGGCTGCCGACGGCAACGTTGTGGAACAGGCGCAGTCGGCGAATCTGCTGGAGATCGGCTGGCCAGTGGCTCGCCTTCATCGCGGCGATCGCCATTGCGGCGACCACGGGCGCGATCGGCTGCAAGCATCAAGTGACATCGCAAACACTCCCTGTTGTACGGACGAACACCACCGCCGACACTATTCCCAGGCGCCGGTGCTGGCAATCCTTGCCGGCAACTCGGCCGACCAGCGGCGAGAAAAATTGACTGATCCGTCACAAATGGGCGCCGCCTGGCGCCCGCAACCGCGCTCAGCCGGGGCTATGTATTTCGAAGCGCACGGCGAATCCGCCCAGGCGTTCGCTCACGCGCTGTTGCAGCGCCGGGTCCTGGCGGGGCAGATGAACGTGCGCCAGCTGGCCCTGGCGCTCGTCACTGAGCACCTCGACACCTATGCCACTGTCCAGTTCGGCCAGGGCGGCCTGATAGACGCGGCGAATGGCATCGAAACGCAGGGCGGGCTTGAAGGTCTTGCCCACCGCCGTGAGCGGAATGCTGTCGACGATCCAGGCGTCCTTGGGCACCGCCGCCCGTTCGGGGATGTGCGCGGCGGCATGGCTCAGCAGTTCTGCTTCATCGACCCGGCTGCCGGGCTTGAGTTGCACGTAAACCACCGGCAGCTCGCCGGCCTTCTCGTCGGGTTTGCCGACGGCGGCGGCCATGGCCACGGCCGGGTGTTTGTGCAGCGCTTCCTCGATCATCTGCGGGTCGATGTTGTGGCCGCCGCGAATGATCAGGTCCTTGCTGCGTCCGGTCAGCCAGATATAGCCGTCGGCGTCGATACGAGCGAGGTCGCCGGTGTTGAACCAGTCGCCATCGACCCAGATACCGCGATTCTTGCTGCTCTGCAGGTAGCCGGCGAACACGGTGGCACCGCGGATGCACAGGTTGCCGATCTCGTTCGGCGCGGCATCCCTCAGGTAGCCACCCTGGTCATCGAGTACTTTGATGGCGACCTCGCAGTAGGGCATGCGCAGGCCGATCGAACCAGGCCGACGTTCGCCGCCGACCGGGTTGGCGCAACTGCCGCAGGTGCCTTCGGTAAGGCCGTAGCCTTCGATCAGGGTCAGGCCGGTCTTGGCCTCGAATTGGCGGATCAGCTCCACCGGCATGGGCGCGGCGCCACACAGGGCGTACTTCAATGAAGTCAGGTCGTGGCCTTCGCTGGGTACCTGCAGCAGGCCGGCATAGATGGTTGGCACGCCGCTGAAGAAGCTGACCTTGTGGCGTTCGATAAGCTTCCAGAAGTTGCCGATTAGCGTCGGGTTGCGATAGCCCTGAGGCGTGGCCAGGAGGATCTCGGCGCCGCCGCCGAAGGCGGTCAGGCCGGTGACGATGACGCCGTTGACGTGAAACAGCGGCAGGCCGCAGAGGGTCACGTCGCCGGGGCCGAAGCGGGTGACTAGATTCATGCTGTAGGCCATGGCCACCTCGTTGCCATGGCTGTGAGGCGCCAGCTTGGGGGTGCCGGTGGTGCCGCCGGTGTGGAAATAGCTGGCGATGTCGCCGGCCTGGATATCCCGGCCGCTTTCCAGCTGATCGTCAGGGCAGCCGGCGATCAGCTCGTCGAAGTCCAGCACGCCCTCGGGCAGCGGACCGCGCTGCGCCTTGAGGGCGCTGCGCTCTGGTTCGGCCAGCAGGTTGGCCAGGTCCACGCAGATGATCGCCTTGAGCCCCGGCAACTGGCCGCGCAGGGCCTCGACCTTGCTCCACAGGTCGGTGCCGGGAAAGGGGGCCAGGGTCACCAGCAGCTCGGAGTCGGAAGCGTGGATCAGTTCGGCGATGTGCTCGGGCTCGAGCATCGGGTTGATCGCGTTGACGATCCCCGCCGCTTCGCCACCCCAGATGGTGAAGTGGGTGTGCGGCAGGTTGGGCAGCAGAAAGGAGACCGCCTTGCCCGGGCGCAGGCCCAGGCGGTGGAAGGCGTTGGCCGTCTGGGTGATCTTGCCCAGCAGCTCGCGGTAGCTGAGCCGATAGACCGGCTCCTCGGCAGTGCCCCGGAGGATGAATGACAGGGCGGGCGCATCGGGCTGGGCGGCGGCGCTACGGCGGATCAGTTCGTAGGTGCTGGCGGGCAGGTTGCGCGCGGCCAGCGGGGTACGTTCGATCTGTTCGATATCGCTCAGGCTGCGAATGCTCGGTGGCACTGTCATGGTTTTCCTCTCTACCGGTGGGCTCAGGGATTGAGCCGTTCTTCGAGCCAGTCGGCAATGTCGCGAATCTCTTCGGGCAGTACCTCGTGGCCCATCGGGTAGTCGCGCCACTGGGCGCTAACGCCACAGTCGGCGAGTCGGTCATGGGCGGCGCGGCCCATGGCCAGCGGCACGACTTCATCGAATCTGCCATGCAGGCAGAGTGTCGACAGTTGTTTTTTTGTATCCGCCAGTTGAAGTTCGTCGCCGAAGGTCGGCGCGTAGGTGGACAAGGCAAGAACCCCGCCAAGTGGTCCTGGCCAGCGCAGGAAGGCGGTATGCAGCACCACTGCACCGCCCTGGGAAAAGCCGGCGAGGACGATGCGCCGTGGGTCCACGCCGCTGTCGCGTTGCGCCTCGATCAGCGCGATCACCTGCTGGGCCGAGGCCTCCAGCTGTTCGTGATTGATCGCCCGGGCCGGGCTCATGGCCAGAATGTCGTACCAGCTGGGCATGGCCCAGCCGCCGTTGATGGTCACTGGCTGGGTGGGCGCCTGCGGCAGGACGAAACGGCAGCTGGGCAGACGCTCCAGCAGGGCCTCGGCCACAGGCAGGAAGTCATAGCGATCCGCCCCCAGGCCGTGCAACCAAATGACGCAGGCGTCGACGTCGAGTGTGGGCTGAAGGATCAAAGGTTCACTCATAAGGGGCTCCGGTATGGTGCGGCTGCGCGTATTTAGGGCGTCGTCGACTCGGGGTAGCAGCTAATCTGTGAAGAAGATGTCGCACGATTGCAAGTTTTGCTCTTGACCAGTCCGTATGGTGCTACTGGCGAAGTGCTGGTACGGGCTTTGCTAAGTTCTATGAGACTGATGACGTCGCCCGGTAACGGTAACACTGCTACCCACCGGGTGCGGAGCAGATGGGAAGCCAATTTGTTGGGGGTTTCCGATAGGGTCGCCAGCAGATGCATGCCTGGCGATGAGCAAATTGCTATCCGTCTCAGGCCTGTTCGACCAAATGGGCTAGTGTGAGGTGGCTGGCTGATGAGGAAATCGGCTACTAGACTCACGCTCAGGTCCAATCGCCGGCCGATCGCATTGTCGTAGACGCGATCGGCGTGCCTCACAAGGGTGCGGTGACGGGACCGAGACTCCACCAAAAAAAAGAGCAACTGGAGGTTTTAATGAAGATGGTGAAATCCACCCTGGCTGTACTGACTACCGCAGCTGTACTGGGTGTCAGCGGCTTCGCTCATGCAGGCGCTACCCTGGATGCGGTGCAGAAGAAAGGTTTCGTTCAGTGCGGTATCAGTGATGGTCTGCCGGGCTTCTCCTACGCCGACGAAAAGGGTAACTACCTGGGCCTGGACGTCGACGTATGCCGCGCTGTGGCTGCTGCTCTGTTCGGCGATGCGACCAAGGTCAAGTACAGCCCGCTGACCGCCAAGGAGCGTTTCACCGCGCTGCAATCCGGTGAAGTGGACGTACTGTCGCGCAACACCACCTGGACCAGCTCGCGTGACTCCGGTCTGGGCCTGAACTTCGCCGGCGTCAACTACTACGACGGCCAAGGCTTCCTGGTGAACAAGAAGCTTGGCGTGTCCAGCGCCAAGGAATTGGATGGCGCCACCGTCTGCATCCAGGCCGGTACCACCACCGAACTGAACCTCTCCGACTACTTCCGTGCCAATGGCATGAGCTACACCCCGATCACCTACGATACCTCCGACGAGAGCGCCAAGTCGGTGGAAGCCGGCCGTTGCGACGTGCTGACCTCCGACCAGTCGCAGCTGTACGCGCAGCGCATCAAGCTGGCCAATCCAGAGCAGTACGTGGTGCTGCCGGAAGTCATCTCCAAGGAGCCGCTGGGTCCGGTCGTGCGCCAGGGTGACGACGAGTGGTTCAACATCGTGCGCTGGTCGCTGTTCGCCATGGTCAACGCCGAGGAGCTGGGCATCAACTCGAAGAATGTCGAGGAAATGGCCAAGACCACCAAGAACCCCGACGTCGCTCGACTGCTGGGTGCCGAAGGTGAGTTTGGCAAGGATCTGAAACTGCCGAAGGACTGGGCGGTGCAGATCGTCAAGCAGGTGGGCAACTACGGCGAGAGCTTCGAGCGCAATGTCGGTGCCGGCAGCGAGCTGAAGATCGAGCGTGGCCTGAACGCCCTGTGGAACAAAGGTGGTCTGCAGTACGCACCGCCGGTGCGCTGATCGCCTTTTGCCGGCGCACCGTCCTGGTAGCGCCGGCAGTGTTCTGATGACGTGAGCCCCATGCCCGCCGTTGCGGGCATGGGTGTTCCAAGAGGGCTCATATGCAAACTACTGAACACGCCCCGCGCCCGAGCGGATCGGTCTTGACCGATCCCAAGGTGCGCGCCTGGGTATTCCAAATTCTTGCCGTTGTCGTCGTCGTGGCGCTCGGCTGGTACCTGTTCGACAACACCCAGACCAACCTGGAAAATCGCGGGATCACCTCCGGTTTCGGCTTTCTCAACAACAGCGCCGGTTTCGGCATCGCCCAGCACCTGATCGACTACACGGAAAGTGATACTTACGGGCGGGTATTCGTCATCGGTCTGCTCAATACCCTGCTGGTGTCGGTGATCGGCATCGTCGGGGCGACCATCATCGGCTTCATCCTCGGCGTCGCACGGCTGTCGCCGAACTGGTTGATCGGCAAACTGGCCACCGTCTATATCGAGACGTTCCGTAACATCCCGCCGCTGCTGCAGATCTTCTTCTGGTACTTCGCGGTGATGCTCTCGCTACCCGGACCACGCCAGAGCCTGGAGATCGGCCAGAGCTTCTTTCTCAATAGTCGCGGCTTGTATATGCCGGCCCCGAGCCCCACCGACGGCTTCAT
Organism: Pseudomonas zhanjiangensis; assembly: GCF_041027545.1. Lineage (NCBI taxonomy): Bacteria > Pseudomonadati > Pseudomonadota > Gammaproteobacteria > Pseudomonadales > Pseudomonadaceae > Pseudomonas > Pseudomonas zhanjiangensis. The sequence goes on along the minus strand of NZ_JBFTEG010000002.1, from coordinate 417,101 downwards.
GACCTTCGCTGGCGCTCTGGTGGTGGCGATCATCGGCGTCATCCTGCTCTCGCGCTGGTCGAAGGCGCGCTTCGAGGCGACCGGCAAGTACTTTCCCGTGTCGCTCGGTGCGGTGCCGCTGATCATAGGACTGCCCGCTTTGGCGGTCTTGCTGACCGGCAATCCGCTGCAGTGGAGCACCCCCGAGTTGGCCGGTTTCAACTTCCGCGGCGGCTGGGTGATGATTCCCGAACTGATGGCCCTGACCCTGGCGCTGACCATCTATACGGCGGCCTTCATCGCCGAGAACGTGCGCTCCGGGATTCTGGCGGTCAGCCACGGCCAGACCGAGGCGGCACGCTCCCTGGGCCTGCCCGCCGGCAAGACCCTGCGCCTGGTGATCATTCCCCAGGCCCTGCGGGTGATCATTCCGCCGTTGACCAGCCAGTACCTCAACCTGGCCAAGAACTCCTCGCTGGCCGCCGGTATCGGCTACCCGGACATGGTCTCCTTGTTCGCCGGCACTGTCCTCAACCAGACCGGCCAGGCCATCGAGGTGATCGCCATCACCATGAGCGTGTACCTGGCCATCAGCATCAGCATTTCCATACTGATGAACTGGTACAACAAGCGCATCGCGCTGATCGAGCGGTAAGGAGCAGCCCATGCAGACCCATACGTTCAAACCCGATCTGCCGCCACCGCTGTTGAGCGTCGGCGTGCTCGGTTGGCTGCGCGCCAACCTGTTCTCCAACTGGTTCAATTCCCTGTTGACCCTGTTCGCGGCCTATCTGGTCTGGCTGATCGTGCCGCCGATCATCCAGTGGGCCTTCATCGATGCCGACTGGGTCGGTACCACCCGGGCCGACTGCACCACCGGTGGCGCCTGCTGGGTGTTCGTGCAACAGCGCATCGGCCAGTTCATGTACGGTTTCTATCCGACCGAACTGCGCTGGCGGGTCGATACCACCCTGTGGCTGGCCGTGATAGGCGCGGCCCCGTTGTTCGTGCCGCAGATGCCGCGCAAGGCGGTTTATGGCCTGGCCTTTCTGGTGGTCTATCCGCTGTTGGCCTACTGGCTGCTGCATGGCGGCTTCTTCGGCCTGAGCGAGGTGGAGACCAGCCAGTGGGGCGGGCTGATGCTGACCCTGGTGATCGCCTCCGTCGGCATAGTCGGCGCCCTGCCGCTGGGCATAGTGCTGGCACTCGGGCGGCGTTCGGACATGCCGGCGATCCGGGTGATCTGCGTCACCTTCATCGAGTTCTGGCGCGGTGTGCCGCTGATCACGGTGCTGTTCATGTCCTCGGTGATGCTGCCGTTGTTCCTCCCCGAAGGCATGAGCTTCGACAAGCTGATGCGTGCGCTGATCGGGGTGATCCTGTTTCAGTCGGCCTATATCGCCGAGGTGGTGCGTGGCGGGTTGCAGGCCATTCCCAAGGGGCAGTACGAGGCGGCCGCCGCCATGGGCCTGGGCTACTGGCGGATGATGGGCCTGGTGATACTGCCGCAGGCGCTGAAGCTGGTGATCCCGGGCATCGTCAACACCTTTATCGCCCTGTTCAAGGACACCAGCCTGGTGATCATCATCGGCCTGTTCGACGTGCTCAACAGCATCAAGCAAGCCACCACCGACCCGGCCTGGCTGGGCATGGCGACCGAAGGCTATGTGTTCGCCGCCCTGGTGTTCTGGATTTTCTGTTTTGGTATGTCCCGCTACTCCATGCACCTGGAGCGCAAGCTGGAAACCGGCCATAAGCGTTAGGAGTCAAGTCAATGTCTGAAGCAATGAAAAAAACCAGCGCTGAGCCGATGATCCTGATGGAGGGCGTACACAAGTGGTACGGCCAGTTCCATGTGCTCAAGGACATCAACCTGAGCGTGCAGGCAGGCGAGCGTATCGTTCTCTGCGGCCCTTCCGGGTCGGGCAAGTCCACCGCTATTCGCTGCATCAACCGTCTCGAGGAGCACCAGCAGGGGCGCATCGTGGTCGATGGCACCGAACTGACCCACGACCTCAAGCACATCGAGGCGGTGCGCCGCGAAGTCGGCATGGTGTTCCAGCACTTCAACCTGTTCCCCCATCTGACGGTGCTGCAGAACTGCACACTGGCACCGATGTGGGTACGCAAGATGCCCAAGCGCGAGGCCGAGGAAGTCGCCATGCACTACCTGGAGCGGGTGCGCATTCCCGAGCAGGCGGCCAAGTATCCGGGGCAATTGTCCGGCGGCCAGCAGCAGCGCGTGGCCATCGCCCGTGCGCTGTGCATGAAACCGAAGATCATGCTGTTCGATGAGCCGACCTCGGCGCTCGATCCGGAAATGGTCAAGGAGGTGCTCGACACCATGGTCGGTCTGGCCGAAGACGGCATGACCATGCTCTGCGTGACCCACGAGATGGGCTTTGCCCGCACCGTGGCGAATCGGGTGCTGTTCCTCGACAAGGGCGAGGTCGTCGAAGAGGCCGATCCGGATACCTTCTTCACCAACCCGAAGAACGAGCGTACCCAGCTGTTCCTCAGTCAGATCCTGCACTGATCGCGGCGCTGCGACGAAACGGGGAGCCTGCGGGCTCCCTTTTTCATGCCTGGCGAACAGCCTGCCGATACCGGGTTCGCGGCATTCTGCCGCGCTCCCGGCGCGGCCTCAGGTCGGCTGCTGCAGGCGCCGGCGAAAAGCCCCCGGTGACTCCCCGCAGAGCTTCTTGAACAGCTTGGCGAAGCTGGCGCGGTCGCCATAGCCGACCTGTTCGGCCACCTGTTCCAGAGACGGCGTTGGGTTGCGCAGCGCCGCCTGGGCGGCCTCGATGCGCAGGCGCTGCAGATAGTCGTTGGGCGTCAGGCCGGTGCTGGCCTTGAAGCGCCGCAGCAAAGTGCGCGGCGAGCAATTGGCCCGCTCGGCCAGGCGCGCCAGGTCGATGGGTTCGGCGAGATGCTCGCCCATCCAGCCGAGCAGGGCGGCGAACGGCTGATCACCGGTGCTGGGTGGCGACAGCAGGGGCGCGAAGCGCGATTGGAGACCGCGCCCGGAGTCGAACACCAGGGCATTGGCGAGCTGCTGGGTCAAGCCCGCGCCGGCATGTCGACCGATCAGGTACAGGCACAGGTCAAGGCCGGCCTGGGCGCCGCCGGAGCTGAGCAGGTTGCCGTCGTGGCAAAGCAACTGGTCGATGTCCAGCACGACTCGTGGGAAGCGCCGGCGGAACTCGGTTGCCAGCGCCCAGTGGGTGGTGGCCCGGCGGCCGTCGAGCAGGCCCGCTGCGGCCAGCAGGCTGGCACTGCTGCACAGGCTGGCGAGCTGTTGGTCGGTCGGGCGCCGGGCCAGCCAGGGCAGCAGCGCGGCATTGGCGTCCAGGGTGGTGGCGATGGCGCTACCCGTGGCGGGAATGATCAGCACATCGGCGGTCTCGCCCAGTGCCAGTCCTCCCTCAACCCGGATTCTGGCGAATTCCAGGTCTACTGGGCGGGCGTCCAGGCTGAAGCGCTGTACCTTGAACAGCGGGCGCTGCGCCAGGCGGTTGGCCAGGTTGAAGGCATCGCTGGCCATGCTCAGGCTGGAGCACAGGGTTTGCGGGCAGACGTAGAGTGCAATGCTGAGCATGTTCAACGCGTCGGTGAAATGTTTGGCGAGTATTGCCACAAAATTGGCCAATACGCCAATCGCGGACGGCGGCTCTTGCCGTGACACTGGTCGCTGTCCCTACCTTGGAGTCACCGTGCATGAGCCATCCCAATGTCGAACTGATCAAGCGTTTCTACCAGGCGTTCCAGCGCCTGGATGCCGAAACCATGGCGGCCTGCTATGGCGCCGATGTGCGTTTCAGTGACCCGGTATTCGAGGACCTGCGCGGCGCCGCGGCCGGTGATATGTGGCGGATGTTGGCGGCCCGTGCCCAGGCATTCTCGCTGTCGTTCGAGCGGGTGCAGGCCGATGACCACCGGGGCAGCGCCCATTGGGTGGCGACCTATGTGTTCAGCCAGACCGGTAGAACCGTGGTCAACCGGATAGAGGCGCGCTTCGTCTTCCACGACGGCAAGATCATCGAACACCGCGACCGTTTCGACCTGTGGCGCTGGGCGAGCCAGGCCCTGGGCTTGAAGGGCTTGCTGCTGGGCTGGGCGCCGCCGGTTCGGCGCGCGATCCGCCGCCAGGCGAGCATGGGGCTGCAGCAGTTTCGCACGGCGCGTGCGCAACGCGACTAACGCCGTTGGTCGTTTGCGCCGCCGAAGTGCTAGGCTCGCGGCTTTGCATGTCGCCGGATTGTGCCACCGGCGCTTGCCGCCGATCAGCCAGCCCGCAGGGAGCCCGAGGATGAGTGCCACTGTGTCGCCTGCCAGCAAAGCCAAGGCCTGGAGCGCCCATGCCATCACCGCCAGTGGCGTGATTCTGGCCTTGCTGGCGTTGCTTGCCTTGCTCGATGGCCGTCCCCAGGCCTGCCTGCTCTGGCTCGGCCTGGCGCTGCTGGTGGACGGGCTGGACGGCAGTCTGGCGCGCAGGTTCGAGGTCAAGAGGGTATTGCCGAACTTCGATGGTGCCACCCTGGATCTGGTGATCGACTACCTGACCTACGTGTTTATTCCGGCCATCTTCGTCTATCGCTTCGTGCCCCTGCCGGCCTACAGTCTGCTGCCGGCGATCGGGCTGATCCTGCTGTCCTCGCTGTTCTGTTTCTGCAACCTGAACATGAAGAGCCAGGACAACTACTTCGTCGGCTTCCCGGCAGCCTGGAATGTGGTGGTGGTGTATCTGTACCTACTGGACTTCCCGCCCTGGCTGAGCCTGGCCACCATCGTGCTGCTCTGCGGGCTGACCCTGACGCGGATGAAGTTTCTCCACCCGTTCCGGGTTCGCGCATTCATGCCGGTGAATATCGCCGTGACCCTGATCTGGATGCTTGCCTGCGCCCTGCTGATCCTGCGTTACCCGCTCAATCCGCCCGGGTGGCTGGCGATCTGGTTGCTGGCCAGCGCCTATTTCGTTGCAGTCTGCCTATGGCGAACCGCACGCGACTGGCTGACGCACGATGAGTGAGTTCGGCGCCAAACGCTGGTATGTGTATCTGGTGCGGGCTGCGAACGGCGCGCTGTACTGCGGCATCAGCGATGACCCGCAGCGGCGCTTCACCCAGCATCGTAGCGGCAAGGGCGCACGCTTCTTCCACTCCAGCCCGGCGGTGGCTCTGGTCTATAGCGAGAGCTGTGCGGGCAAGGGTGACGCGCTGCGCCGCGAGCGCGCGATAAAGCGCCTGAGCAAAGCGGCCAAGGAGGCACTGGTGGTGGCTGCCGGCGCTATCGCCGCGCCTGATGGTGAGATATCAGCCTAGGCGGGTAGGCCGCTGCTGCCGGCACGGGTAAGCTGCGGGTCTACCCATAGCTGCGGAGCCAAACATGCACGAGTTGATCCTGCACCACTATCCGACCTCGCCGTTCGCCGAGAAGGCCCGTCTGATGCTGGGCTTCAAGCAACTGTCCTGGCGCTCGGTGATGATCCCGCCGATCATGCCCAAGCCGGACCTGACCGCGCTGACCGGCGGCTATCGCAAGACGCCGGTGCTGCAGGTCGGGGCCGACATCTACTGCGACACCGCGCTGATTGCCCGGCGCCTGGAGGCGGAGAAGGCCACCCCGGCGTTGTTCCCCGAAGGTCAGGAGTTCAACGTCGCCAGCGTGGCCCAGTGGGCCGACTCGGTCCTGTTCCAGCATGCGGTCAGCCTGGTGTTCCAGCCGCAGTCTATCGCCGCGCGTTTCGCCAGCCTGCCGCCGGAGTTCCTCAAGACCTTCATCGCCGACCGTACCGCACTGTTCAGCGGTGGCCAGGCCAGCCGTCTGCCGCTGGAGCAGGCCCAGCACCAGTGGCCGATCCTGATGGCCCGCCTGCAGCAGCAACTGGAGCGTGAGGCCGGTGACTTCCTGTTCGGCGAAGCCTCGATTGCCGACTTCGCCATGGCCCACCCGCTGTGGTTCCTGCGCGGCACACCGATCACCGCACCCCTAGTCGACGACTACCCGGCAGTAGCCGCCTGGCTGGGCCGGGTTCTCGGTTTCGGCCATGGCTCTCTCAGCGAGATGAGTGGCGAGGAGGCAGTCGAACTGGCCCGCGCGGCGACGCCGGCACCCTTGCCCGAGGACGGCTTGGTCGACCCCAATGGCTTCGAGACCGGGCAAAGAGTGGCGATTGCGGCGATCGATTACGGTGTCGATGCGGTCGAGGGCGAACTGCTGTTCAGTGGTCGCGAGGAGCTGATCCTGCGCCGAGAAGACCCACGTGCCGGCACCGTGCATGTGCACTTCCCGCGCCTGGGCTTTCGCCTCGAGGCGCGCTAGGAGCGCAGGCGCCGAGGGCCCTGGCCCGAGCCGGCGCTTGCCGCAGGCCGGTCACCTGAGCAGATTTGCCTGGCGCAGGTGCGGCAGCTGTGCGGCGAGGGTCTGGAAATGCGCCAGGCGCTCGTAGCAAAGCACCAGCTCGCCGCCGGTGCGGCTGTACCAGGCATCCGGTGCGCCGCAGCTGCTCAGGCGTAGCACCAGGTCGCGGGGCAGGCGATAAGCTTCGCTGGCGCGGGCGGCGATGGCTTCAATCCTGCCGGAGCGACGCAACTGTTCGAGCAGGTACCCGTCCTGGCCCTGGTGCAGCGCAGGCGGGTCGTAGATCACTCGGATTCGATGACTCACTGCCTGGCCCGGACGGCGGCCGTGCTGGCGCTCGACCCAGGCCAGTGCCTTGCTCACCTGGGTGTATTCCTGATCGCAGTAGAGCGCACGCTCCACCGGCAGGCCGGTCACCTTGGGCACCCATTCCAGTTGATCCGGGTTGCTGCCGTAGATCAGGCAAGCCAGGTTGTAGAAACGCTGGGCATCGAGACCATGGCTGGCCCAGGGATAGACCTCCTCGTAGTCGGGCTTGACCCGTTGCCATTCCAGGCGCCAGTAGTCGGCGATGTCCAGCAGCGTGGCGTAGAAGCCGGCGTTGTGCTGATGGCCATAGGACAGGAACAGGCTGATGAAGCCGAGCTGATCGGCGGCATCCTCCTCGCGACCGAGTACCGGCAGCTGCAATTCGGCGATCAGCAGATGGCCCATCTCGTGCAACAGGGTGAACTCGGCGTTGGCGGCGACGAAGCGCCCGCTGTCACTGCTCAGCGCCTCCGGTGGAGGCTCCTCGGAGGCCATCGAGGCTGCTGCAACGAGCAGCCCCAGGCAGAGCAGGGTGCACATAGCCGCGCGTCGCACACCTGAACGCGGACAGCTTCGGCTGCTGGGCGGTTTCATCTCCGACTCCTGGCTGCAGGCGGCGGGAGCTGTCTATTGACTGTAGTTCAGTGGCTGCGCGACGGGCAGGGACCGGCCATCCGAAAAGCGCTGCGGCGCAGCGCGACGGCCGGGCTTGGGACGGCCACCGAACGCCGGCGGCGCGCTTAGAAGGCAGCACGCATGGCCTTCGGGTTGTAGCCGTGGATGATCTCGCCGCGCACATCGAGCAGCGGCACCCCGCGTCCGCCAAGCGCCTGGAACTGGGCATGACCGCTGGGGTTCTTCTCGATATCGACTTCGCGATAGGCAATGCCTTCCTCGGCGAGCAGGGTGCGCGTCTTGGCGCAGTAGCCACACCACTGGGTGGCATACAGCACGACCTCGCCGTGGCCGCTGGCCGCTGCGGGGTTGAGCCAGTGCTGCACCCGGTCCCAATGCTGGTAGAGGGCCAGCGCGCTGAGCAAGAGCAGGATCTTCTTCATGGGCGTTCCTTTGCCGTGTCGAGGGAGGCTGGTGTGGCGAGCAGGGCTCTTTGGCACGCGCCAGGGGCTGACCGTTGCCTGGTGACTTGCTTCAGTCCTTGCGCCGCTTGAGCTGATCGGTCAGCTGGGTTGGCAGGTTGCGGATGATCAGGGTGTCCTGGGTTTCGTCGTACTCGATCTTCGAGCCCAGCAGGTGCGCCTCGAAGCTGATCGACAGGCCTTCGGCGCGGCCGGTGAAGCGGCGGAACTGGTTGAGGGTACGTTTGTCTGCGGGAAACTCCGGCGCCAGGCCATAGTCCTTGTTGCGGATATGCTCGTAGAAGGCTCGCGGGCGCTCCTCGTCGATCAGTTCGGAGAGTTCCTCCAGGCCCATGGGCTCGCCCTGCTTGGCCTGGCTGCTGGCGTAGTCGACCAGGGTCTTGGTCTTCTCGCGCGCCGCCTCCTCGGGCAGGTCCTCGCTCTCGACGAAGTCGCTGAAGGCCTTGAGCAGGGTGCGGGTCTCGCCCGGTCCGTCGACACCCTCCTGGCAGCCGATGAAGTCGCGGAAGTATTCCGAGACCTTCTTGCCGTTCTTGCCCTTGATGAAGGAGATGTATTGCTTGGAGTTGGCGTTGTTGCGCCACTCGGAGATGTTGATCCGTGCCGCCAGGTGCAACTGGCCGAGATCCAGGTGCTTGGCCGGGGTCACGTCCAGCGACTCGGTGACCGCCACGCCGTCGCTGTGATGCAGCAGCGCGATTGCCAGGTAGTCGGTCATGCCCTGCTGGTAGTGGGCGAACAGGACGTGTCCGCCGGTGGACAGGTTGGACTCCTCCATCAGCTTCTGCAGGTGCTCGACCGCCTGGCGACTGAAGGCGGTGAAGTCCTGGCCGTCGTCCAGGTAGTGCTTGAGCCAGCCGCTGAACGGATAGGCGCCGGATTCGCCGTGGAACAGGCCCCAGGCCTTGCCCTGCTTGGCGTTGTAGCTTTCGTTGAGGTCGGCCAGCAGGTTCTCGATGGCCTGCGAGGCACCCAGCTCGGTATCGCGAGCGTGCAGCACGGCAGGGCTGCCATCGGGCTTCTTGTCGATCAGGTGGACGATGCAGTGGCGGATCGGCATGGAGGGTCTCTCGGCAATCTTCGGCGGTGAGCGGGCTTCGCCAAGCGCCTGCGGCGGATGGCGAGGCCCTGGAATTGTCGCGCAGTTTACCCGACTGTTTCGGCCTGGGTCGCCCGTCGCCGCTGAAGGGTCTGCAGGCGCTCGATCACATAGCGCAGATGCACATGCAGCTCGTACAACTCACTGGAGTAGGACAGCGGCACCTCGACCTTGGCCAGCTCGTCCTGCAGCTGTTCCAGGCGCTCGATCTCACTGCCGAGTCGGTCGGGCAGGGTGCCGGCGTCCAGTTGCCGGTCGATTTCCCGCAGGTAGCGGTACCAGCGATAGATGCGCGCGCGGATGCGCCAGCGATACAGCGGGCCGACCGCCTTGAGCAAGGGGATCAGCACCACGATCAGCGGAATCAGCAGGATGATGTAGCGATCGGCCAGGGAGGCGATGCGAAACGGCAGGTAACGCTGCAATAGTGGTAGGCCCTTGCTGTAGTAGCGGGCGGCGTCGGCGGATAGTTCGAAGGTGCGAGGGGCGGCGCTGGGGAAGGCGCCGGCCCGGTCGAGCAGGTTACCCTGCTTCATCACCTCGCGGCTGGCCTCGAGGAACAGCGGCACCAGCCCGGGGTGGAAATCCTCGTTGACCACCAGGGTCGCCATCGGCGACAGGGTCAGGGTGTCGTGCGGCGGGCTGTTAAGCGCCAGGTTGAGCAGGCCCTCGTCGATCGTCACCCGCTGGAGGAATGGCAGGCGCGCCTCGTAGGCGGCGGCGCGGCGGAAGTTGGCCAGGCGCAGTTCGGGGCTGGCCGCCAGACGCTGGACCCGCTGGTTTTCCGCGGGGCCGACGAAGAAGGCGGCGTCCAGTTCGCCGGCGAGCAGGGCGCTGGCCGCCTTGTTGCCCCCCAGGCTCTGCCAGCTGGCCGGGTATTGCTGCGGCGCGATGGCGTTGGCGCCGAGGATCGCTTCGCTGGCCGCGCGGGTGCCGCTGCCTTCACCGCCCAGGCCCAGGCGCAGCGGCAGCAGGTCGGCGATGCGGTCGAGGCGAATACCCTGGCGGTAGAACAGCCACAGCGGTTCCCGATAGACCGCACCCAGGCTCTGCAGGCGGTCCCGCTCGGCGGTCTCGAGCTGGCGCTCCAGGCCGCTCTGCACCAGGGCTATCTGCACCTCGGGCTGCTCCGCCAGCAGGCGCTGCAGGTTGTCGCGGGAGCCGGCGCTGGGCACCAGGGTCAGTTCGAAGCCCTGCTTGGCCAGCTCGTGCTTGAGCTTTTCGGCGAACAGCCGGTAGTTGCCACCCTCGGCGCCGGTGGCCATGCTGGCGTGCAGCGGTGGCGGCGGGGCGACGAAGTAGAACACCGCGCCGATCAGCGCGGCCAGCACCGGGACCACCCAGAGGTTGGCCAGCAATATGATCTTCAGGTCTTTGAGTACGCGGCGCATGGCGCTTCCTTTCGGCAAGTCATGCCCAAGGATAGAGCCATGCGCCGTTTGCGGTCACCCCGCGGCGTGACTAGAGCGGTGCGGAGGTCCTGCCGCGCCAGCCTGGCGCGCGCAGGCCGCGCCCCAGGTCGAGCAGCGCCAGCAGGCCGAACAGGGCCAGGGCATAGCCGGCATCCTTGCCTAGCATCGCCAGCACCAGGGCGCACAGCAGGGTGCTGAACGCCGCCAGCCAGCGCCAGAGGCCGCGCAGCAGCACCGCGCCTGCGGCCATGCTGAGCAGGTAGATGACCACGAAGTTGCCGTTGGCGTAGCGAATCAGGTCGTCCACCGAGAGGTTCAGCAGGCCGGCCAGGCTGGCGCACAGGGCGCAGCTCAGCACCACCAGCAGCAGGGCGCGAGCCGGCACGCCGTGGCGGTTGCGCCGGGCCAAGCTGGGCGGTAACTTGCCCTCGTCGGCCAGGCTCCAGATCAGCCGGGCGAAGCCCTGGATATACACATTCATCGAGGCGAAGCAGGCCAGGTAGCCGACGCCGGCGACCAGCCAGCGCGCCCGCTCGCCCAACAGCAGGTCGAGCAGGCGCGGAAGCGAAGCGGCGTCCGACGCCACGTCGCCGTACACCTGAAAGCTCAGCACCGCCACCGAACAGGCCCAGTACACCAGGCCGGCGAGCACCACGCCGAGCAGCAGGGCCAGGGGGAAGTCGCGCTCGGGGCGTTTGAATTCCTCGCCCAGGTGGGTGAAGGCCTCGATGCCGACGAAGCACCAGAACATCACCCCGAGTGCCGCCGGCAGCAGGTGCCAGGAACCCTGGATGGGGGGCAGCAGCGGTTGGCTGGCGCGGGGCAAACCGCCGACCCACCAGATCAGCCCGACCGTGGCCAGAATCGCCAGGGCGATCAGCCCCTGCACCAGCCCGCTGGCCTTGGCCGGGCGCTGGCCGAGCAACAGGATGGCGCCGAGGGTGGCCAGCTGGATCGCCAGCGCCTGGCTGCGATCCAGGTCGATCACCGCCTGCCAGAAGCCGCTGGCGATATTCAGCGCCGCCGGCAGGCCGACCGGCAGCACGGCGAGGAACAGCCAGGCGCTGAGACGCTCCAGGCGCGGGCCGAAGGCGCGGCCGATCAGGTGCGGCGCGCCGCCGGCATGGGGGTAGTGGCGGCCGAGCTGGGCGAAGGTGAAGGCCACCGGCAGCACCAGGGCGATCAGAATCATCCAGGCCCATAGCGAGGCCTCACCGGCGGCAGTGGCGGCCAGCGCCGGCACCACGAAGATGCCGGTGCCGAGTAGCGAAGTGCTCAACAGGCCGATGCCTTGCAGCAGGCCGAGTTCCTTGTTCAGGCGGCTCATGGGGTATGCTCGTGTCCTTTTGAAGAGTGTCGCCAGTTTAAGCCGTCGCCCCCGGTGCAAGCCGCCGGCTTTGACCGGCGAAACGGCGGTATTGGCCGTCAATCTGTCATTGCGTGAGACCCCGAGTGGACAAGTTCGACCAGCAGATCCTCGCCCTGTTGCGCAGCGATGCGCGTACTCCCGTCAGCCAGATCGCCCGCGAGGTCAACCTGTCGCGCTCGGCGGTGGGCGAGCGCATTCGCCAGCTGGAACAGGCCGGCATCATCAAGGGCTATCACGCCCTGGTCGGCGACTCTGGCACTGCGATCAAGGCCTACCTCGAGCTGTTCTACCAGGGCGGGCGCTGCGAGAACTACGTGGAGCGCATGCGTAGCTTCAGCGAGGTGCGCCGTTGCAGCGGCATCAGCGGCGAGACCGACATGCTGGTGTATATCGAGGCGCCGTCGATGGAGCGCCTCGCCGAGATCCGCGGGCAGATCGAGAATTTCCCCGGCATGCAGAAGGTCAAGACCCATATGGTGGTCAAGGACTGGGCGATGTGAGCCGGCCCATGCGTATTCTCCATACCTCCGACTGGCACCTCGGCCAGCATTTCATGGGCAAGACCCGCCAGGCCGAGCACCAGGCGTTCTGTGCCTGGCTGATCGAGCAGGTACGCGAGCATGAGGTCGATGCACTGCTGATCGCCGGCGACGTGTTCGACACCGGCGCGCCGCCCAGCTATGCCCGCGAGCAGTACAACCGCTTCATCGTCGAGTTGCGTGGCAGCGGCTGTACCTTGGTGGTACTCGGTGGCAACCACGATTCGGTGGCCATGCTCGGCGAGAGCAAGACCCTGCTGGCGCAGCTGCAGACCCGGGTGATCCCCGGTGCGGGCGCTGACCTGGCCGAGCAGGTGCTGGTGCTCAACGACTGGGCCGGGCAGCCCGGCGCGATCCTTTGCGCCATCCCCTTTCTGCGTCCGCGCGACCTGGTGCAGAGCCAGGCCGGGCAGAGCGCCGAGGACAAGCAGCGCTCGCTGCAGCAGGCCATCGCCCAGCACTATCAAGACCTCTATGCCCTCGCCGAGGCCAAGCGTGACGCGCTCGGTGGCGAGCTGCCGATCATCGCCAGCGGCCACCTGACCACCGTCGGCGCCAGCGCCAGCGATTCGGTGCGCGAGATCTACGTCGGCAGCCTCGAGGCCTTCCCGACCAGCGCCTTCCCGCCGGCCGCCTACATTGCCCTGGGGCACATCCACCGGCCGCAGAAGGTCGGCGGTCTGGAGCACATCCGCTACTGCGGCTCGCCGATCCCGCTGAGCTTTGATGAGGCGCGCCAGCAGAAGGAGGTGCTGCTGGTCGAACTGGACGCCAAGGGCCTGCAGCAGATTCGCGCCCTGGCGGTGCCGCGCTTCCAGCCGCTGCTGTCGCTGTGCGGCTCGCTCAAGGAGCTGGAACCGGCGATTGCCGAAGCGGCGCGCCAGGGCAGCGCCGAACAGCCGGTGTGGCTGGAGTTGCTGGTCAGCAGCGACGACTACCTGAGCGACCTGCAGCAGCGGGTCGCGGCGCTGTGCGAAGGCCTACCGGTGGAGGTGCTGCGCATCCGCCGCGAGCGCGGCAACGCGGTGGCCGGGTTGCAAGTTCAGGCCCGCGAGACCCTGGACGAGCTGAGCGTGGAGGAGGTGTTCGACCGCCGCCTGCAGCAAGAGCGGCTGGACGCGGACCAGGCGCAGCGGCTACAGGTGCTTTATCGCGGGGTGCTGGAAGCTTTGCGGTCGGAGCGGGACTGAGTCGACAGCTCCTGGCCCAGTTCATGGGATTAAGTCTGCGTGGTGTGGCGCGGCTGGCCTACGGCGGTCTGCAAGGCGCAGCGGTAATCAGGCCAATGTCGCTGACCTCATCCCGCTTGTGCACCATGGCGTGGTCGCCACGCCGGGCGCCGACTTCCAGGCGTTCCAGTCGTTCGCAGGCCTGACGCAGAAAGCCCCGTGTGCCATCCGCCACGACAAGCCCCGCCTCACGACCCAGCCGCCTGCGCATGCATGGACACTCTCGGCAACTGGGTAAACAGACTTGGCCAGCTCAACTGCACTGCGTTTCAACTGCGCTCCCTGGGGACAGGCTTGAGCCCACCCCTTGATCAACGCTATACATGAAGCGTGGAAATAGCCTGCCATTGAGTGCGAAGATATAAAGAAGCTGTACATCCATACAGCATCAGGTGTAGCGTACCGATGTGATTCCATGATCTCTTGTAAGGATGCCATATGATCGAGGGAAGTTGTTGCTGCGGGGCTGTTCAGTTCGAGTTAACGGAAATGCCAAGCCTGATGGGCACATGCCATTGCAGTCGATGCCGCAAAGTGGGTGCAAGCACCCTCGTGTTTGTAAAGGCCGATACGTTCCAGATTACCAAGGGGCGTGATCAGATCTCTACGTATAAAGCCGAAGCCCCCTATAGGTATAATCGGTGTTTTTGCTCGATCTGCGGATCAGCGCTAGGAGAGGTATTGTCGGAAGGCGATTCATTTCCTATCGTGGCCAATTGCATAGATGGCGATATTGCAGTTGGAAATCAATTTCATGAGTTTGTGTCGGAAAGGCCGAGTTGGTTGGAAATTGGTGATTCGGCCAAGCAATTTGAAAAGCACCCTGTCGAGCCTTAGGTGAAATCTATAACACTGCGAGGCAGCTTTTCCGGCCTTGCGGGCAGCTTGCTCCGTGCACATTAGGCGAGGGTCACTTCGTTCAATCTTTGCGCATAAAGCCCACAGAGCAGGCTGCAACTGCCCGCAGCGGTTGCCACAATGAATCAAGGAAGTTGCATGAGCGGATATATGATTTATCACTACAATATCCTCGACAAGGATCTGATCAACGAGCTCGGGCCGCAGTCGTTACCTATTCTAGAAAAGTTTGGTGGCGAACTGGTCGTGGGTTCTTCAGTAACGCGCCTTGAAGGCTCGCCGTACACTCATATGGTTGTATATAAGTTCGGTAGCAAGGAGCAGGCAAAAGCTTTCTACGAGTCAGAAGAAAGCAAGGAGTTGTCCAGATTCAGGCGTAAGGTCACCGAAGGTTTTGTCGTATTCGCTCCTGGGTACAGTAGTGTTTAGAAAACACAGCTGACCAAGCCGAGCAGCATCGCGTACTTTGTGTGCTGGGATCTCGCTAGGTTCGGCCGCTGTTGGCGGCCTGAGGTGCTTATCAGAATGCTTGCTTCACTCAAGGAACAGGCCAGGCAGCTTAAGCAGCACACCCTCACGGTGTATTTTGCCGCGCGTGATCCGCGCACGCCCATTCTCGTGCGGGCCTTGGCGGTTGTTATCGCTGCCTATGCCCTTAGCCCGATCGATATCATTCCAGATTTCATTCCGGTCATCGGCTACCTCGATGATCTGATCCTGTTGCCGCTTGGCTTGGCCTTGGTGGTTCGTCTTACCCCCAAAGAGGTCTTGGAGTCCGCGCGGGCGCAGGCGCAGCAGGTATCTGATCGCCCCATCAGCTATGGTGCAGCGGTATTCATTTTCGCCTTATGGCTTGTCGCATTGTGGGTTGTTGCACGATGGTTGCTCCATCTAGCGCGCACCTGATCAGCGTGTATGGCCGCTCCCCGCAGCGATGAGCAATAGCTTTATTCAGCCTGTCGTCAGTGCATGAGCGACTCGGCAAACAGCCGAATCCGCAGCGAATCGTCAAGCAAACGAGAAGTGAAGGCTCGGAGGTGCTTGCGCAAAGCCAGTCAAGCGTGCGGCGCGCCGGGCAGCTCTGCCGATTTTTCCGTTCACCGGGCGTCTGCAGGGGCCCGGCAATGATGTCAGAATGGCCGTTTTCTGACGGTCATCGACCCTGACATGAAGATCCTCAGCCTGCGCCTGAAGAACCTCAACTCGCTCAAGGGCGAGTGGAAGATCGATTTCTCCACCGAGCCGTTTGCCGGCAACGGCCTGTTCGCCATCACCGGACCGACCGGGGCGGGAAAGACCACCCTGCTCGACGCCATCTGCCTAGCCCTCTACCACCGCACCCCGCGCATGAGCAGCCTGTCGGCCAGCGGCAACGAGCTGATGACCCGGCACACCGCCGATTGCCTGGCCGAGGTCGAGTTCGAGGTCAAGGGCGCGGCCTACCGCGCCTTCTGGAGCCAGCGCCGCGCCCGCGACAGGGTGGAGGGCGCCCTGCAGGCGCCCAGGGTCGAGCTGGCGACGGCGGCGGGGCAGATCATCAGTGACAAGGTGGGCGACAAGCTGCGCGAGACCGAGCGCCTGACCGGCCTGGACTTCGAGCGCTTCACCAAGTCCATGCTGCTGGCCCAGGGCGGTTTCGCCGCCTTCCTCGAGGCCAACGGCAACCAGCGCGCCGAACTGCTGGAGGAGCTCACCGGTACCGACATCTATGGGCTGATTTCCCAGCACGTCTACCAGCGCACCAAGGAGGCCGACGTCGGCCTTGGCCAGCTGCGCGCGCGGGCCGAAGGGGTCGAACTGCTCGGCGAGGAGCAGCGCCAGCAGCTGCAGCAGGCGCTGGAGGAGCTGAACGGCGGCGAAGCGTCGTTGCGCGAGCAGCTGGGCCAGCTGCAGCAGCAGCGCCAGTGGTGCGAGGCGCTGGCCAATGCCGAGGCGCGTGAGCGCGACGCCGAGCAGCAGGAGCTGCAGGCCCGACTGGCCTTGCAGCAGGCCGAGCCGCAGTTGCAACGCCTCGCCGCCAGCGAACCGGCCGAGCGCCTGCGCCCGCCGCACCGCGACTGGCAACAGGCCGAGCAGCAGGCCAGGCAGACAGCCGAGGCCCTGGCCCAGGTCCACGAGCAGCAGGCTCAGGCGGACCGCGAGGTGACCGCCAGCCTCTGGCAGGCGCATGCCTTCAGTCAGCAGCAGGCGGCGCGGCTCGGCGCCCGGCGCGATGCCTTGGGCCAGCGCCGCGGCCAGGTCGAGGCGCAACTGGCCGCTAGCCCGGGCCGCGAGCTGCTGGGCGAGCGGCTCGGCGTCTGGCGTGAGCAGTTCGCCGCACGCCAGGCGCTGGCCGGCGGCATCGGACGGTTGCAGGGTCGCCAGCAGAAAGAACAGGAGGATGCCGAGCAGCTGCGGCTAAGAATCGCCGCGCTGCAGGCGAGCGTGCAGGACTGCGATGACCGGCTGCAGCAGGCCCGCGACGACGAGGCGCAGCGACAGGCTGCGCTGGCCCAGGTGCTGGCCGGTGATTCCGAGGCCGCGCTGCGCGAGCGTTGGCAGCGCCTGAGCGAGCGGGGCCACACGCTGGCCCGCCTGCAGCAGCTCGGCGAGTCGCGCGAACGTGTGCAGCGCCAGCGCGCGCAGGTGCTGGTCGAGATCGACAGCGGCCGCCGTGCGCAGGCGCAGAAACAGGCCGCGCGCGAGGCCTTGCGCCAGCAGTTCGCCGACCTCAAGCAACAGATTCTGGACAAGGAAAAGCTGCTCGAGCAGGAGCAGCGCATCCAGCGCCTGGAGGCCTACCGCGCCAGCCTGCAGCCGGGCGAGGCCTGCCCGCTCTGCGGTTCCCTCGAACATCCGGCGATCGACGCCTACCGCGCCCTCGACGTGTCGGACACTCAGGCCGCCCTGCAGGCCAAGCGCGCCGAGCAGGAGCAGGTACGCGAACGCGGCGAAGCCCTGCGCGATGAACTGGCCGGCCTGGAGGCGCAGTTGCGCCAGCAGCAGCAGGCCGAGCAACGCCTGCAGGACGAACTCGCCCAGCAGCAAGGGCAATGGCGGCAGCTTTGCGAGGCGCTGAGCCTGCAACTGGTCGATGGCCAGGCGGTCGCTGCCGCCCAGGCCGAGCAGCAGGCGCGACTCGCCGAGGTGCAGTGTGCCCTGGCCGCTGTCGATGAGCTGAAGGCGGCGCTGAACGGCGCCCGCGTGGGCAGCGAACAGGTCGAGAAGGCACAGGCCGACGCCGCCCAGAAGCTGGCGCTGGCGCTGCAGGAGCAGGGCGCGCTGCAAGTTCGCCAGCAGGAAACCGCCGCGCAGCTCCAGCAGCTGCAGGGGCAGCGGGCGCAGCAGGACGCCGAGCTAGGTGCGGCGCTGGCCGAACTGGGCTACGCGCTGCCCGAGGACAGCGAGGCCTGGCTGCGCGCACGGGAAGGCGAATGGCAGGCCTGGCGCGACGCCCAGGCGCTGCAACAGCAACTGGAGCGCGACTGGCAGCTGTTGCAGGGCGAGCTGCAGGCCGCCGAAAGCGCCGCCGTGCGCTGGCAGCAGCGCTGGGCAGCCCTGGCCCAGGCGCAGGGCGAGCCGTCGGCGCCGGTGGACGATCCGCTTGCCGCCCTGGAGCAGGCCGAACAGCGCCTGAGCCAGGCGCAGGCGCGCAGCCAGGCCTTGGGCGGCCGTGAGCAGTCGCTGAACGAGCAGCTGCAGGTGGCCCAAGCCCTGGCCGAAGGCCAGCGTCTGGCCTGGACGCAGGCGCTGGCGCTCAGCCCGTTCGATGACGAGGCGTGCTACCAGGCGGCGTTGCTGGAGGAGGAGGCGCGCCAGCAATTGCTGGCGCTCAAGGCGCAGCTGGAGAAGGCGTGCACCGAGACCCAGGCCCTCAAGGCCGCCGCCGGCCAGGCGCTGCAGGAGTTGCGCGCGGCGCCCCGCACCGAGCTGGACCTGGGCGAACTGGATGAACGCCTGCGGCGGTTGCAGGACGAGCTGCGCAGCCTGGTCCAGCAACAGGGTGAATTGCGCGGCCAGCTCGATGACGATGCGCGGCGTCGGCACAACCAGCAGGCGCTGTTCGCGGCAATCGCCGCCCGGCAGGACGAGTGCGACCTCTGGCAGCAGCTCAACGGCCTGATCGGTTCGGCCGATGGTGCCAAGTACCGCAAGTTCGCCCAGGGCCTGACCCTGGACCACCTGGTCTACCTGGCCAACCAGCAACTCGATCGCCTGCACGGTCGCTACCAGCTGGCGCGCCGGCAGGGCGGCGATCTGGAGCTGGAGGTGATCGACACCTGGCAGGCGGATGTCGCCCGTGACACCCGCACCCTGTCCGGCGGCGAGAGCTTCCTGGTCAGCCTGGCCCTGGCCCTGGCGTTGTCCGACCTGGTCAGCCACAAGACCAGCATCGACTCGCTGTTTCTCGACGAAGGCTTCGGCACCCTCGACGGCGAAACCCTGGAGGTGGCCCTGGACGCCCTCGACAGCCTCAACGCCAGCGGCAAGATGATCGGCGTGATCAGTCACGTCGAGGCCTTGAAGGAGCGCATCCCGGTACAGCTCAAGGTGCACAAGGGCGTGGGCATGGGCTACAGCGCCCTGGACCGGCGCTATGCCCTGTGACTGCCAGGCAGTTGCCCTGGCGCAATACGGAGGCCTGCGGCGCTTCCTATACTGGGGCGAATGTCTGGCAAACGCCTGGGATGGATTATCCGTGAAGTTCGATCTGTGCCGGGGGAAGGCCAGCGGCCTGCTGAGGTCGCTTGTCGCTGTCGCCTTGTGCGGCCTGTGTCCTGGGCTGGCCGTGGCCGGGCAGGCAGCGGTCGAGGCGCTGGTTTTTTGCCACGAGGATCAGGACGCCTACCCCTGGGTGATGACCGACAGAACCGGGCTCAATCTGCAATTGCTCGGCTTGGTCGCAGAGACCCTGGCCCTGACGTTCACCTATGTGCCGGTGCCCTGGAAACGCTGCCTGTCCGGGCTGGAGCAGGGCCTGTACGACGGCGCCTTCGCCTCCAGCTTCAAGATCGAGCGGCTGAGCGCCGGGCATTATCCCCTGGCCAGCGATGGCCAGCCCGATGTAAACAGGCGCCTGCACATGTCGCGTTACGCGCTCTACCGCCGCCGCGGCGAGGCGGTGACCTGGGACGGTTCGGCGTTTCGCCACCTGCACGGGCGCATCGGCTCGCTCAGCGGCTTCTCCATCGTCGGCTTTCTTCGCGAGCAGGGCGTCGAGGTGGATGAAACCAGTCGCGACCCCCTGGCGATGTTGCGCATGCTCGACCGCGGTCGCATCGAGGCTGCGGCGTTGCAAAGCCAGCGCGCCGACTTTGTCCTGCAGGCCAACCCGCCGCTGGCGCAGCGGATCGAGAAGGTCGAGTCGCTACTCGAAGAAAAACCCTACTACCTGATGCTGTCCAAGGCGCTGGTCGCGCACGACCCCGCCCTGGCCCAGTCCATCTGGGACGAAATCGCGTGGCAGCGCGAGTCGCCGACCTATCAGCAGCGCATGCGTCTGTTCCTGCAGGGGAGCGACGCCGCGGCGCGCGTCCCCTAAGGTCCAGCGCCTACTAGGAGGTGGCGGCGATAAAGCGCAGCACCACGCCAGCCAGCTCTTCGCCCTTGTCCTCCTGGAGGAAGTGGCCGGCGCCGACGATGGTGGTGTGGTCCTGGCCCAGGGTGCCGGGAATCAGCTTCTGCATGAGCGTGTCGCCGCCGGCGGTGACCGGGTCCGAGTCGCTGAAGGCGGTCAGGAACGGCTTGCCCCAGTTCGCCAGCACCGCCCAGGCGGCGCGATTGGCCGGGGCAGCCGGGTCGTCCGGGCGGGTCGGTACCAGCAGCGGGAACTGGCGGGCGCCGGCCTTGTAGCGTTCGTCCGGGTAGGGCGCGTCGTAGGCGTCGACCACCGCCTGGGGCAATGGCGTCACGGTACCGCCCTTGATTACCCCGCCGGCGGGAAACACCGGTACCTCCTGGGAGAACTTCTGCCATTTCTCGAAGGCGGCGCCGGGGGCGTGATCGCCGGTCGGCAGCATGGTGTTGGCCGCCACCACCCGGGCGAAGCGCTCGGGATGCTCGGCGACCAGGCGCAGGCCGATCAGGCCGCCCCAGTCCTGGCAGACCAGGGTGATGCGTCTGAGGTCGAGCTGCTCGAGGACCGACCGCATCCAGTCGACGTGGCGCTGGTAGCTGTAGTCCTCGCCGCGGGTGGGTTTGTCGGAGCGGCCGAAGCCGATCAGGTCGGGGGCGATCACCCGGTGCCCGGTGGCCACCAGAATCGGGATCATCTTGCGGTACAGGTAGCTCCAGGAGGGTTCGCCATGCAGCAAGAGCACCGGATCGGCCGTGGCCGGGCCTTCGTCGAGGTAGTGCAGGCGCAGTTCGCCCCCCTCGCTGTCGTCCACCTGCAGGTAATGGGGCTTGAAGTCGTAGCCGGGCAGATCGGCGAAGCGTTCGTCCGGTGTGCGCAGGAACTCCATGGTCGTCTCCTCTGGGTCAGATGCTGCAGCCTGGGCCTTTCGGACGTCGTCGGACAGGCCTTGCGGGGTCGTGAATGACGCGTCATCAGCTGGGTCTCGGCGCGCCTGCGGCAGCATGGGCGTGGTGCCGGGCCGCCGTCGCCGCCATACTGGCAGGCGCCGCTCGTCGTCGCGGCCGTCCGTTTACCCCTGGTTTGTCGAGAGTGCCGTGTTCGCCGTATTCCTAGTCAACAGTCTGGTCGTGATTGCCGCCGTGGTCATCCATTACGAATTTCTCTACCGACTGACGCTGCTGGTGCCCAGGCTGCACATCCGCCATCGCTTTCGTATCGTGCTGGGCGTGTGTGGCGCGCTGCTGGCCCATGCCGTCGAGGTCTGGGTGTTCGCCATCGCCTATTGGCTGATGCAGGGCAGCGTTGGCTGGGGGCGACTGGAGGGCAACTTCGATGGCAGCCTGCTGGATTGCGTGTACTTTTCCTTTACCACCTTCACCACCCTGGGCTTCGGCGACATCGAGCCGGTGGGCGAACTGCGTTATCTGACCGGTATCGAGGCGCTGACCGGCCTGGTACTGATTACCTGGACGGCTTCCTTTCTGTTCGTGGAAATGCAGCGCTACTGGAAGTCGAAATAGTCCCAGCAGCCCAGCTGCTGCTTGCGACTCGTGCTGCGGGGCGGCAGGCTGGAAGCGTGAACAACAGGAGGAAGATCATGACCTGGACGGTGCAGATCCGCCGGGCCTTGCCCGGCGATGCCGAAGCCATCAGCGCCTTGATTCTGGAGCTGGCCCACTACTTCACCTGTCAGCCCGATGGCGAGGGCGCCGAGCGTTTCCTCGAGGGCCTCGGGCCGCAGGCGATCCGCGCCTACATCGGTGATCCAGGCCTGCACTACCTCGTGGCCACCGAGGCGCGGCGGTTGCTCGGGGTTGCCGCCATGCGCGATGGCCGGCACCTGTTTCACCTGTTCGTGGCGCCCGCCGGCCACCGCCAGGGCATTGCCCGGCAACTCTGGGACATGCTCAGCCAGGCGGCTATCGCGGCGGGCAACCGGCAAGGCTTCACGGTCAATTCCACGCCCTACGCGGTGCCGGTCTACGAGCGCTTCGGCTTCCAGGCCTGCGGCCCGCGCGTGGAGAAGAACGGCATCGCCTATGTACCTATGCAGGCGCCGCCGGGCTGAACTGAGCGCCTTGGCGGCCAGCGCGGCACGTCATCATCTGGTCATCTGCTGCGGACAAGCTGTTGCGATTGATCCCGCCTGTCTGTTCATAAGGATGTTTGCCATGTCGCCTGCTTACGCGCTTTGCGCCCTGTTTGCCCTGGCCCCGCTGGCCTGTGCCGTCGAACTCAAGCCCGTGTCGGTCTATCGAAGCGGGTATGCGGCCGGTACTGAGATCGTCAGTGTGCAGGCCTCGAGCCTGCGCGTGGTGGTGTCCAACAGCGAGCAAGGGCAGGTCGATGTGCTCGCACTCGATCCGGCCGCCGGACTGCAACGCCTGGCTCGGCACAGACTGCTCGACCCCGGTGTCGGGGAGATCACCTCGGTGGCGTTCCATCCCAGCGCCGACGTCTTCGCCGTGGCCGTGCGCGACAGCGACGGCCAGAAGAATGGCCGCGTCGAGTTCCGCGCGGCTGCCGATGGCGAGCTGCTCAAGCGTGTGGTCATCGGTGTCTGGCCGGACAGCCTGGCGTTTTCACCGAACGGCGACTTCGTCGTGGTGGCCAATGAAGGCGAAGGCTATGTGCGCGCTGGCCAGGGTTTTCGCAGTGCCGAGGGCTCCATCAGCCTGATCGACCTGCGCCAGGGGCTGGCCCAGGCCAGGCACAGCCTGATCGCGTTGCCGGACCTGGCCGGGGTCGAGGGTGCGACCCAGGATGCCGACAAGCGCCTGCTGGAGCGCGAGATCGACGGGGTGGAGCTGAAGGTCCCGTTCGGCACCAGCCCCGAGCATATCGAGCCCGAGTACGTGGCGTTCAGCCCGGACGGCAAGCGCGCCTACGTCAGCCTGCAGGAAAACAACGCCATGGCCGTGGTCGATGTGCTGCAGGGCAAGCTGGACAAGGTTTTCGGCCTCGGCGTGGTCCGCCATGCGGCGGATCTGGTCGAGGACGGCCAGTACGCACCGCGCGCCGAGCTGATCGCCCTGCGCGAACCCGATGGCATCAGTGTCAGCCCTGACGGTCGTTACCTGCTGACCGCCGACGAGGGCGACACCGATCCCAAGGCGTCCAAGACCAAGGCCGGCTTCCCGGTGGGCGGCGGCCGTACCGTCAGCGTGTTCGATGCCATGAGTGGCACGCTGCTCGGCGATACCGGCAGCCAGCTGGACGACATGGCCGCCGCCGCCGGGGTCTATCCGGACGCGCGCAGCCCGAACAAGGGCAGCGAACCCGAAGGCGTGGTGGCCTTCGACGCCTTCGGCCGGCATCTGGCGGTGGCCAGCCTGGAGCGTGCCGATGCCCTGGCCCTGATCGACCTAACCGAACCGAGCCAACCCAGGGTGTTGCAGGTGCTGGGCGCCGGTGCGGGTGCCGGTACGGGCAAGCTGGCGCCGGAAGGTCTGGCTCATGTCGAGCACGAAGGCCGGCACTTCCTCATCAGCGCCCTGGAGAAGAGCGGCAACGTCGCCCTGTTCGAGTTGGTCGAGTAGGGTCGTTGGTCGCTAGCGCCAGCGGCTGTTGCGCCAGGCCTGGCGCTGCTCGGCGCTGAGGAAGGTCCAGGCGACGAAGCGGCTCTGCTTCTGACCCTGGGCCATCTCGACGGTGCGCACTTCCAGGGCGCCGGCCCGCGTCAGGGCGGCGTAGACGCCGGGCAGGTTGGCGGCCTTGGAGATCAGGCTGCTGAACCAGAGCACCTGCTGCGCCTGCTGGGCGCTTTCCTTGATCAGGCGGGCGACGAAGGCCGCCTCACCGCCCTGGCACCAGAGCTCCGCCGCCTGGCCGCCGAAATTGAGCAGCGGCAGCTTGCGCTTGGGGTCGAGCTTGCCCAGGTTGCGCCACTTGCGCTTGCTGCCGCTGGTCGCCTCCTCGGCCGAGGCATGGAATGGCGGATTGCACAGGCTCAGGTCGAAGCGTTCGTCGGCCTGCAGCAGGCCCTGGAAGATATGCAGGGCGTCGCCCTGTTGGCGCAGCGCTATGGCCGCCTCGAGCCGGTTGGCCTGGACGATGGCCTTGGCCGAGGCGAGGGCGTTGGTGGCGATGTCCGCGCCGAGGAAGCACCAGCCGTATTCGCGGTGGCCCAGCAGCGGGTAGATGCAGTTGGCGCCGACGCCGATATCCAGCACACGAACGTCTGCGCCACGGGGCACCTCGCCGCCATTGTCGTCGGCCAGCAGGTCGGCCAGGTAATGCAGGTAGTCGGCGCGGCCGGGAATGGGCGGGCACAGGTAGTCCGCCGGAATGTCCCAGTGCTCGATACCGTAGTGCTGCTTGAGCAGGGCGCGATTGAACACCTTGACCGCCGCGGGGTCGGCGAAGTCGATGCTCGGCTTGCCATAGGGATTGGTGATCACGAAGGCGCCCAGTTCCGGGCTGCACTTGATCAGCGCGGGGAAGTCATAGCGGCCCTGATGGCGGTTGCGCGGATGCAACTGGCCCTTTTCAGCTGGCGCGGCAGGCTTGGCGGGAGCGGGAGCGGGAGCGGGAGCGGGACGTGACGGTCGGCGAGGCATGGCAATCCGGGTGGGCGGCGAGGGACCGGGGCATTATTCACAAGCAGCCGGTCCTGGCTAGGTGATATTCAGCCACATTGCCAGATAATCGAAAAACAGGCAGTACAAGGCGATCGGCAGCGGCAGGCCGAGCAGGGTGCCGAGCAGGTAGTGGCGAAAGCGTACGCCGCTCAGGGCCAGGGTGTAGTTCAGCGCCGGTACGGTCTGGAACAGCAGGCGCAGAGCGATGATGCTGCCCAGGGGGTGACGGTCGAGGCCGGCCAGCAGGCGCTGGGCCAGACGGCTGTCCAGTTCGCGCAGGGCATTGCCACCCAGGCTGCGGATGGCGATGAAGGTGAACACGCAGGAGGCGCAGGCGGCCAGGTAGGTGACGATGCCACCGTAGACACGGCCCAGCGCCAGCACCGCCGCCGCGAGGAAGATCCAGCCGGGGATCTGGATCAGGTTGCCCAGGGCGAACAGCGCGATGAAGGCCAGCAGGCCGATGGCCGGGTGCATCAGGATCAGCGCCTGCAGGGACTCCAGGCTGAACTGCGCGCGAATGCCCAGGGCCTCGAACAGCACGAACAGGCCGAGGAGAAAGCCAATCACCCAGAGCAGTCGGTGGGAGCTGCGCATGGCGCC
The DNA here is from genome assembly GCF_041027545.1 of Pseudomonas zhanjiangensis. Taxonomy (NCBI): domain Bacteria; kingdom Pseudomonadati; phylum Pseudomonadota; class Gammaproteobacteria; order Pseudomonadales; family Pseudomonadaceae; genus Pseudomonas; species Pseudomonas zhanjiangensis. The sequence goes on along the minus strand of NZ_JBFTEG010000002.1, from coordinate 392,110 downwards.
TCGCAGGTCAGGGGTAGCCCAGTACGGCCTTGATCTGGTCGAGATGCGCAACTATCCAGCGAGGATCGATCGCACCCCAGTCACGGATAGCGTAGTGCCCGGCGTTGTTGCGTTCACCAGCTTCCTGGACGAAGGCGCAGTCGATATCCAGGTCGGCCAGGGCGGCCAGGGTATCCTGGGCGGTTCGCCGCGGCATGCCGGTGGCCTGCATCAGTGCCGGCACGTTGCAGGCATTGCCACTGTCGATCAGCCAGGCCACATAGAGGCGCCGGTAGAAGCTGGTCTTGGTCTTGCTGACGTCCATCGTCTGACGCTCCTGTGCAAGGGCCGGGTGCGCCAGAGCACCCGGCGTTCGGGTCAGACCAGGGTGGCGAGGGCGATATAGGTCGCCGCACCGGACAGGTAGCCAATCAGAGCCAGCCAGCTGATCTTCTTCAGGTACCAGATGAAGTTGATCTTCTCCATGCCCATGGCGGCCACGCCGGCCGCCGAACCGATGATCAGGCAGCTGCCACCGGTACCGGCACAATAGGCCAGCAGCTCCCAGAAGGTGCCGTTGACCACGAAATTACCCAGCCAGTTGCTCTCTGTACCGGGCAGTGCCAGGCCCAGGGCCTCCGGGCTGACCAGCGGGTACATCTTCATCGCACCGGCCACCAGCGGCACGTTGTCGACCACCGAAGACAGCAGGCCGATGGCAATGTTGATGGTGAAGACGTTGCCCAGGCTGTCCTTGAGCAGGGTGGCGACCTGGGTCAGGTGGCCGGCGGTGGCCAGGCTGGACACGGCGAGCAGGATGCCAAGGAAGAACAGCACGCTGGTGGTGTCGATCTTGCGCAGCACGCCGACGACCGACAGCGGGTGCTTGTCTTCTTCGTTCTTGCCGCGGTGCAGCACCTCGGTGACCACCCAGAGGATGCCCAGGCCGAACATGATGCCCATGTAGGGCGGCAGGTGGGTGATGGTCTTGAACACCGGCACGAACACCAGGGCGCCGATGCCGAGGATGAACACCAGGTTGCGTTCGAACGGGGTGGTCGGGTCGCGGCGTTCTTCCTTGGTCGGCTTGACCACCGGGCGCTCGAACTCGCCCTTCATAGTCAGGCTGAGGATGAACAGCGGGACCAGCAGGCAGACCAGGCTGGGAATGAACAGCTGGGCGACGATGCCGCTGGCGGTGATCTGATTGCCGATCCACAGCATGGTGGTGGTCACGTCACCGATCGGCGACCAGGCGCCGCCGGCGTTGGCGGCGACCACCACGATGCCGATGAAAAACCAGCGTTCGTGCTGTTCCTTGATCAGCTTGCGCAGCAGGGAAACCATGACGATGGTGGTGGTCAGGTTGTCCAGTGCGGCGGAGAGGAAGAAGGTGATGAAACCGACCATCCACAGCAGGTGCACGCGCTTGTTGGTGCGGATGCGGTCGGTGATGACCTTGAAGCCTTCGTGGGCGTCGATCAGCTCGACGATGGTCATGGCGCCCATCAGGAAGAACAGGATTTCCGACACTTCACCCAGGTGATGGCGCAGTTCTGTGATCGCGTGGTGGGCATTGTCGAAGGCGCCGGAAGTGCCATGGCCGATCATCGGCAGGATGCTGTCGGCTCCCATCACCAGCACCGTCCAGCAGATCACGGCGGTGAGAATCGCCGTGGCGGCCTTGTCGATCTTCAGCGGATGTTCGAGGGCGATGCACAGATATCCGAGCACGAATACCAGTGCCATGAGTACGTAAGCGATCATAGGCGAGGTTTCCAGTTTTAAGCTTTGGGTTTTAGAGTTGTAAGCAGCCAGGAAAATGGTGAGCGGCAGAATGCACAAGAATCAGGTCGGAGAAAAGCGCGGAGCCAAAAGGAGCCGCCTTTCGGGACCTTATGTCGCAGTGCCTTGACGGCCGGCAAGAGGGCCCTGTGCAAGGCGCTTCGGTGATTCGGCGGGGGCCGTGAAGCGCCCGGTGCGGCGGACAAAAAAAAGCCCGCGGTCTTGCGACAACGGGCTTTTCTGCGGCTTACAGCGCGGCGATCCGTTCGCGCTGCTCGGCCAGCTTGGCCAGGGCCTGTTCGGCCTCGGCCAGCTTGGCCCGCTCCTTGTCCAGTACCTCGGCCGGGGCCTTGGCGACGAAGCCTTGATTGCTCAGCTTACCGCCGACGCGCTTGACTTCGCCGTCCAGGCGGGCGATCTCCTTGTCCAGGCGCGCCAGCTCGGCGTTCTTGTCGATCAGTCCGGCCATCGGCACCAGCACTTCCATCTCGCCGACCAGGGTGGTGGCCGACATCGGCGCTTGTTCACCGGCCTTCAGCACCCGCACGGATTCGAGCTTGGCCAGCTTGTTCAGCAGCGGCAGGTTGTCGGCCAGGCGGCGCTGGTCTTCGTCGCTGGCGTTCTTGAGGATGATGTCGATGCGCTTGGCCATGGAGATCTTCATCTCGCCACGGATCTGCCGCAGGCCGAGCATCAGCGCCTTGACCCACTCGATGTCGCCTTCGGCGGCGGCATCGATGCGCGCCTCGTTGGCCACCGGCCAGGGCTGCAGCATCAGGGTCTCGCCGCTGGCGCCGGCGGCGCCCTTGATCCGCTGCCAGATCTCTTCGGTGATGAAGGGCATGAACGGATGGGCCAGGCGCAGCGCCACTTCCAGCACGCGCACCAGGGTGCGGCGGGTGCCGCGCTGGCGCTCGATCGGCGCGTTCTCGTCCCACAGCACCGGCTTGACCAGTTCCAGGTACCAGGCGCAGTACTCGTCCCAGATGAACTCGTAGAGGGCCTGAGCCGCCAGGTCGAAGCGGAAGGCGTCGAGCTGGCGGGTGACTTCGGCTTCGGTGCGCTGCAGGGCGGAGATGATCCAGCGGTCCACCGAAGACAGCTCCACGGGCTCGCCGCCTACGCCGGTGTCCTGGCCATCGGTGTTTTCGATGACGAAGTTGGCGGCGTTCCAGATCTTGTTGCAGAAGTTGCGGTAGCCCTCGACCCGGCCCATGTCGAACTTGATGTCGCGGCCGGTGGAGGCCAGGGCCAGGTTGGTGAAACGCAGGGCGTCGGTGCCGTAGGCGGCGATGCCCTCGGGGAATTCGGCGCGGGTCTGCTTGGCGATCTTCTCGGCCAGCTTGGGCTGCATCATGCCGCTGGTGCGCTTGGCCACCAGGGCTTCCAGATCGATACCGTCGACGATGTCCAGCGGGTCGAGCACGTTGCCCTTGGACTTGGACATCTTGTGGCCCTGGCTGTCGCGCACCAGGCCGTGGACGTAGACGGTCTTGAACGGGACCTGGGCGCTGCCGTCGGCGTTCTTCACCAGGTGCAGGGTCAGCATGATCATCCGTGCGACCCAGAAGAAGATGATGTCGAAGCCGGTGACCAGCACATCCGTGGGGTGGAACGTCTTCAGCGCTTCGGTCTGCTGCGGCCAGCCGAGGGTGGAGAAGGTCCACAGGCCCGAGCTGAACCAGGTGTCCAGCACGTCTTCGTCCTGGCGCAGGGCGATGTCACCGAGCTGGTGCTTGGCCCGCACCTCGGTCTCGTCGCGGCCGACATAGACGTTGCCGGCCTCGTCGTACCAGGCCGGGATGCGGTGGCCCCACCACAGCTGGCGGCTGATGCACCAGTCCTGGATGTCACGCATCCAGGAGAAGTACATGTTCTCGTACTGCTTGGGCACGAACTGGATGGCGCCGTCTTCCACGGCCTTGATCGCCGGCTCGGCCAGCGGCTTGGTCGACACGTACCACTGGTCGGTCAGCCAGGGCTCGATCACGGTGCCGGAGCGGTCGCCCTTGGGCACCTTGAGCGCGTGCTCGTCGATCTTCTCCAGCAGGCCTGCGGCCTCGAAGGCGGCGACGATCTGCTTGCGTGCCTCGAAGCGGTCGAGGCCGGCGTAGGCGGCGGGCAGGCTGGCGTCGACCTCGGCGTTGACGCTGCCGTCGATGTTGAACACCTGGGCGCTGGCCAGCACCGCGGCATTCTTGTCGAAGATGTTGATCAGCGGCAGGTTATGGCGCTTGCCCACTTCATAGTCGTTGAAGTCGTGGGCCGGGGTGATCTTCACGCAGCCGGTGCCGAATTCGGGGTCGCAGTAGTCGTCGCCGACGATGGGGATTCGGCGGCCGACCAGGGGTAGTTCGACGAAGCTGCCGATCAGCGCCTGGTAGCGCTCGTCCTGCGGGTGCACGGCGACGGCGGCGTCGCCGAGCATGGTTTCCGGGCGGGTGGTGGCGACGATCAGGTAGTCCTTGCCGTCGGCGGTCTTGTGGCCGTCGGCCAGCGGGTAGCGCAGGTGCCAGAGGCTGCCCTTCTCGTCGTGGCTCTCCACCTCGAGGTCGGAGATGGCGGTGTGGAACTTGGTGTCCCAGTTGACCAGGCGCTTGCCGCGGTAGATCAGACCGTCTTCATGCAGGCGCACGAAGGCTTCCTTGACCGCCTCGGAGAGGCCCTCGTCCATGGTGAAGCGCTCGCGCGACCAGTCCACCGATGAGCCGAGGCGGCGGATCTGCCGGGTGATGGTGCCGCCGGACTGTTCCTTCCACTCCCAGACCTTCTCCAGGAACTTATCGCGGCCCAAGTCGTGGCGGCTGATGCCGTCGGCGGCCAGCTGGCGTTCGACCACCATCTGGGTGGCGATGCCCGCGTGGTCGGTGCCCGGCTGCCACAGGGTGTTGCGGCCCTGCATGCGGCGGAAGCGGATCAGCGCGTCCATGATCGAGTTGTTGAAGCCATGGCCCATGTGCAGGCTGCCGGTGACGTTCGGCGGCGGGATCATGATGCAGTAGGGCTCGCCCGAACCCTGCGGGGCGAAGTAGTTGTTCGCCTCCCAGTTCTCGTACAGGGCGGTTTCAATGGCGTGCGGCTGGTAGGTCTTGTCCATGCGCGGCGGGACCCTTTTGACGGCTGATCGGAAAAGCCGGCAAGTATAACGGGGATGGCGCCTGGCGTGTAAGGCCGAGCGCGCGAAGCCGGTCGGCGGCGCGCCCGCGCCCGGGTCAGTTGCGCCGCGGTGGCAGCAAGCGGCTCAGGCGGGCTTCCAGGCGACGCTTGAGTTCGGCCTCGATCTGCGGCACGAAGTCGTCGATGACGTCCTGCAGGATCAGTTCGGCGGCCGCGCGCAGCTCGCTGTCCAGGCGCCGAAGGTTGTCGGTGCTGCGCCGACCCGCCTGCTCCACCTGTGCGCGCAACGGCGAGGCCGCGGCAGGCGCTGGCCGAGCGGGAGCCGGGCTCGCGCCACCCTCTGCAGGTGCAGGTGCAGGTGCAGGTGCAGGTGCAGGTGCAGGTGCAGGCTCAGGTTGCGGCTCGGCGGGGACGACGTCCGACAGCAGGGGGATGCTCTGGGGGTCGATCGAGTCGGTCAGCAGGGGCGGGTCGGCATTTTCCTCGCCCAGCAGCGAGCGGATCGACTCCAGGTCGTGCAGCAGTTGGGTGGGCTTGTGCCCGGGTTTGGGATTGTCCATGGCGTGCAACTAGAGTTCGACTCGTTTTGGATCATAGCCGCGTTGACGGTAACTACGGAAATTCTCCCGGCAGGCGGTCAGCAGGTCGGGCTCCTGATTGACGATCTCGATGACCCGGCTGAAGTGGTCGACGAAGGGCGAGAGGGTCGGGCTGAGGTTGATCAGTACGCCCTGCTGGGTCTGCGGCTGTTCATTCAGGCCTATCACCACAGGCGCGCGCGGGTCGTCCTGAAGCAGGCTGTGCGGCACGAAGCTTTCGCTCTTGTAGTGCCATAGCAGGCTGTCGAGTTCCTCGCATTGGGCCTGGTCGGCTGCGCGCAGGAACACCGGCAGGCCGGCACGCCAGGCCTTGCCGGCCAGTTGGCAGGCGGCGCGCAGGCGCTCCGCCGGCCTGGCGGAGGAGAGGACGTAGAACTCTATTCGGGGCATGGGCTGTTCATGAGCGGGGCTCTGGGTGAAGGGGGCCTGGATGAGCGCTGCTCGCCAGGACCCCTGGTGCCGGCGGGGGTATCAGGCCTGGCTGCGATCGAGCAGGTACTGGGTCAGCAACGGCACCGGGCGGCCGGTGGCGCCTTTCTCCTTGCCGCCGCTGATCCAGGCGGTGCCGGCGATGTCCAGGTGGGCCCAGTGGTACTTCTTGGCGAAGCGCGAGAGGAAGCAGCCGGCGGTGATGGTGCCGGCCTTGGGGCCGCCGATGTTGGCGATGTCGGCGAAGGGGCTGTCCAGCTGCTCCTGGTAGTCGTCGAACAGCGGCAGCTGCCAGGCCCGGTCGTCGGCGCGCTGGCCGGCGGCGAGCAGCTGTTGCACCAGTTCCTCGTTGTTGCCCATCAGGCCGGAGGTGTTGGCGCCCAGGGCGACGATGCAGGCGCCGGTGAGGGTGGCGATGTCGATCACCGCCTGCGGCTTGAAGCGCTCGGCATAGGTCAGGGTGTCGCACAGCACCAGGCGGCCTTCGGCGTCGGTGTTGAGGATCTCCACGGTCTGCCCGCTCATGCTGGTGACGATGTCACCGGGGCGAGTGGCGCGGCCGCTGGGCATGTTCTCGGCGCAGGCCAGCAGGCACACCAGGTTGATCGGCAGCTGCAGCTCCAGTACGGCCTTGAGGGTGCCGAACACGCTGGCGGCGCCGCACATGTCGTACTTCATCTCGTCCATGCCGGCGGCCGGCTTGATGCTGATGCCGCCGGTGTCGAAGGTGATGCCCTTGCCCACCAGGACGAAGGGTTTCTCGGTCTTCTTGCCGCCCTGGTAGTTGAGCACGATCATCCGCGGTGGTTGCTCGCTGCCCTGGGCCACCGCGAGGAAGGCGCCGGCGCCGAGCTCCTTGAGCTTCTTCTCGTCGAGGATCTCGACCTTGAGGTTCTTGTGCGCCTTGCCCAGGGTCTTGGCCTCCTCGGCCAGGTAGCTGGGGTGGCAGAGATTCGGCGGCAGGTTGCCGAGGTCGCGGGTGAAGGCCATGCCTGCGGCAATCGCCTGGGCATGCCGGGCGGCGCGCTCGACATCCGCCTGGCTGGCCTTGTCGGTAATCAGGGTGAGTTTCTTCAGGGCGCGGGTTTCGGCCTTCTGGCTCTTGAAACGATCGAACTGGTAGTCGCCGTCGGCCAGGCTTTCTGCCATCAGGCGGGCCTTGCCATAGGCGTCGCGGTCCTTGACCTGGAGATCGCCCAGGGCCAGCACGGCATCGCCGCCGCCGAGGGTCTTGAGCACGCCGTGGGCGGCGGTGACCAGTTTGCGCAGTTGCCGGTCGGACAATTCGGCATCCTTGCCGCTGCCGACCAGCAGCACGCGCTCGGCCTTGAGGCCCGGCAGGTTGTGGGCGAGCAGGGTCTGGCCCAGCTTGCCGGCCAGGTCGCCGCGCTTGAGCAGCGAGCCGATGGCGCCGCCGCTGGCCTCGTCAATGGCTTTCGCCGTTTCGCCGAGCTTGCGCCCTTCGCCGATGGCGATGACCAGGGTGGCGGTTTTCAGGGTTTCCGGGCGTACGCTTTTGACAAGAAATTCCATGGCGATGGTGTCCCCAAGACAAGGAGTCGGTATTGCAGGATAATGCCGGTCATTTTTTCGATGGTTCGTCTTTGCGCGAGCCGGCAAGCAGTGCGGTTAGTTTGCGTGTAGCCGCCTGAGCCTGACAACCCTGGAGTGTCTGGTTTGATCGTCTTCCGTTATTTGTCTCGTGAAGTGCTGGTGACCTTGAGTGCGGTGAGCGCCGTGCTGCTGGTGATCATTATGAGTGGCCGATTCATCAAGTACCTGGCGCAGGCGGCGCAGGGGGCGCTGGATCCGGGGGTGCTGTTCTTGATCATGGGCTTTCGCCTGCCCGGCTTTCTTCAGTTGATTCTGCCGCTGGGGCTGTTCCTCGGCATTCTGCTGGCCTACGGGCGGCTCTACCTGGACAGCGAGATGACCGTGCTGACGGCCACCGGCATGAGCCAGCAGCGGCTGATGGCCTACAGCCTGATGCCGGCCCTGCTGGTGGCGCTGCTGGTGGCCTGGTTGAGCCTGGGGTTGGCGCCCCAGGGCGTCACCGAGCAGATGCGCATTCTCAACGAGCAGGATGCCCTGACCGAATTCGATACCCTGGTGCCGGGACGCTTCCAGGCCATGAAGGACGGTTCGCGGGTCACCTACAGCGAGGCGCTGTCAAAGGACCGCAGTGAGCTGGGCGGTGTGTTCATTTCCGAGAAGCGCTTTTCCCGGGAGGGCGGCAAGGAGCGCGGCATCACCGTGCTGGTGGCGCAAAACGGGCGTCAGGAAATCCAGGCCGACGGCAGCCGCTACCTGATTCTGGAAAACGGCTATCGCTACGACGGCAACCCTGGTGAGGCGGACTATCGGGCGATCCAGTACGACACCTACGGCGTGCTCCTGCCCAAGCCGGCGGTCAGCGCCGAAATCAGCGAGCGCGAGGCGATTGCGACCCGCGAGCTGATCGGCAGCGACAAGCTGCGCTTGCAATCCGAGCTGCAGTGGCGCCTGTCGCTGCCGCTGCTGGTCTTCGTGATCACCCTGCTGGCGGTGCCGCTGTCGCGGGTCAATCCGCGGCAGGGGCGATTCCTCAAGCTGTTGCCGGCGATTCTGCTGTACATGGCCTACCTCGGGTTGCTGATCGCGGCGCGCGGGCAGATCGACAAGGGCAAGATTCCGCCGGCGCTTGGGCTCTGGTGGGTGCACGGCGTGTTCGTCCTGATTGGCCTGGCGCTGCTGTATTGGGAACCGTTGCGCCTGAGGTGGGCGCGGCGGCAGGTAGCGAAGGAGGTGGCGCGTGGTTAGATTGGATCGCTACATAGGAACCCAGGTATTTTTCTCGATCCTCAGCGTGCTGGGGATCATCGTCGGCTTGTCCTTGCTGTTCGCCTTTATCGACGAGCTGGGTGATGTCGAGGGTGGCTACGGTTTGCAGGAGGCGGCCTGGTATGTGTTCCTGACGTTGCCGAGCCGGGTCTACGAGATGCTGCCGATGGCTGCCCTGATCGGTTGCCTGATCGGCCTCGGCAGTCTGGCCAGCAGCAGTGAATTGACGGTGATTCGCGCCGCCGGCGTGTCGATCGGGCGTATCGTCTGGGCGGTGATGAAGCCGATGCTGGTATTGATGCTGGTCGGCATCCTGATCGGCGAGTACCTGGCGCCCTGGAGCGAGAACCTGGCCCAGGCCAATCGCGCCATGGCGCAGGGCGGGGGCGCGGCGCAGAGCGCCAAGCGCGGCCTGTGGCACCGTCAGGGCGAGGAGTTCGTGCACATCAACGCGGTACAGCCCAATGGCGTGCTGTACGGGGTGACCCGTTACCATTTCGATGATCAGCGCCGCCTGCTGTCGGCCAGCTTCGCTCGTCGCGCCTTGTTCCAGGGCGACCACTGGCAGCTGGAAGAGGTGGCGACCACGGCGTTTCATGAGCGCAGCACCGAGGTGGTCGAGACGCCCAGCGAGCGCTGGGATGTCGAATTGAATCCGCAGTTGTTGAGTACCGTGGTGCTCGAGCCCGAGGCGCTCTCGGTGACAGGGCTGTGGCGCTACATCCAGTACCTGGGCGAGCAGGGCTTGAACAATGGCCAGTACTGGCTGGCGTTCTGGACCAAGGTGCTGCAGCCGCTGGTCACGGCGGCCCTGGTGCTGATGGCTATTTCCTTCATCTTCGGCCCGCTGCGTTCGGTGACCCTGGGCCAGCGGGTGTTCACTGGCGTGCTGGTCGGGTTCACGTTCCGTATCGCCCAGGACCTGCTCGGTCCGTCGAGCCTGGTCTTCGGCTTCTCGCCGCTGTTCGCCGTGCTGATTCCGGCAGCGGTCTGCGCCGGAGCCGGGGGCTGGTTGTTGCGCCGCGCCGGCTGAGTGCCGCTGCGGCGCCGGCCCGGCTATTTCTTGTGCACGTTCTTCGGCAGCTGCACGGTGCGGCTGTCGGAGTAGATATCGTGCCAACTGCGCTTGTCCTTGTCCCAGAGGACCCACAGGAAACCCAGGCCCAGGCATAGCCAGGATGCGATGGCGACGATAAAACGCAGCAGCGCCTGCCACAGGTCGATGGCGCTGCCATCGGTATTCTGGATGCGAATGCCCCATACCTGCATGCCTAGGGTCTGGCCATTGTGGGTCCAGAACTTGGCAAAGAAACCGAACAGGCAGAAGAACAGCAGGGTCGACAGCACGGGGTCGCCGTCCAGTGCGCCGGCGTCGGACATCTGCCTGAGTTGCTGCTCGCCATAGAAGCCCATGAGGACCAGCTTGTAGATGAAGGTCACGACGATCAGCAGGGCGATGCACAGCAGGGCGTCGTAGAACATGGCGGCAAGGCGGCGAATCAGGCCGGCGGCAGGGAAGTCACCCTGCGGGCGCAGTAAGTGTTTCGGCATGCGGGACTCGGTGTGCGGGTGAGGGCTGCGTCTGGATGGCGCGGCCATGCATTCGTGAGCATAAAAAAACCCCTGATGTCACCATCAGGGGTTTTTCAAGGCGGCGACGCTTAGTCCAGGATCTGAACCTGATCAGCCTGCATACCTTTTTGACCTTGTACGGCGATGAAGCTGACCTTCTGGCCTTCTTTCAGGCTCTTGAAGCCGTTGCCTTCGATCGCGCGGAAGTGCACGAACAGATCCGGACCGCTTTCGGGAGTGATAAAACCAAAACCTTTCTCGTCGTTAAACCACTTGACGGTACCGTTCTGACGATTCGACATGTCTTATTTCCTTGAAACTAGAGTTGATGACAGCCTCCTAAAGATGGAGGACTGAGACTGGTTGCAAAGAGTAATAGAAGTCGAGCGGGATGTAGCGGATCTGAAGGGATCTACTGCACCAGGTCACGATTCACGGCGACCCATGCAAACACAGTTGGGTCACTCTACGCTAACTCCAGCGCAAATGCCAACCCCTGGGCGGCCTGAGACTTAAGCCTTAATCGAGGCTGGTTCGCGGGTGGTTTATAGGGGGCTGAGCTTGATGCTGCGAGGGATGTTGCGCGCTGCGTGGCCGCTATGAATAAAGCGGCTGAGGAGATACATGGTGCCCCGGGGGAGACTCGAACTCCCACGCCTTGCGGCAACGGATTTTGAATCCGCCGCGTCTACCGGTTCCGCCACCGGGGCACAATGGCGGCGCAGTATAGGGAGGTGGTTGCCCGGGGTCAATCCACTTGCGTGGCCAGAATGAGTGATATCCGGTAAGCTTTGCCGCCCTGCGAGACGACCCTCTTTTCACCATGCGCGTTGCCGACTTCCACTTTGATCTGCCCGAATCCCTGATAGCCCGGCATCCGCTGGCCGAACGGCGTGCCAGCCGCTTGTTGACGCTTGATGGTCCCACTGGCGCGCTGGGCCACCGCCAGTTCTCCGACCTGCTCGAGTACCTGCGTCCGGGCGACCTGATGGTGTTCAACAATACCCGCGTCATTCCCGCGCGGCTGTTTGGCCAGAAGGCTTCCGGCGGCCGGCTGGAGGTGCTGGTCGAGCGCGTGCTGGACACCCATCGGGTACTTGCCCACGTGCGTTCGAGCAAGTCGCCCAAGCCGGGTTCGACCATCGCCCTCGATGGCGGCGGCGAGGCGCAGATGCTGGCGCGCCACGATGCGCTGTTCGAGCTGCAGTTCGCCGAAGAGGTGCTGCCGCTGCTCGAGCGCATCGGCCACATGCCGCTGCCGCCCTATATCGATCGCCCGGACGAGGCGGCCGATCGCGAGCGCTACCAGACCGTCTATGCGGCGCGTGCCGGCGCGGTGGCGGCGCCGACCGCCGGCCTGCATTTCGATCAGGGCATGCTCGCCGCCATTGCCGAGATGGGCGTCGAGACGAGCTTTGTGACCCTGCATGTGGGTGCCGGCACCTTCCAGCCGGTGCGGGTGGAGCGCATCGAGGATCACCACATGCACAGCGAATGGCTGGAGGTCGGCCAGGATGTGGTCGACGCCGTCGCGGCCTGTCGTGCGCGCGGCGGCCGGGTGATCGCGGTGGGCACCACCAGCGTGCGCTCGCTGGAGACTGCGGCGCGCGACGGGGTGCTCAAGCCGTTCACTGGCGACACGGCGATCTTCATCTACCCGGGGCGGCCGTTCCACGTGGTCGATGCCCTGGTCACCAATTTTCACCTGCCGGAGTCGACCCTGCTGATGCTGGTGTCGGCCTTCGCCGGTTATCCGGAAACCATGGCGGCGTACCAGAGTGCAGTCGCCGAGGCCTATCGCTTCTTCAGTTACGGTGATGCCATGTTCATCACCCGCAATCCCGCGCCGCGCGGACCCGAGGATCAAGTATGACGCGCACCTGTCGCATGTCTTTCGAATTGCTGGCGACCGATGGCAAGGCGCGCCGTGGCCGTCTGACCTTTCCGCGCGGTGTGGTGGAGACACCGGCGTTCATGCCGGTGGGTACTTACGGCACGGTCAAGGGCATGCTGCCGCGCGACATCGAGGCGATCGGCGCGCAGATCATTCTCGGCAATACCTTCCATCTCTGGTTGCGTCCGGGCACCGAGGTGATCAAGCGCCATGGCGACCTGCACGATTTCATGCAGTGGCAGGGGCCGATTCTCACCGACTCGGGCGGCTTCCAGGTGTTCAGTCTGGGGGCCATGCGCAAGATCAAGGAGGAGGGCGTCTACTTCGCCTCGCCGGTCGATGGCGCCAAGGTGTTCATGGGGCCGGAGGAGTCGATGCAGGTGCAGCGCGACCTGGGCTCGGACATCGTGATGATCTTCGATGAGTGCACGCCCTATCCGGCCGAATTCGATGTGGCCAAGCGCTCCATGGAGCTGTCGCTGCGCTGGGCCAAGCGCTCGAAGGAGGCGCACGGCGACAACAGTGCGGCGCTGTTCGGCATCGTCCAGGGCGGCATGCATGAAGAGCTGCGTATGCGTTCGCTGGAGGGCTTGAGCGAAATCGGCTTCGATGGCCTGGCGATCGGCGGCTTGTCGGTCGGTGAGCCGAAAGAGGAGATGATCCGCGTGCTGGACTATTTGCCCGCCCAGTTGCCGGTCGACAAGCCGCGCTACCTGATGGGCGTCGGCAAGCCGGAGGACCTGGTCGAGGGGGTGCGTCGTGGCGTGGACATGTTCGACTGCGTGATGCCCACACGCAACGCGCGCAACGGCCATCTGTTCGTCGAGACCGGGGTGCTGAAGATTCGCAATGCGGTACACAAGCATGACGACTCGGCGCTGGATCCGAGCTGTGATTGTTACACCTGCAAACACTTCTCCCGCGCCTACCTGCATCATCTGGACAAGTGCGGCGAAATGCTCGGCAGCATGCTCAATACAATCCACAACTTACGTCACTATCAGCGCTTGATGGCTGGTTTGCGCGGGGCTATTCAACAGGGTACATTGGCCGCCTTTGTCGATGCCTTCTATGCCCGGCGCGGCCTGCCGACGCCGCCGCTGGACTGAAAATCAGTGTGTACGAGAACTTTTAAACAGGAGTGTTAAATGAGCTTTTTGATCCCTGCTGCATATGCAGAAACGGCTGCCCCTGCGGGTCCTGCGGGCACCGGTTTCGAGTGGGTGTTCCTGGTTGGCTTTCTGGTCATCTTCTACCTGATGATCTGGCGCCCGCAGTCCAAGCGCGCCAAGGAGCACAAGAACCTGATCGGCAGTCTGCAGAAGGGTGATGAAGTGGTGACCAGTGGCGGCATCGCCGGCAAGGTCTCGAAGGTCTCCGATGACTTCGTGGTGATCGAGGTGTCCGACACCGTAGAGCTGAAGATTCAGAAAGTGGCCATCGCCGCCACCCTGCCCAAGGGCACGCTGAAAGCCATCTGAGTTGCAAACTTTCACCATTCGACGGGGCGCTTAATGCGCCCCGCGTCATAACGGGCGGCGTCATGCTCAATAAATTCCCCCTCTGGAAGTACCTGCTGATCCTGGCTGTGCTGGCGATCGGCTTTCTCTATTCCGCGCCCAACCTTTATCCGGACGACCCGGCGATCCAGATCAGCGGCACCAGCACGGCGATGCGCGTCGAGCAGGGCGACCTGGATCGCGCCGCGCGTGCGCTCAGCGAAGCCGGTATCGCGCTCAAGGCCGCGAGCCTGGCCGAGCAGGGGCGCGGCGGCCTGTTGCGTTTGGTCGAGCAGGAAGATCAGCTGCCGGCCAAGGATGTGGTGCGCAAGGCGCTCGGCGAAGACTTCGTGGTCGCGCTGAACCTGGCGCAGACCACGCCGGATTGGTTGCGCAGCGTCGGTGCCAGCCCGATGAAGCTGGGGCTGGACCTGTCCGGCGGTGTGCACTTTCTCCTCGAGGTGGACATGGACAAGGCGCTCGATGCCCGGCGCAAGGTCTATGAGGGGGAGGTCAAGAGCCTGTTGCGCAAGGAGCGGGTACGCTACCGCAGCCTGCCCGAGCTCAATGGTGCCATCCAGCTGGGCTTCGCCGACGAGGCCGTCCTGGAGAAGGCCCAGCAGCTGATTCGCAAGGACTTCACCGATTTCGAGCTGAGCAGCGCCGAGCGCGGCGACATGCAGGTGCTGCGCCTGACCCTGACCCAGGCCAAGCTGGCGGAAATCCGCGAGTATTCGATCAAGCAGAACCTCACCACGGTTCGCAATCGGGTCAACGAGCTGGGCGTGGCCGAGCCGCTGGTCCAGCGCCAGGGTGCCAATCGCATCGTGGTCGAGCTGCCGGGGGTGCAGGACACCGCCGAGGCCAAACGCATTCTCGGCAAGACCGCCAACCTGGAGTTCCGTCTGGCGGCCGAGCTGGATGCCTCCAAGGCCACCACCGAGACCTTCGAGTTTCGTGAGGAGGGTCGCGCGCCGGTGCAACTGGAGCGTGAGCTGATCATCACCGGCGACCAGGTCACCGATGCCCAGGCCAGCTTCGACGAGAATGGGCGGCCGCAGGTCAATATCCGTCTGGATGGCCATGGCGGCGACCTGATGAATCGGGCCACGCGCAATAACGTCGGGCGCAGCATGGCGGTGATCTTCATCGAGCAGAAGCCGATCACTCGCTATATGCGTCAGGTGGTCGACGGCGTCGAGAAGGAAGTGGCGGTGCCGACCTTCGTCGAGGAGAAGAAGGTCATTAGCCTGGCGACCATCCAGTCGCCGCTGGGCAGCCAGTTCCGTATCACCGGCCTGGATGGCCAGGGCGAATCGTCCGAACTCGCCTTGCTGCTGCGTGCCGGTGGCCTGGCGGCGCCGATGTACTTCGCCGAGGAGCGCACCATCGGCCCGAGCCTGGGGGCCGACAACATCGCCAAGGGGGTCGATGCTTCGCTCTGGGGCATGCTGTTCGTCTCCCTGTTCATTGTCGCCATCTATCGCTACTTCGGTGTGCTGGCGACCCTGGCGCTGGGCTTGAACATGGTCCTGCTGCTGGCGCTGATGTCGCTGCTCAGTGCCACCCTGACCCTGCCCGGTATCGCCGGTATCGTCCTGACCATGGGCATGGCGGTGGATGCCAACGTGCTGATCTTCTCGCGCATTCGCGAGGAAATCGCCAACGGCATGTCGATCCAGCGTGCCATTCACGAGGGCTTCGACCGCGCCTTCACGGCCATCGTCGACGCCAACCTGACCACCCTGCTGGTCGGTGGCATTCTCTTCGCGATGGGCACCGGTCCGGTCAAGGGCTTTGCCGTGACCCTGTCGCTGGGGATTCTGACGTCGATGTTCACCGCGATTCTGGTGACCCGTGCGATGGTCAACCTGAGCGTCGGCGGGCGTGACTTCAAGAAGCTGTGGATCTAAGGGGCTGAGATGAATCGTACGATCAACTTCATGGGGGCACGCAATATCGCGTTCGCCCTTACGCTGGTCCTGACGCTCCTGTCGTTGGGTAGTCTGTTTGTCAAAGGCCTGAACCTGGGCCTGGACTTCACCGGCGGCACCCAGATCGAGCTGGGCTACGAGCAGCCGGCCGATCTCGGCAAGGTGCGCCAGCAGCTGGCCGCAGCCGGCTTCGCTGATGCGGTGGTGCAGAGCTTCGGTGCGACCACCGATGTGGTGGTCCGCATGCAGGGCGACGACCCGGATCTGGGCAACAAGGTCGCCACGGCCCTGCGTCAGTCCGGCGATACGCTCGAAGTGAAGAAAGTCGAGTTCGTCGGTCCGCAGGTGGGCGAAGAGCTGCGCGATCAGGGTGGCCTGGGCATGCTCCTGGCGCTGGGCGGGATCATGCTGTACCTGGCCTTCCGTTTTCAGTGGAAGTTCTCGATGGGGGCCATCGTCTCCCTGATTCACGACGTTATCGTCACCCTGGGCTTTCTCTCGTTCTTCCAGGTGACCTTCGACCTGACGGTGCTGGCGGCCTTGCTGGCGATCATCGGCTACTCGCTGAACGACACCATCGTGGTGTTCGACCGGGTGCGCGAGAACTTCCGTGTGCTGCGCAAGACCAGCCTGATCGACAACATCAATATCTCCACCACCCAGACCCTGCTGCGCACCCTGGCGACGTCGATCTCCACCTTGCTGGCCATTGGTGCGCTGTTGCTGTTTGCCGGCGACAACCTGTTCGGCTTTGCCATCGCGCTGTTTATCGGCGTGTTTGCCGGCACCTATTCGTCGGTCTACATCGCCAACGTGGTGCTGGTCTGGCTCGACTTGACGGTCGAAGACCTGATTCCGCCGGTGGTGGCCGAAGAGGTCGACGAGCGGCCCTGATCGATTGGCTGGCCGATGGCCGGATCGAGTTGTTCGGGCGAGCATGGAACTTGTCGTGGCTCGCCCCAGTCGAACCCTGCGAAACAATGCGCGCCCACTCTGGCGCGTCAGGATCAGGAGGTTTCGGTGAATAAGTCAATGCTCGTGGGTGCCGTGCTGGGCGCGGTCGGTGTGACGGCCGGTGGCGCAGTAGCCACTTACAACTTTGTGACAGGGCCCGAGTTTGCCGAGGTCGTTGCGGTGACGCCGGTCAAGCAGACCATCGAGACGCCGCGCGAGGTCTGCAAGGAGGTCGCCGTGACCCGGCAGAAGCCGGTCCAGGACCAGCACAAGATCGCCGGCACCGCGATCGGCGCGGTGGTCGGCGGGCTGCTCGGCAGTCAGGTGGGTGGCGGCAGCGGCAAGAAGATCGCCACCGTGGCCGGCGCCGTCGGCGGCGGCTATGCCGGCAACAAGGTGCAGGGCAACATGCAGGCCAACGACACCTACACCACGACCGAAACCCGCTGCAGCACGGTGATCGACACCAGCGAGAAGGTGGTCGGCTATGACGTCAGCTACCAGCTCGATGGCAAGCCCGGTCAGGTGCGCATGGCGCGTGATCCGGGCAGCCAGATTCCGGTCAAGGATGGGCAGTTGGTCCTGACTGAAAGCTTCCAGTAGTCTCCGGCAAACAAAAAAAGCGCCCTAGGGCGCTTTTTTTGTTTGCGGCTGGCGCCTCAACGGGGCTCAGCGCTTGAGGCTGGCCGACAGGTGCGGCTGGATCGCCGTCAGTACCGCCTTGAAGCACTTGGTATTGCCGGCGACGACCTGGCCCTTCTCGAGGAAGTCATGGCCACCGGTGAAGTCGCTGACCAGGCCGCCAGCCTCCTGGATCAGCAGGGCGCCCGCCGCCATGTCCCATTCGGACAGGCCGAACTCCCAGAAGGCATCGAAGCGTCCGGCGGCGACATAGGCCAGGTCCAGGCTGGCGGCGCCGGCGCGGCGAATGCCGGCGGTCTGGCCGACCAGGTCGCGGAGCATGCCCAGGTAGTTCTCCAGGTTGTCCAACTGGCTGTCGCGGAATGGGAAGCCGGTGCCGAGCAGGGCGCCTTCCAGGCTCTTGCGCGGGCTGACGCGCATGCGGCGGCCATTGAGGGCGGCGCCGCGGCCGCGGCTGGCGGTGAATTCTTCCTGGCGCACCGGGTCAAGCACCACGGCATGTTCCAGGCGTCCGCGGTATTTGCAGGCGATGCTGACGGCGAAGTGCGGTACGCCGCGAACGAAGTTGGTGGTGCCGTCCAGCGGGTCGATGATCCACAGGTAGTCGGCGCCTTCGCCCGAGCCCGGAGTCAGCCCGCTCTCCTCGCCGAGAAAGCCATGGGTCGGATAGGCCTTGCGCAGGGCCTGGATGATCAGTTGCTCGGCGGAGCGGTCGATCTCGGTCACGTAATCCTTGGCATCTTTCTCGTCGACCGAGATGACGTCCAAGCGTTCGATCGAGCGGAAGATCATTTCACTGGCGCTGCGGGCTGCGCGCAGCGCGATATTCAGCATGGGCTGCATGGATGCTTCACCTGGGTCGTTAAAGAAAGCCGGCCATTCTAGCAGAAAAGGCCTGGGGATGAAGTGCCGTCTGTGTCCCGCATGGCAATAGTGGGGGCGCTTCTGTAAGATTTGCAGCCTTCGTGCTGTTCGTGTGAGCGCTTGCCTTGCTGCCAAATATTCGAGTCGTCTTGGTCAATACCAGTCACCCCGGCAATATCGGGGGGGCGGCGCGGGCCATGAAGAACATGGGGCTGTCGAAGCTGGTGCTGGTCGATCCCATGGATTTTCCCAGTGGCGACGCCGTGGCGCGTGCTTCCGGGGCGAGTGATCTGCTCGAGTCGGCGCAGGTCGTGGCTACGCTGGAAGAGGCCTTGGTGGGGTGCAGCCTGGTGCTGGGCACCAGTGCGCGCGACCGGCGCATCCCCTGGCCGTTGCTCGATCCGCGCGAGTGCGGGGTTGCCGCCTGCGAGCAGGCACTGGCGGGCGCCGAGGTGGCCTTGGTGTTCGGTCGTGAATACGCGGGGCTGACCAATGAGGAACTGCAGCGCTGTCAGTTCCATGTGCATATCCCGTCGGATCCGGCGTTCAGCTCGCTGAACCTTGCCGCGGCGGTCCAGGTGCTGGCCTATGAGGTTCGCATGGCCTGGTTGGCGGCGCATAATCAGCCGACCAAGCTCGCCAAGCTGGAGACCACGGCGATGCTCAATGCGCAACCGGTCACGGCGGATGAGCTGGAGTCCTTCTATGTGCACCTGGAGCAGGCGCTGGTCGAGATAGGCTTTCTCGATCCCGCCAAGCCCAGGCACCTGATGAGTCGCTTGCGGCGCCTGTACGGGCGCAGCGGTATCAGCAAGCTGGAAATGAATATCTTGCGCGGCATTCTGACGGAAACGGTCAAGGCCGCGCGCGGTGAGCACCATAAGCAGGGGAAGACTGATGTTTGAACGCATGCGAGAAGATATCCAGAGCGTGTTCCATCGCGACCCGGCGGCGCGCAATGCCTTCGAGGTGGTGACCTGCTACCCCGGCTTGCATGCGGTGTGGTTGCACCGCCTGGGTCATGCGCTGTGGGTGCACGGCTGGAAGTGGCTGGCGCGGGTGGTGTCGAATTTCGGTCGCTGGTTGACCGGCATCGAAATCCACCCGGGCGCCCGGATCGGGCGGCGCTTCTTCATCGATCACGGCATGGGCATCGTGATCGGTGAGACCGCCGAGATCGGCGACGATGTCACCCTCTATCAGGGTGTGACCCTGGGTGGCACCAGCTGGAACAAGGGCAAGCGCCATCCGACCCTGGAAGATGGCGTGGTGGTCGGCGCTGGGGCCAAGGTGCTGGGTCCGTTCACGGTGGGGGCGGGTGCCAAGATCGGCTCCAATGCCGTGGTCACCAAGGCGGTGCCGGCCGGGGCAACCGCGGTCGGTATTCCGGGGCGGGTCATCGTCAAGCTGGACGACGAGCAGGAGGCCAAGCGCCAGGCGATCGCCGAGAAGCTCGGTTTCGATGCCTACGGTGTCGGCCAGGACATGCCGGACCCGGTGGCGCGTGCCATCGGCCAGTTGCTCGATCACCTGCATGCGGTAGATGGGCGCCTGGAGGGTATGTGCTCGGCGCTCAAGGCGCTGGGGAGCGACTACTGCGCCAAGGATCTGCCGGTACTGCGTGACGAGGATTTTGCCGGGGTGGTCAAGGATGCCGGCGACAAGCCGGCCGCCTGATGCTGCGCCGGCCCAGGCGATTTGCTATGCTGCGGGCCCGCCGGCTGAGCTAATCCCGAGTATTTCGTTAGGTCTTATAGTTGACTTAAATACTCGGGAATTGCATACTCGCGCCAAACAGTGACCCCGTGGTGCCCCCTCCATGCGACTGACCACCAAAGGCCGTTACGCCGTCACCGCCATGCTCGATCTGGCGCTGCACGCGCAGAATGGGCCGGTCTCCCTTGCCGATATTTCAGAGCGTCAGGGTATTTCCCTGTCCTATCTGGAGCAGCTGTTCGCCAAGCTGCGCCGCAGCAATCTGGTGTCCAGTGTGCGTGGCCCGGGCGGAGGCTATCAGTTGTCGCGCGACATGCGCGGGATCCAGGTGGCGCAGGTGATCGATGCGGTCAACGAGTCGGTGGATGCCACCCGTTGTCAGGGCCAGGGCGACTGCCATGGCGGGGATACCTGCCTGACCCACCACCTGTGGTGTGATCTCAGTCAGCAGATTCACGAGTTCCTCAATGGCATCAGCCTGGCCGATCTGGTGACCCGCCGTGAGGTCCAGGAAGTGGCTCAGCGCCAAGATTTGCGTCATTGCACCAGCAAAGTGCCGCTTTCAGACAAGATTGAAGCGTCCACCGTCGATTGAATATAGGGCGCCGGCCTCAGTGGTCTGCCACCTGATAGGAGAAAGTCAATGAAATTGCCGATTTACCTCGATTATTCCGCCACAACACCGGTCGATCCGCGTGTCGCGCAGAAGATGAGTGAGTGCCTGCTGGTGGATGGCAATTTCGGTAACCCGGCATCGCGCTCCCATGTGTTCGGCTGGAAGGCCGAAGAGGCCGTCGAGAATGCCCGGCGCCAGGTCGCCGAGCTGGTCAATGCCGACCCGCGCGAAATTGTCTGGACCTCGGGTGCTACCGAGTCGGACAACCTGGCGATCAAGGGTGTCGCGCATTTCTACAGCAGCAAGGGCAAGCACATCATTACCTCGAAGATCGAGCACAAGGCGGTACTCGATACCACCCGCCAGCTCGAGCGTGAAGGCTTCGAGGTGACCTACCTCGAGCCCGGCGAGGATGGCCTGATCACCCCGGCCATGGTCGAGGCTGCGCTGCGCGACGACACCATCCTGGTGTCGATCATGCACGTCAACAACGAAATCGGCACCATCAACGACATCGCCGGCATCGGCGAGCTGACTCGCTCGCGTGGCGTGTTGTTCCATGTCGATGCGGCCCAGTCGACCGGCAAGGTGGAGATCGATCTGGACAAACTCAAGGTCGACCTGATGTCCTTCTCCGCGCACAAGACCTACGGTCCCAAGGGTGTCGGCGCCTTGTACGTGCGGCGCAAGCCGCGGGTGCGCCTGGAGGCGCAGACCCATGGTGGCGGTCATGAGCGTGGCATGCGCTCCGGTACCCTGGCGACCCACCAGATTGTCGGCATGGGCGAGGCCTTCCGCATCGCCAAGGAAGAGATGGCGCAGGAGAACCAGCGCATCCTGGCCCTGCGTGATCGCTTCTACCAGCAGCTCGAGGGGCTCGAGGAGTTGTACGTGAACGGCAGCATGACGGCGCGCGTCCCGCACAACCTCAATCTCAGCTTCAATTATGTCGAGGGCGAGTCGCTGATCATGGCGCTCAAAGACCTGGCGGTGTCCTCCGGCTCGGCCTGCACCTCGGCCTCGCTGGAGCCCTCCTATGTATTGCGTGCGCTGGGCCGCAACGACGAGCTGGCGCACAGTTCGATCCGTTTCAGCTTCGGTCGTTTTACCACCGAAGAAGAAGTCGACTACGCCGCGCAGAAGGTTCGCGAGGCGGTGACCAAGCTGCGCGAGTTGTCGCCGCTGTGGGATATGTTCAAAGAGGGTGTCGACTTGTCCAAGGTCGAATGGGCGGCACACTAAAGCTGCCGATGAGCGGCGCCTGATGAGAGAGGAATAACAGCATGGCTTACAGTGAAAAGGTCATTGACCATTACGAAAACCCGCGCAACGTCGGCAAGATGGATGCGCAGGACCCCAGCGTCGGTACCGGCATGGTCGGTGCGCCGGCTTGCGGCGACGTGATGCGCCTGCAGATCAAGGTCAACGAGGCGGGTGTCATCGAGGATGCCAAGTTCAAGACCTACGGTTGTGGCTCTGCCATCGCCTCCAGTTCGCTCGCCACCGAGTGGATGAAGGGCAAGACCCTGGACGAGGCGGAAACCATCAAGAATACCCAACTCGCCGAAGAGCTGGCGTTGCCGCCGGTGAAGATTCACTGCTCGGTGCTCGCCGAGGACGCCATCAAGGCGGCCGTGCGTGACTACAAGCAGAAGAAAGGCTTGCTTTAAGGAGGTTTGTCGATGGCGATCAGCATGACCGAAGCCGCTGCCCAGCATGTGCGGCGCTCGCTGGAAGGGCGGGGCAAGGGTGAGGGTATCCGTCTGGGGGTGCGCACCACCGGCTGTTCCGGTCTGGCCTATGTGCTGGAGTTCGTCGACGAAGCCGCCGGCGAAGATCAGGTGTTCGAGAGCCACGGAGTCAAGGTGATCATCGATCCCAAGAGCCTGGTGTACCTCGACGGCACCGAGTTGGACTTCGTCAAAGAGGGCTTGAACGAGGGGTTCAAGTTCAATAACCCCAACGTGCGCGGCGAGTGTGGCTGCGGCGAAAGCTTCAATATCTGAGGTGCGTCTTGGGTAGCCCCTGTCATTTTGCCCTGTTCGAGTTGCAGCCGAGTTTTCGCCTGGATCTCGAGCAGTTGGCCGTGCGTTACCGCGAGCTGGCGCGCGGGGTGCATCCCGATCGCTTTGCCGATGCCTCCGAGCGCGAGCAGCGCCTGGCGCTGGAGCAGTCCGCGAGCCTCAATGAGGCCTATCAGACGCTCAGGCATGCGCCGTCGCGCGCGCGCTACCTGCTGGCCTTGCGCGGGGATGAACTGCCGCTGGAAGTGACCGTGCAGGATCCGGACTTCCTGCTGCAGCAGATGCATTGGCGCGAGGAGCTCGAAGAGCTGCACGACAGCGCCGACATGGCGGGCGTGGCAGTGTTCAAGAGTCGCCTGAAAGCCGCTCAGGACGAGCTGAATGAAAGCTTCGCCGTTTGTTGGGATGATCCGCAGCGCCGCGCCGAGGCCGAGCGCCTGATGCGTCGCATGCAGTTCCTCGACAAGCTTTCCCATGAGGTTCGCCAGTTGGAAGAGCGCCTCGACGATTGAGTCTCATGCAGTCGCTCTGGTGAGCCTGAAATTCCAGTTTCTAGATATAAGCATTGATTACCCATGGCCCTACTGCAGATCGCTGAGCCCGGACAGAGCCCCCAGCCACACCAGCGTCGTCTGGCGGTGGGGATTGATCTGGGTACCACCAATTCGCTGGTCGCCGCATTGCGCAGTGGCTTGTCCGAGCCACTGGCGGATGTTTCGGGACAGGTGATCCTGCCGTCGGCCGTGCGCTATCACGCCGACCGCGTCGAGGTTGGCGAGTCGGCTCGGGCGGCGGCCGCTACCGATCCGCTGAACACGGTGCTGTCGGTCAAGCGCCTGATGGGGCGTGGTGTCGAGGACGTCAAGCAGCTCGGTGAGCAGTTGCCCTATCGCTTCGTCGACGGCGAGTCGCACATGCCCTTCATCGAAACCGTGCAGGGGCCGAAGAGTCCGGTGGAGGTCTCCGCCGACATCCTCAAGGTGTTGCGCCAGCGTGCCGAAGCGACCCTGGGAGGGGAGCTGGTCGGTGCGGTGATCACGGTGCCGGCCTATTTCGACGAGGCTCAGCGCCAGGCGACCAAGGATGCCGCGCGCTTTGCCGGGCTGAATGTGCTGCGCCTGCTCAATGAACCCACCGCGGCAGCCGTGGCCTATGGCCTGGATCAGCAGGCCGAAGGCGTGGTGGCGATCTACGATCTCGGCGGTGGCACCTTCGATATCTCGATCCTGCGCCTGACCGGCGGGGTATTCGAGGTACTGGCCACCGGGGGCGACAGTGCCCTGGGTGGTGATGATTTCGATCATGCGATCGCCGGATGGATCGTCGAGCAGGCGGGCCTGTCGGCCGACCTCGATCCGGGGGCGCAGCGCAGCCTGCTGCAAACCGCTTGCGTCGCCAAGGAGGCGCTGACCAACAGCACCTCGGTGGAGCTCAGTCATGGCGCCTGGCAGGGCTTGTTGACCCGCGAGCAGTTCGGCGAGCTGATCGAGCCCATGGTGCAGCGCAGCTTGAAGGCCTGTCGCCGCGCGGTGCGCGATGCAGGCGTCGAATTGACGGAAATCGAGGCGGTGGTCATGGTCGGTGGCTCGACCCGTGTGCCGCGGGTGCGTCAGGCGGTAGCCGAGCTGTTCGGTCGCGAGCCGCTGACCGATATCGATCCGGACCAAGTGGTTGCCATCGGTGCGGCGATCCAGGCCGACACCCTGGCCGGCAACCAGCGAGGCGAGGGCGAAGAGTTGCTCCTGCTGGATGTGAACCCGTTGTCGCTTGGTCTGGAGACCATGGGTGGCCTGATGGAGAAGGTCATTCCGCGCAATACCACTATTCCGGTGGCGCGAGCGCAGGACTTCACCACCTACAAGGATGGCCAGACGGCCATGATGATTCACGTGCTGCAGGGTGAGCGCGAGCTGATCAGCGATTGCCGTTCCCTGGCGCGCTTCGAGTTGCGCGGCATCCCGCCGATGGTGGCGGGGGCGGCGAAGATTCGCGTGACCTTCCAGGTCGATGCCGATGGTCTGCTCAGCGTGGCTGCGCGCGAGCTGGCCTCGGGGGTGGAGGCGAGCATCCAGGTCAAGCCGTCCTACGGCCTGACCGACGGCGAGATCGCCCGGATGCTTACCGATTCCTTCGAGAATGCCGGTGATGACAAGGTCGCCCGCGTGCTGCGCGAGCAGCAGGTCGACGCGCAGCGCCTGCTCGAGGCCGTCGAGGCCGCTCTGCAGGCCGACGGTGAGCGCCTGCTCGAGGCCGATGAGCGTCTGGCCATCGAGGCGCAGATGGACGAGTTGCGCGAGTTGATGAAGGGCAGCGATGGCATGGCCATCGAGCAGCAGACCAAACGATTGACCCAGGTGACCGATGCCTTTGCCGCACGCCGCCTGGATGCCACGGTCAAGGCCGCACTGGCCGGCCGTAGTCTTAATGAGATTGAGGAATAAGCATGCCGCAGCTGATTTTTCTGCCCCACGCCGAACACTGTCCCGAGGGGGCGGTGATCGAAGCGCAGCCGGGTGAAACCGTGCTGGACGCAGCGCTGCGCAGCGGTATCGATATCGAGCACGCCTGCGAGAAGTCCTGTGCCTGCACCACCTGCCATGTGGTGATTCGCGAAGGCTTCGACTCCATGGAGCCCTCCGACGAACTGGAAGACGACATGCTCGACAAGGCCTGGGGGCTGGAGCCGAATTCGCGCCTGTCCTGCCAGGCGGTGATCGATCAGCAGGATCTGGTGGTGGAAATCCCCAAGTACACCATTAACCAGGTGTCCGAAGGTCACTGAGCCCTTTGGTCAAGGAGTGTCGTCATGAGTCTTAAATGGACCGATGTGCTGGAAGTCGCCATCGAGCTGGCCGAAAGCAAGCCCGATGTCGATCCGCGTTTCGTCAATTTCGTCGACCTGCATCGCTGGGTGCTGGAGCTGCCGGAGTTTTCCGACGATCCGCAGCGCGGCGGAGAGAAGGTGCTCGAGGCGATCCAGGCGGCCTGGATCGAAGAGGCGCAGTAACTCGCCGCCGCCAGGCCCGGGGCGGCTGCGACGGGGCGCATGACCCGCAGTGCGGACGCTTCGTCCTTGCTCTTATGCTTTTAACCAGAACCCGCGTATAATTCGCGGGTTTAATTTTTCGCTTTACTCACCGTTTCTGGAGTTTCACATGGCTGTTCAACGTACTTTCTCCATCATCAAGCCCGACGCCGTTGCCAAGAACGTCATTGGCGAGATCGTGACCCGCTTTGAAAAGGCCGGCCTGCGCGTCGTGGCGTCGAAGATGGTCCAGCTGTCCGAGCGCGAAGCCGCCGGTTTCTATGCCGAGCACAGCGAGCGTGGCTTCTTCAAGGACCTGGTTGCCTTCATGACTTCCGGCCCGGTGATCGTCCAGGTTCTGGAAGGTGAAGATGCCATCGCCAAGAACCGCGAACTGATGGGCGCCACCAACCCCAAGGAAGCCGCTGCTGGCACCATTCGCGCCGATTTCGCCGTTTCCATCGACGAGAACGCCGTGCACGGTTCCGACTCCGATGCCTCCGCGGCCCGCGAAATCGCCTACTTCTTCGCGACCACCGAAGTCTGCGCTCGCATTCGCTAAGGCGAGGTGAGTGAGGGTGAAGCCATGACTGAAGCTACCGGCAAAATCAATCTGTTGGGTCTGACCCAGGCAGAAATGGAGCAATTCTTCGAGCGTATCGGCGAGAAGCGCTTCCGTGCCGGCCAGGTAATGAAGTGGATTCACCACTTTGGCGTCGATGACTTCGACGCCATGAGCAATGTCGGCAAGGCCTTGCGCGAGAAGCTCAAGGCCTGTGCCGAGATTCGCGGCCCGGAAGTGGTCAGCGAAGATATTTCCACCGATGGCACGCGCAAGTGGGTGGTGCGCGTGGCGTCGGGTAGCTGCGTCGAGACCGTGTACATCCCCCAAGGCGGGCGTGGCACCCTGTGTGTTTCGTCGCAGGCCGGCTGTGCCCTGGATTGCAGCTTCTGCTCCACGGGCAAGCAGGGATTCAACAGCGACCTGAGTGCCGCCGAAGTAATCGGCCAGGTGTGGATTGCCAACAAGTCGTTTGGCAGCGTGCCGGCGAAGATCGACCGCGCCATCACCAACGTGGTGATGATGGGCATGGGCGAGCCGCTGCTGAATTTCGACAATGTGGTCGCCGCCATGCAGATCATGATGGACGACCTCGGCTACGGTATTTCCAAGCGCAAGGTGACCCTGTCCACCTCCGGCGTGGTGCCGATGATCGACAAGCTGGGCGAGGTCATCGACGTGTCGTTGGCCCTGTCGCTGCATGCGCCCAATGACGAGCTGCGCAACCAGTTGGTGCCGATCAACAAGAAGTACCCGCTGGCGATGTTGCTGGCCGCCTGCAAGCGCTATGTGGCGCGCCTGGGCGAGAAGCGCGTGCTGACCATCGAGTACACCCTGCTCAAGGATGTCAAC
Organism: Pseudomonas zhanjiangensis; assembly: GCF_041027545.1. Lineage (NCBI taxonomy): Bacteria > Pseudomonadati > Pseudomonadota > Gammaproteobacteria > Pseudomonadales > Pseudomonadaceae > Pseudomonas > Pseudomonas zhanjiangensis. The sequence goes on along the minus strand of NZ_JBFTEG010000002.1, from coordinate 365,227 downwards.
GATAAACCCGAGCATGCTGAGCAGATGATCGCACTTCTGGCCGATGTGCCATGCAAGATCAACCTGATTCCGTTTAATCCCTTCCCCTTCTCGGGCTACGAGCGTCCGAGCAACAACGCCATTCGCCGTTTCCAGGATCTGCTGCACAAGGCCGGGCACAACGTCACCGTGCGCACCACACGCGGCGAAGACATCGATGCCGCCTGTGGGCAGCTGGTCGGCCAGGTAATGGATCGTACCCGTCGCAGCGAGCGCTACATCGCCGTCCGTGAATTGAGCAGCGAGGCCCAGACGCCGCGTTCCGACGCCAATCGAAACTGAAGAGAGGAACTCCATGACTTTGCGCCCAGCGCTGTTCTTGTTAATCGCCGGCTTGTTGGCTGGCTGTGTGTCGACCGGTGATGTCGACCCGATGAGAACCGACAAGGGCCGTGAAGAGGCGCGCGATGCCTATATCCAGCTCGGTATCGGCTATATGCAGCATGGGGCGAGCGAGCGGGCCAAGGTGCCGCTCAAGCAGGCTCTCGAACTGGACCCCTCCAGTGCCGACGCGCATGCCGCCCTGGCCCTGGTGTTTCAGGTCGAAATGGAGCCCAAACTGGCCGACCAGCACTTTCGCAAGGCCTTGTCGTCTCGTGGCGACGACCCGCGGTTGCTGAACAACTACGGCAGCTTCCTGTTCGAGCAAGAGCGCTACCAGGAAGCCCTAGAGCAATATCAGAAGGCCGCCGAGGATAACCTCTACCCGGAGCGCTCGCGGGTGTTCGAGAACCTCGGGCTGACCGCCTTGAAGCTCAAGCAGCGTGAGCAGGCCAAGACCTATTTCGAGCGTTCGCTACGGCTCAACAGCCGTCAGCCGAAGGCGCTGCTGGAAATGGCGTCGATCGCCTACGAGGACCGGGACTACGTCGCGGCCCGCCGCTATTACACCAGTTACAGCGCGTTGTCCGAGCAGAACCCCCGCAGCTTGCTGTTGGGCGCGCGCCTGGCGAAGATCTTCGAGGACCGCGACCTGGCGGCCAGTCTCGGATTGCAATTGAAACGCTTTTATCCCGGGGCGCCGGAATATCAGCAATACCTGTCGGAGCAATGATGAAAGCGGCGCATTCTGAAGTTGAAGCAGCCCAGCCCGTCAATCCCGGTGAAACCCTGCGCCAGGCCCGGGAAGCCCGGGGCTGGGAAATCGCCGAGGTGGCCAGCCAGCTCAATCTGACGTCGCAGCGCCTCGTCCAGATCGAGGACGGCGCCTTCGACAAGTTGCCGGGGCATACCTTCGCCCGCGGTTACATCCGCGCCTACGCCAAGTTGCTGGGCATGGATCAGGCCCGCCTGGTCCTGGAGTTCGACCAGTTCACCGGCAGCAATGCCGTGGGCAGCAATGTCCAGAGCCTGGGGCGGATCGAGGAGCCAGTGCGCTATTCGCAGCGCATCCTGCGCTTCGTCAGCTTCGCCCTGTTGCTGGCGCTTGCCGGTATTGGCTTCTACTGGTGGCAGGAGCGCGCCGAGCGCTTTGCCGAGGAGTCCGCGGCCATTGGCATCGAGCATGTCGAGGTCGAAGGCGCCGATGGCACGACCCAGATCCACCCCTTGGACGAGCCCGAGGACCAGGCGGTGCTGGCGGCGCAGGATTCGACCGAGTTGGAACTCTCCACGACCACCGAGGAACCGGAGATTGTCGCCGAATCCGAGCCCGCCGAAGAGCCAGCGCAAACTGCTGTCGCAGAGCAGCCAGTGGCCGCGGCCGAGCCTGCGCCTGACCAGATCGAGAGTGAGGCACCCGCACCCGCTGTGCAGCAGGTGGCCGCCGGTGAAGGCGTGGTGCAGTTGAGCTTTAGCGCCGACTGCTGGACCCAGCTGACCGACGCCAGTGGCAAGGTGCTGTACAGTGGCCTGAAGCGCGCAGGCGAGAGTCTGGAGCTCACCGGCAAGGCGCCCATGGAGCTGCGCCTGGGCTTCGCCAGAGGCGCCCAGGTCCGCTATAACGGCGAGCCTGTCGATGTTTCGCCCTTTACCACAGGCGAAACCGCACGCCTGAAGTTAGGTAGCCAGTAAGATGCATTGCGAATCTCCAATCAAGCGTCGCCCGACGCGCAAAATCTGGGTCGGCTCGGTGCCGGTGGGCGGTGATGCGCCCATCGCCGTGCAGAGCATGACCAACACCGACACCAACGATGTGGCGGCCACGGTCGCGCAGATCCGTCGTCTGCAGGATGCCGGCGCGGATATCGTCCGAGTCTCGGTGCCGGACATGGACGCCGCGGAGGCGTTCGGCAAGATCAAGCAGCAGGTCAGCCTGCCGCTGGTAGCCGATATTCACTTCGACTACCAGATCGCGCTGCGCGTGGCCGAGCTGGGCGTCGATTGCCTGCGCATCAATCCCGGTAACATCGGCCGCGAGGATCGGGTTCGGGCGGTGGTCGAAGCGGCGCGTGACCGCGGGATCCCGATCCGCATCGGGGTCAACGCCGGCTCGCTGGAAAAGGACCTGCAGAAGAAGTATGGCGAGCCGACCCCAGAGGCCCTGGTCGAGTCGGCGTTGCGCCATGTCGAGCACCTGGACCGGCTGAACTTTCCGGACTTCAAGGTCAGCGTCAAGGCCTCCGACGTGTTCATGGCGGTCGAGGCGTACAGATTGCTCGCCAAACAGATCGAGCAGCCGCTGCACCTGGGCATCACCGAGGCCGGTGGCCTGCGCTCCGGCACCGTCAAGTCGGCGGTCGGCCTGGGCATGCTGCTGGCTGAGGGCATCGGCGATACCATTCGCATCTCCCTGGCCGCCGATCCGGTCGAGGAGATCAAGGTCGGCTTCGACATCCTCAAGTCGTTGCGCCTGCGCTCGCGCGGGATCAACTTCATCGCCTGTCCGAGCTGCTCGCGGCAGAACTTCGATGTGGTCAAGACCATGAACGAGCTGGAGAGCCGGGTCGAAGACCTACTGGTGCCGCTCGATGTGGCGGTGATCGGTTGCGTGGTCAACGGCCCGGGCGAAGCCAAGGAGGCGCATATCGGTCTCACCGGCGGCAGCCCCAATAACCTCGTCTACATTGACGGCAAGCCGGCGCAGAAACTCAATAACGACAACCTGGTGGATGAACTGGAAAGGCTCATTCGCCAGAGGGCGGCCGAGAAGGTCGCTGCCGATGCGGCCCTGATTGTCCGCAGCTGATACCCGCTTAAGGATTCCTTGTGAGCAAGTCCCTGCAAGCCATTCGTGGCATGAACGACACCCTGCCCGAGCAGACCCCGCTCTGGCGCTACTTCGAAGACAGCGTCGCGCGCCTGCTCGATGGTTATGGCTACCGGCAGATTCGTATGCCGATCGTCGAGTTCACCGAGCTGTTCAAGCGCTCGATCGGCGAAGTCACCGACATCGTCGAGAAGGAGATGTATACCTTCGAGGACCGCAACGGCGACTCCCTGACCCTGCGTCCGGAAGGCACCGCTGCCTGTGTGCGCGCCGTGCTCGAGCATGGTCTGGCCGGTGGCGGGCAGACCCAGAAGCTCTGGTATATCGGCCCGATGTTTCGTCACGAGCGTCCGCAGAAGGGGCGTTATCGGCAGTTCCACCAGATCGGCGTGGAGGTCTTCAATATCGATGGCCCGGATATCGACGCCGAGCTGATCGTGCTGACCTGGCGTCTCTGGGGCCTGCTCGGTCTGCGCGACTCGGTGACCCTCGAGCTCAACAGTCTAGGCACCAGTGAGGCGCGCGCGGTCTATCGCGAGGCCCTGGTCGATTACCTACGGGCCCGTGAAGAGCTGCTCGATGAAGACAGCCGTCGCCGTCTGATCAGCAACCCGCTGCGGGTGCTCGACAGCAAGAACCCGGATACCCAGGCGCTGTTGGCCGATGCGCCGAAACTGGCGGATTACCTGGACGAGGAATCACGGGTGCATTTCGAGGGGCTGAAGGCCCGTCTGGATGCCGCGGGCGTGCCCTACGTGATCAATCCCAAGCTGGTGCGTGGTCTGGACTACTACAGCAAGACCGTGTTCGAGTGGGTCACCGACCAGCTCGGCGCCCAGGGCACCGTGTGTGCCGGTGGTCGCTACGATGGTCTGGTCGAGCAGATGGGCGGCAAGCCGACCCCGGGCGTGGGCTTCGCCATGGGCATCGAGCGCCTGGTGTTGCTGCTCGAGACCCTGGACAAGGTGCCTGCGGAGATATTCCGTCAGGTCGATATCTACCTGTGTGCCTTTGGCGAGCCGGCCGAACTGGCGGCGCTGGCCCTGGCCGAGCGTTTGCGCGATCAACTGCCGGGGCTGCGCCTGCAGGTCAACGCCGGCGCCGGCAGTTTCAAGAGCCAGTTGAAGAAGGCCGACAAGAGTGGTGCGCTCTATGCCCTGGTCCTGGGTGAAGACGAACTGGCCCAGCAAGTGGTAGGTTGCAAGCCGCTGCGGGATCAGGGTGAGCAACAAAGCATTGCCTGGGACGCTCTTGCCGAGCGTCTGGCGACCTGCCTCGAGCAGGCTTAAGCGATTTAGCGAATAGGAGTACTGGGGTGGTTTCGCGTACCGAAGAAGAAGAGCTGGCGGTAATCAAGGAGTGGTGGGCGCGCAACGGTCAGCCGCTGCTCACCGGTAGTGTCCTGGCGCTGGTCATCGTATTTGGCTGGCAGGGCTGGCAGAAATACCAGACCAATCAGGCCGAAGGGGCGTCGCAGCTCTACCAGCAGCTGCTGGAAACCGCACTGAACCCGAGCGGCGAGCCCGATGCGGCCAAGGTGGCCGAACTGGCCAACCGGCTCAAGAACGATTTCGCCGGCAGCCATTACGCCCAGTACGGCCGTCTGTTCGTCGCCAAGGTGGCGGTCGAGGCCGGCGAGCCGGCGGATGCCGTGGCCGAGCTGGAGGCGATCATCGCCGAGCCCGCGGACGATAACCTGGCCGAGCTGGCGCGTCAGCGCCTGGCGCGCGTGCTGGCGTCCCAGGACAAGACCGCAGAGGGGCTGGCGCTGCTCGAGGCCGATGTCGATCAGGCCTACCTGGCCAGCCGTGAAGAACTCAAGGGCGACCTGCTGGTGCTGCTGGGGCGCAACGACGAGGCACATGCTGCCTACATGAAGGCCAAGGCGGCGCTTTCCGAAGACGCCGCCGTGGGTGGTTTGCAAATGAAGCTCGACGACCTGGCGAAAGGGGATGCGTGACGTGATGCGCTGGAAGAATGTCGCACTGCTGGCCCTGGCCGTATTGGTCGTGGGCTGCAGCAGCAATAGCAAGAAGGAATTGCCGCCGGCCGATCTGCCCGACTTCGAAGAGGAGGTGCGGCTGGACAAGCAATGGAGCCGCTCGATCGGCGAAGGCCAGGGCGAGACCTTCAACATGCTGGTGCCCGCCGTCGACGGCGAGCAGATCTATGCGGCCGATGTCGAAGGCCTGGTCATGGCGCTCGATCGCAAGAGCGGCGACCTGATCTGGAAGCAGGACCTCGAACTGCCGGTTTCCGGGGCGGTCGGTGCCGGCTACGGTCTGGTGGTGCTGGGCACCCTGAAGGGCGAGGTGATTGCTCTGGATGCCGGCTCCGGCGAGGAAAAGTGGCGGGCGCGGGTGACCAGCGAAGTGCTGGCGGCGCCTGCGGTCAATGCCGATGTGGTGCTGGTGCAGACCCAGGATGACCGTCTGATTGCCTTCGATGCCGACACCGGCGCCCAGCGCTGGATCTACGAGAGCACCCCGGCGGTGCTGACGCTGCGCGGTACCGGCAGCCCGGTGCTGACCAACCGCCTGGCCATTGCCGGCTTGTCCAGCGGCAAGGTCGTTGCCCTCGATGCCCAGCGCGGCCTGCCGGTATGGGAGCAGCGCGTGGCGATTCCGCAGGGGCGCTCCGAACTGGATCGGGTGGTCGACATCGACGGTGGCCTGCTGCTTTCCGGCGGCACCCTCTACGCGGTCAGCTACCAGGGCCGGGTTGCCGCGTTGAACCTGCAGGACGGACGGATTCTTTGGCAGCGTGAAGCCTCCAGCTCGGTGGGCGTCGCTCAGGGCTTCGGCAACGTCTATGTCAGCCTGGCCAGCGGCACCGTCGAAGGCATCGATGAGCGTTCGGCTTCGGCGCTCTGGAGCAACGACGCCCTGGCGCGTCGTCAGCTGTCGGCGCCCGAAGTGTTCTCCAGCTATGTGGCGTTCGGCGACCTGGAAGGCTACCTGCACCTGATCAGCCAGGTGGATGGGCGTTTCGTCGGTCGCGTGCGGATCGACAGCGACGGCCTGCGTGCACGTCCGCTGGTGGTTGGCGACTGGCTCTACGCCTTCGGTAACGGCGGCAAGCTGGTGGCGCTGACCATCCGCTGAGGCCTTGGCTATGCTGCACAGCGGGATGCTGTGCGGCCTGGCCGCTGCAATGAATTCCGGCCGCTGCCCATGCAGCGGCTTTTGTATTTTCTGAAATAACGAAGTGGAGAGCCTAATGGTTCCCGTAATTGCCCTGGTGGGCCGCCCGAACGTCGGCAAGTCCACCCTGTTTAACCGCTTGACCAAGTCCCGCGACGCGATTGTCGGCGACCTGTCTGGTCTGACCCGAGATCGCCAGTACGGCGAGGCCAAGTGGCAGGGGCGAACCTATATCGTCATCGACACCGGGGGTATTTCCGGTGATGAAGAGGGTATCGATGCGAAGATGGCCGAACAGTCCCTGCAGGCCATCGAAGAGGCCGATGCGGTGCTGTTCCTGGTCGATGCACGGGCCGGCCTGTCGGCTTCCGATCAGATGATTGGCGAGCACCTGCGCCGACGCAACAAGCACAGCTTTCTGGTGATCAACAAGGTCGACAACCTCGACACCGACCTGGCCCGCGCGGAGTTCGCCAGCATGGGCATGGGCGAGTCGCTGGCGATCGCCGGTGCCCATGGTCGCGGCATCACCCAGATGCTCGAAGCCGTGCTCGGTTCCTTCCCCAAGGACGCCGACGCGCCGGAAGAGGGCGAGGCCGAAGAGGTCGTGCTGGAAGGCGAGGAAGCCAAGCGCATCCCCGGGCCGAGCGAGAAGGACGGCATCAAGCTGGCGATCATCGGTCGGCCCAACGTCGGCAAGTCGACCCTGGTCAACCGCATGCTCGGCGAGGAGCGGGTGATCGTCTATGACCAGGCCGGCACCACCCGCGACAGCATCTATATCCCCTTCGAGCGCGACGGCGAGAAGTACACCCTGATCGACACCGCCGGCGTGCGCCGACGCGGCAAGATCTTCGAGGCGGTGGAAAAGTTTTCGGTGGTCAAGACTTTGCAGGCGATCCAGGACTCCAACGTGGTGGTGTTCGTCATGGACGCCCGCGAAGGCGTGGTCGACCATGACCTCAACCTGCTCGGCTTCGTCCTGGAAAGCGGCCGTGCCCTGGTGATCGCCCTGAACAAGTGGGACGGCATGGAGCCCAGCGAGCGCGACTACGTGAAGACCGAGCTGCAGCGCCGGCTGTTCTTCGTCGACTTCGCCGACATCCACTTCATCTCGGCGTTGCATGGCACCGGCGTGGGCAATCTGTACAAGTCGGTGCAGGCCTCGTTCCAGTCGGCGATCACCCGCTGGCCGACCAACCGCCTGACCCAGATTCTCGAAGATGCGGTCAGCGATCATGCGCCGCCCATGGTCAACAATCGCCGGATCAAGCTGCGCTATGCCCACCTGGGCGGCGCCAACCCGCCGCTGATCGTGATCCATGGTAACCAGGTCGAAAGGGTTCCCAAGGCCTATGTGCGCTATCTGGAGAATACCTATCGGCGGGTGTTGAAGCTGGTCGGCACGCCGATTCGCATCGAGTTCAAGGGCGGTGAAAATCCCTACGAGGGCAACAAGAACACCCTCACCGACCGCCAGGTGAACAAGAAGCGCCGCCTGATGAGCCACCACAAGAAGGCCGAGAAGAAGCGCAAGGACAAGCGCTGAGCAGCGCCTGAGTCGTGTTGAAAAAGGCACCTGCGGGTGCCTTTTGCGTCTCTGCCGGGATCGGCTATCCTGCGCCAACCACGGCGCCGGACCGGCGTGCCGAGCAGCAGGAACGGCCCATGATCAACAGCAAACTGCCCAACGTCGGCACCACCATCTTCACCCGCATGTCGCAGCTCGCCGGCGAGTGCGGTGCGCTCAACCTGTCCCAGGGCTTCCCCGATTTCGACGGCCCGCCGGCACTGCGCGAGGCCGTCGGCCGGCATGTCGCCGCCGGCCATAACCAGTACGCGCCCATGACCGGCCTGCCGGCGCTGCGCGAGCAGGTCGCGGCGAAGATCGCCCGCTGCTACGGCCGCACGGTCGATGCGGACAGCGAGGTGACCATCACCCCAGGCGCCACGGAGGCGATCTTCTGTGCGATCCAGGCGCTGATCCAGCCGGGTGACGAGGTGATCGTCTTCGATCCCTGCTACGACAGCTACGAGCCCTCGGTGCAGCTGGCGGGCGGCCACTGCAGACATGTGCCGCTGACGCTGCCGGACTTCGCCATCGATTGGCAGGTGCTGAGCGATGCGCTGAGCGCAAAGACTCGCCTGATCATCCTCAACAGCCCACACAACCCGAGCGGCGCGCTGATCTCGCGGGATCAGCTGGATCGGCTGGCGGAACTGATTCGCGGCCGCGACCTCTACCTGATCAGCGACGAAGTCTACGAGCACCTGGTCTTCGACGGCGTCAGGCACGCCAGCGTGCTGGCCCATGAAGAGCTGTACCGGCGCGCCTGGGTGGTCAGCTCGTTCGGCAAGACCTATCACGTCACCGGCTGGAAGACCGGCTACGTGGTGGCGCCGCCGACGCTGAGTGCCGAGCTGCGCAAGGTGCACCAATACGTCAATTTTTGCGGAGTGACGCCGCTGCAGTGGGCGCTGGCCGATTTCATGGCCGAGCAGCCGGCGCATGTCGAGGCGCTGCCGGCCTTCTATCAGGCCAAGCGCGACCTGTTCTGCGACCTGCTGATCGACTCGCGTTTCGCCCTGGCGCGGGCCCCCGGTACCTACTTCCAGCTGGTCGACTACTCGGCGATCCGCGACGATCTGGAGGATGTGGCGATGGCCGAGTGGCTGACCCGCGAGCATGGCGTGGCCAGCATACCGGTCTCGGTGTTCTACCAGCAGCCGCCCAAGGACCTGCGCCTGGTGCGCCTGTGTTTCGCCAAGCGCGAAGACACCTTGCGCCAGGCGGCGCAGAGACTATGTGCGGTGTAAGGCGCGCGGCTACTGCGTGGCGAGCTGCGCAGCGTTTTCCATTGCGAGCCGGTGGCTGTGAACGGCGAGCGCCACCCTTCGAAGCAGGTAAGCCCGATGCACGATAAAGCCGATCTCGAGTTGGTGCTGATCCAGACCGAACTGGCCTGGCAGGATCCGGCAGCCAACCGCGCCCATTTCCAGGGCTTGCTGACGCAGGCCCGGGGCGCCGACCTGGTGGTGCTGCCGGAGATGTTCAGCACTGGCTTCTCCATGGACTCGGCGAAGCTCGCCGAGCCGGAGGATGGTCCGTCGACCCAATGGCTGCTGGAGCAGGCGGCGGCGCTGGGGGCGGTGATTACCGGCAGCCTGATCATCCAGGCCGCCGATGGCAGCTACCGCAATCGCCTGCTCTGGGCGCGACCGGACGGCAGCCTGGCGCACTACGACAAGCGCCACCTGTTTCGCATGGCCGGCGAGCACAAGTACTACGCCGCCGGCGAGCAGCAGGTGCTGCTGGAGCTCAAGGGCTGGCGGATTCGTCCGCTGATCTGCTATGACCTGCGCTTTCCGGTGTGGAGCCGCGACCCGCAGGGTACAGACCTGCTGCTCTATACCGCCAACTGGCCGGCGGCGCGGCGCCAGCACTGGAACCGCTTGCTGCCGGCGCGGGCGATCGAGAACCTGTGCTACCTGGCCGCGGTGAACCGCATCGGGGTGGATGGCAAGGGCCATCCCTACAGCGGCGATTCCCAGGTGCTGGATTTCCAAGGCGAACCACTATTGGCGGCGGAAGCGGCGGACGGGGTGTTCCGGGTCAGCCTGTGCGCGGCCGACCTGGTCGCCTACCGCGAGCGTTTCCCGGCTCATCTGGATGCCGATGACTTCAGTCTGAACCTGTAGCCTGGGGCTCGCTGAGCGCGATTCAGGCTACCGATAGAAAAACGCCGGGCAGTGCCCGGCGCTCTTGTGACTGGATCTGCAGCCTAGGCCGCCTGGGCCTCGAGCTGCTTGAGGGCGCGGTTAAGGGCGCTGAACAGGGCGCGGAAACTGGCCGTGGTCAGGTTCTCGTCGATGCCGATGCCGTGCAGGGCGCGGCCACCACTGACCCGCAGTTCGATATAGGCCGCGGCCTTGGCATTGGTGCCGGCGCCGATGGCGTGCTCGCAGTAGTCCATGATCTCCACGGCCACCGGCAGTCCCGCCACCAGGGCCTCCAGCGGGCCCTTGCCGATGCCGCGCCAGTGCTGGGGCTCGCCCGCGTCGAGCACGTGCACATCGATCGCGCAGGTGGAGTTCTCCTCCTGCAGGCGATGGCCCTTGAGGGTGTAGGGCGCGTCGGCCCGCAGGTACTCGCGCTCCAGCAGCTGGTAGATCTGTTCGGCGCTCATCTCCAGGCCCAGGCGGTCGGTTTCCTTCTGCACCACCTGGCTGAACTCGATCTGCATGCGCCGCGGCAGGCAGATGCCGTACTCCTGTTCGAGCAGGAAGGTGATGCCGCCCTTGCCGGACTGGCTGTTGACCCGGATGACGGCTTCATAGTCGCGGCCGATATCGGCGGGATCGATCGGCAGGTAGGGCACCTCCCAGATGCCTTGCGAGTCCTGCTGGGCGAAGCCCTTGCGAATCGCGTCCTGGTGCGAGCCGGAGAAGGCGGTGTGGACCAGGTCGCCGACGTAGGGATGGCGCGGGTGCACCGGGATCTGGTTGCACTCCTCGACCACCTTGCGCACCGCGTCGATGTCGGAGAAGTCCAGGCCCGGGTGAATCCCCTGCGTATAGAGGTTCAGCGCCAGGTTGACCAGGTCGACGTTGCCGGTGCGCTCGCCGTTACCGAACAGGCAGCCTTCGACACGGTCGGCGCCGGCCATCAGGCCCAGTTCGCTGGCGGCCACGCCGGTGCCGCGGTCGTTGTGGGTGTGCAGACTGATCAGCACGCTGTCGCGGCGGCTGATGTGGCGGCCGAACCACTCGATCTGGTCGGCGTAGACGTTGGGCGTGGCGACCTCGACGGTGGCCGGCAAATTGAGGATCACCTTGTTGGCCGGGGTCGGCTGCCAGACGTCGAGCACCGCATCGCAGACTTCCACGGCGAACTCCAGTTCGGTGGAGGTGAAGATCTCCGGCGAATACTGGAAGGTCCACTGGGTGTCCGGCTGCCGGGCCGCCAGCTCCTTGATGATGCGCGCGGCGTTCACCGCGATATTCACCACGCCGGCCTTGTCCTGGTTGAAGACGATGCGGCGAAAGCTCGGTGCGGTGGCGTTGTAGACGTGGACGATGGCCCGCTTGGCACCCTTGAGCGACTCGAAGGTGCGGGTGATCAGGTCTTCGCGGGCCTGGGTCAGTACCTGGATGCAGGTGTCATCGGGGATATGCCCGCCCTCGATCAGTTCGCGGACGAAGTCGAAGTCGGTCTGCGAGGCGGACGGGAAGCCCACCTCGATCTGCTTGATGCCGACCTGCACCAGGGTCTTGAAGAAGCGCATCTTTTTCTGCGCATCCATCGGCTCGATCAGCGACTGGTTGCCGTCGCGCAGGTCCGAGCTGCACCAGATCGGCACCTCGGTGATGGTCTTCGACGGCCAGGTGCGGTCGGGCAGGTCGATGGCCGGGAAGGCGCGGTACTTGCTGGAAGGGTCGTTGAGCATACTCATGGGGAAGTCCTTGTGGCGGCGGCCTGGGCCGGCCGACTGAAACTGAATGGGGAGCGGGAGTTGGCGCGGCGGATTAGCCGCGCAGTCGCTGGCTGACCAGGCAGAGGCTGGCGTGCTGGCGCAACAGGATGAGGGTGTTGGGGGCTTTCATGGCGTCAACCCTATCTGCGGCGATCAAAGCTGGCAAGCATTCTGGAAAAATTGGTGATATCGGTCGCGCATGGTGTTTTTGCGCAATTTTATTGCGCTGAGTCGGGGGTGTGGTGCGCGGCGATTGTGCAGGGGTCTGGCCACCTGTGATGGCGGCCAGGCCGGTCTGCCGAACTCAGGCGTCTGTCGAGATGGCGTGGCTGCGACCCAGCTCGCGCATGTCGGCGCCGCTGGGGTGCTGGAAAACCCGCAGGCCGAACTCCGGCAGTATCGCCAGCAGGTGGTCGAAGATGTCCGACTGGATGCTCTCGTAGCGATTCCAGGCGGTGGTATTGGTGAAGCAGTAGAGCTGCAGCGGCAGGCCGTCGGCGGTCGGGCTGAGCTGGCGCACCAGCTGGGTCATGTCCTGGTGGATGTGCGGGTGCTGGCGCAGGTAGTGTTCCACATAGGCGCGGAAGGTGCCGATGTTGGTCAGGCGACGGGTATTGGCCGGCAGCTGGCTGGCCGCATCCAGCGCGCTGTTCCAGCTGTCCAGTTCGCTGTGCTTGCGGCTGAGGTACTGCTCCAGCAGGTTGATGCGCTGCAGGTGGGCGATCTCCTCCGGGCCGAGAAAGCCGATGCTGGTCTGATCCAGGTACAGGCTGCGCATGATCCGCCGGCCGCCACACTCCTGCATGCCACGCCAGTTCTTGAACGGGTCGCTGATGAAGCGCTTGGTCGGAATGCTGGTGATGGTCTTGTCCCAGTTCTGCACCTTGACCGTGTGCAGGGCGATGTCGATGACGTCGCCGTCGGCGTTCAGTTGCGGCATCTCGATCCAGTCGCCGACCCGGACCATGTCGCTGGAGGTGATCTGCACGCTGGCCACCAGCGACAGCAGGGTGTCCTGGAAGATCAGCATCAGCACCGCGGCCATGGCGCCGAGCCCGGACAGCAGGATCAGTGGCGAGCGGTCGATCAGGGTGGCGACCATCAGGATCGCCGCCACCGCGAACACCGCGATCTTCAGTACCTGCAGGTAGCCCTTGATCGGCCGCAGGTGGGCGTCATGGCGCAACTGGTAGAGGGTGTTGGCGATATCCAGCAGGGTGCCCAGGGCCAGGGCCACGGTCAGCACGATAAAGGCGCTGCAGACGTTGCGGGTCACCGTCACCACGGCGTCCGGCAGGTGGGGCACCAGGCCGATGCCGGCGAACAGGATCAGTGCCGGCACTATATTGGCCAGGCGCTTGATCAGCTGGTTATCCAGGTGTTGTGCATTGCGCCCCAGGGCGGTGGCGTCGATCAGCCGACACAAGATGCGCACCAGGATCCGCTTGACCAGCCAGTTGCCCAGCCAGGCGCTTAGAATCAGCAGGCCGGCGGCGGCCAGGGTGAAAAGTTCGGCCTGTTGTTGCAGCCAGTCGAACCATGTGGCCAGCGCTTGTGGCATATCCAGCTCCCTAGATCGGACGATGAAAATCAGCGGCGGCGCCCGGGCGCGCCGGCTACTGGGGGCAAGACCTTAACAAAGCCCTGGCCGCCAACCCAAGGCAGAGCTGTAAGTTCAGGTGTCTCAGGGCTTGAAGGCGCCGATGAAGATCGCCGGATCGATGCGCGCATCGTTCAGGCTCAGGTTCCAGTGCAGGTGTGGCCCGGTGGCGCGGCCGCTGGCACCGACCTGGCCAAGCACGCCGCCGCGCGGCAGTTCCTCGCCGAGCTTCACGTCGATCTGCGAGAGGTGGCAGAACATGCTGATCAGGCCCTGGCCATGGTCGAGGAACACCGTCTTGCCGTTGAAGAAATAGTCGCCGATCAGGATCACCCGGCCGGCCGCCGGTGCCTTGACCGGGGTGCCCTGCTTGGCGGCGAAGTCCAGGCCGGAGTGCGGGTTGCGCTCCTCGCCGTTGAAGAAGCGGCGCAGGCCGAAGGGGCTCGACAGCGGCCCCTCGACCGGCTTGTCGAACAGCAGGTTGCTCGGCTGGCGCGGGCTGAACTGGCGGTAGGCACGGGTCTGCTCGGCCAGTTCCCGTTCGATGCGCTTGAGGTTGGCCGGGCTGGGGTTGACCTGTTCCTTGTTCTTCAGGGTGATGCGCTGTTCGGCGTAGTCCCGGCTGCCGACCTGGAAGCCTGGGCCGGGTCGGCCGTCGACCTCGACCTGCTGAGGGCCGGCCTGGGTGGTCAACGGCAGGCCGACGATGGCGATCCAGCGCTGGCCGTCCTCGTGGATCACCAGCACCGGCTTGTCCTGGAAGCGCACACTGGGGGCGGCGGCGCCGGTGCCCAGATCGATCACGGCAACGCCGCCTGGCACCGGCTTGTTCAGCAGGCGGGTGATAAAACCCTCGGCCTGCACCGGCAGGGCCAGGCAGGCGGCGAGCAATAGCGGAATCAGGCGCATGGGTTCTCTCCGTGTAGGGTGGGGCGCCTAGCTGAGGCTGTTCCATCCACCGGTTCGGTGGTCAGTCGAGCAGCGACAGGTTCGCCGGCTGCACATGGTTGTCTTCCACGCGCACGTCCAGCTCGCCCTCGCCCAGGCGCGCCTTCAGTCGCTGCCCGGGATGGGTGTCGGTGGCGCGGCGCACGGCCCGGCCGCGCTCGTCGAGGAGGATGCTGTAGCCGCGGCCGAGGGTTGCCAGGGGGCTGACCGCCTGCAGTGTCTGTACCTGGCTCTGCAGCTGCAGGCGGCGCTCCTTCAGGCCTTCGCGCATGGCCCGCGGCAGGCGTTCGGCGAGACTGGCCAGGCGCTGGCGCAGCAGTTGCAGGCTGCGCTCGGGGTGCTGGCCGGCCAGGCGCGTCTGCAGCCGGGCCAGGCGCTCGCGGCGGTTGTTCAGCTGGCGTTCGAGAGCGCGCTGCAGGCGCATCTCCAGATCGTCCAGGCGCTGGGCGTGCTGGCGCAGGCGTTCGCCCGGGTGGCGCAGGCGTCGGCGCAGGCCCTCCAGGCGCATGTGTTCGCGGGCCAGGCGGCCGTTGATATAGAGGTGCAGGCGGCGGTGCAGGCTGTGCAGACGCTGCACCAGGTCGCTGGCGTCGGGGGCCAGCAGCTCGGCGGCGGCCGAGGGCGTCGGCGCCCGCACGTCGGCGACGAAATCGCTGATCGATACGTCGGTCTCGTGGCCCACGGCGCTGACGATGGGGGTGACGCAGGCGTCGACGGCGCGGGCCACGGCCTCTTCGTTGAAGCACCAGAGGTCCTCCAGTGAGCCGCCGCCGCGGGCCAGGATCAGCGCGTCGAAGCCCTGGCGGTCGGCCAGCTGCAGGGCGCGGACGATCTGCGCCGTGGCTTCGCGGCCCTGCACGGCGGTGGGGATCAGGCACAGCTCGACCTGAGGCGCGCGGCGACGGAACACGCTGATGATGTCGCGGATCACCGCCCCGCTCGGCGAGCTGACGATGCCGATGCGCCTGGGGTGAGCGGGCAGGGCGACCTTGCGTTCGGCGGCGAACAGCCCCTCGCCGCCGAGCTTGTCCTTGAGCGCCTCGAAGGCCAGGCGCAGGGCGCCGTCACCCGCCGGCTCGACGGCATCGAGGATCAGCTGGTAGTCGCCGCGGCCCTCGAACAGCGAGACCTTGCCGCGCACCTTGACCGCCAGGCCGTCGCGCAGGGCCTGGCGCACCCGCGCGGCGTTCTGCCGGAACAGCGCGCAGCGCACCTGGGCCTGGCTGTCCTTGAGGGTGAAGTAGATGTGCCCCGAGGCCGGCTTGGCCAGGTTGGAGATCTCGCCGTCCACCCAGATGCTGGCGAACACGTCCTCCAGCAGCAGGCGGGCACGGTTGTTCAGCTGGCTGACGCTGAGTACCTCGCGGTCGAGGTTCAGGCGCTGGAAGGGATCCTTGATCATGGGGCGGCATGATAAGCCGAGTGAGCGGCCGGTGCGACCTTCGTACAGGTTGCGCGCCGCAGCGGAACCTTATCAACCGCCGCAGGGCTTGATTTGCCCGTTTCAGGCTCTAAGCTGCCGGCTCCTTCGGCCAATGCCCCGAACCGCCATGACCACCCAGCTGATCCTCGTCCCGCAGATATCCAGCGTTCCCGCTCACGAGCAGAAGGCGCAGGCGCTGCTGCGCTGGCTGGTCAAGCGGCAGATCGTCGAGGGCTTGCCTAGCACCTGTGGGCACGGCGGCAACGGCATGGCCTACGCCATTGCCCCGGGCGCGCGGCAGATCGCCGAGGATCCGCCGCGCCTGCCCTATGGCCAGCCGTTGAACGGGCTGCAGATCGTCACCCGGCGTTGCATCTATACCCCGACGCGGGACTTTCTCGAGGAGGCGGGTTGTCCGCACTGCCGGCAGGAAGTGGGGGCGCCGCTGTTCGACAGCCTCGAAGCCTGGTGGCCGGGAGAGACCGACAACTTCACCTGCCCGCTCTGCGGGCATGAGGACGACATCAACGGTTTCCTGTTCCTGCAGCCCTGCGGTTTCTCCAATCTGGGCTTCATCTTCAACAACTGGGACGCCGCCGGCTTCGACGGGGCGTTTCTCGACGCGTTCGCCGAGCGTCTGGGCTACCCGCTTGCTGTGGTGCAGGTGCATCTGTGAGCCCGCTGCGGGGGCGCTCGGGACTGTTGCTCGCCCATCGCCGGGGGCTCGTGCTGAGGGTGCATTCTTTGCATTGAGTGGGAGGGGGTGCGTGGGTATAATGGCGCGCTTCCAATTTTCCCGTCTGGGAGCCCCCGCCATGCTGCGTATCAGTCAAGAAGCCCTTACCTTCGACGACGTTCTACTTATTCCTGGTTATTCCGAAGTTCTGCCGAAGGATGTCAGCCTCAAGACTCGCCTGACCCGTGGCATCGAACTGAATATTCCGCTGCTGTCCGCCGCCATGGACACCGTGACCGAGGCCCGTCTGGCCATCGCCATGGCCCAGGAAGGCGGCATCGGCATCATCCACAAGAACATGACCATCGAGCAGCAGGCTGCCGAGGTGCGCAAGGTCAAGAAGTTCGAGGCCGGCGTGGTCAAGGACCCGATCACCATCGAGGCCGACGCCACCATCCGCGACCTGTTCGAGCTGACCCGGCAGAACAACATCTCCGGCGTGCCGGTGCTGTCCGATGGCGACCTGGTCGGCATCGTCACCTCCCGCGACGTGCGCTTCGAGAACCGCCTGGACGCCCTGGTGCGCGAAGTGATGACGCCCAAGGAGCGCCTGGTCACGGTCAAGGAAGGTGCCGACAAGGAAACCGTGCGCGAGCTGCTGCACAAGCACCGTATCGAGAAAGTCCTGATCGTCGACGATGCCTTCCAGTTGAAGGGCATGATGACCGTCAAGGATATCGAGAAGGCCAAGGCCTACCCGCTGGCCAGCAAGGACGACCAGGGTCGCCTGCGCGTCGGCGCCGCGGTCGGCACCGGCGCCGATACCGGCGACCGGGTGGCGGCACTGGCCAACGCCGGGGTCGACGTGATCATCGTCGACACCGCCCACGGCCACTCCAAGGGGGTGATCGACCGGGTGCGCTGGGTCAAGCAGAACTTCCCGGAAGTGCAGGTGATCGGCGGCAATATCGCCACCGGCGAGGCCGCTCAGGCGCTGGTCGAAGCCGGCGCCGACGGGGTCAAGGTCGGTATCGGCCCGGGGTCTATCTGCACCACCCGTATCGTCGCCGGTGTCGGCGTGCCGCAGATTTCCGCGGTGGCCAATGTCGCCGCCGCGCTGCAGGGCACCGGTGTGCCGCTGATCGCCGATGGCGGCATCCGCTTCTCCGGCGACCTGTCCAAGGCCATCGTCGCCGGCGCCTCGGCGGTGATGATCGGTTCCATGCTGGCCGGTACCGAAGAGGCGCCGGGCGAGGTCGAGCTGTTCCAGGGCCGCTCCTACAAGGCCTACCGCGGCATGGGCTCGCTGGGCGCCATGTCCCAGGCCCAGGGCTCCTCGGACCGTTACTTCCAGGACTCCTCGGCCGGTGCCGAGAAGCTGGTGCCGGAAGGCATCGAAGGCCGCGTGCCGTACAAGGGCGCGATGGCGGCCATCGTTCATCAGTTGATGGGCGGCCTGCGCGCCTCCATGGGCTATACCGGCTGCGCCACCGTCGAGGAGATGCGCACCAAGCCCCAGTTCGTGCGCATCACCGGTGCCGGCATGGCCGAGTCCCATGTACATGACGTGCAGATCACCAAGGAAGCGCCCAACTACCGTGTTGGCTAACGCCACAGCGTTGCTATGAGATCACGGGGCTGTCTGATTCAGCCCCGTGTCATTTGTGAATTCCGCTACGAGAGACGGCCATGGCTCATCCTGATATTCACGCCCACCGCATCCTGATCCTGGATTTCGGTTCCCAGTACACCCAGCTGATCGCCCGCCGCGTGCGCGAGATCGGCGTGTACTGCGAGTTGCACCCCTTCGACATGAGCGACGAGGACATACGTGCCTTCGCCCCGCGCGGCATCATCCTCGCCGGCGGCCCGGAGTCGGTGCATGCGGCCGACAGCCCGCGCGCACCGCAGGCGGTATTCGACCTCGGCGTACCGCTGCTGGGCATCTGCTACGGCATGCAGACCATGGCCGAGCAATTGGGCGGCAAGGTGCAGGGCTCGGACCTGCGCGAGTTCGGCTACGCCCGCGTCGACGTGGTCGGCAAGGGCCGGCTGCTCGATGGCATCGAAGACCACGTCGATGACGACGGCGTGTTCGGCCTGGACGTGTGGATGAGCCACGGTGACAAGGTCACCAGCCTGCCGGAAGGCTTCCACATCCTCGCCAGCACCCCGAGCTGCCCGATCGCCGCCATGTCCGACGACGAGCGCGGCTACTACGGCGTGCAGTTCCACCCGGAAGTGACTCATACCAAGCAGGGTGGGCGCATCCTCTCGCGTTTCGTCCTGGAAATCAGCGGCTGCCAGGCATTGTGGACGCCGTCGAACATCGTCGAGGACGCCATCGCCCAGGTTCGCGCCCAGGTCGGCAGCGCCAACGTGCTGCTGGGCCTGTCCGGCGGGGTCGACTCCTCGGTGGTCGCCGCGCTGCTGCACCGCGCCATCGGCGATCAGCTGACCTGCGTGTTCGTCGACAACGGCCTGTTGCGCCTGCATGAAGGTGAGCAGGTGATGGCCATGTTCGCCGAGAACATGGGGGTCAAGGTGATCCGCGCCAATGCCGAGGCGCAGTTCCTCGACAACCTGGCCGGCGAGGCCGACCCGGAGAAGAAGCGCAAGATCATCGGTCGCACCTTTATCGACGTGTTCGATGCCGAGGCGTCCAAGCTGCACGACATCCGCTTCCTTGCCCAGGGCACCATCTACCCGGACGTGATCGAGTCGGCTGGGGCCAAGACCGGCAAGGCCCATGTGATCAAGTCGCACCACAACGTCGGCGGCCTGCCGGAGGAAATGAACCTCAAGCTGGTCGAGCCGCTGCGCGAGCTGTTCAAGGACGAGGTGCGCAAGATCGGCCTGGAGCTGGGCCTGCCCTACGACATGGTCTACCGCCACCCGTTCCCGGGCCCGGGCTTGGGCGTGCGTATCCTCGGCGAGGTGAAGAAGGAGTACGCCGACCTGCTGCGTCGCGCCGACCACATCTTCATCGAAGAGCTGCGCAACTTCGACTGGTACCACAAGACCAGCCAGGCCTTCGTGGTGTTCCAGCCGGTCAAGTCGGTCGGCGTGGTCGGCGACGGCCGCCGTTACGCCTGGGTCGTGGCCCTGCGTGCGGTGGAAACCGTCGACTTCATGACCGCGCGCTGGGCGCACCTGCCCTACGAGCTGCTGGAGAAGGTGTCCAACCGCATCATCAACGAGATCGAGGGCATCTCCCGCGTCACCTACGACGTGTCGAGCAAGCCGCCTGCCACCATCGAGTGGGAGTGATCCGAGCGACGAGGGCAGCCAAGGCTGCCCTCGTCGTTTCTGCCGGGCGCTGCGGCATCCTGTCCACTTCCCGGGCTCGCCAGTCCATTGCTTAAATGAGAAGATATCGCAACTAGTGCGGCGGACCCGCTCCGCCGCGACGCATTTCCGGATTGCATCCGGGCCATGGAATCGACTATGTCCTTTACCCGCAGACAACTGCTGGCCGGCCTGACCGGCCTGGGCGCCCTCGGCCTGGCCGGCGCCGGCGTGCGCTACTGGCTGGGGCGACCGCTGGTCGCCGCCGAGTACGACTACCAGCTGATCGCCGCGCCGCTGGACCTCGAGCTGGTGCCGGGCCACCTCACCCCGGCCTGGGTCTATGGTGGCCAGGCGCCCGGCCTGGAGATCCGTGCCCGACAGGGCGAGTGGCTGCGGGTGCGCTTCATCAACAAGCTCGAGGTGCCGACCACCATCCACTGGCACGGCATCCGCCTGCCGCTGGAGATGGACGGGGTGCCCTACGTCTCGCAGTTGCCGGTGCTGCCGGGGGAATACTTCGACTATCAGTTCAAGACCCCGGATGCCGGCAGCTTCTGGTATCACCCGCATACCGCCAGCAGCGAGCAGCTGGGGCGTGGCCTGGTCGGCCCGCTGATCGTCGAGGAGCGCGAGCCGTCGGGGTTCGCCCATGAACGCACGCTCAGCCTGAAGAGCTGGCATGTCGACCAGCAGGGCGCCTTCAGCGACTTCAGCGTGGCGCGCGAGGCGGCGCGGGGCGGCACGCCGGGGCGACTGAGTACGGTCAATGGCAAGCACGCGCCGATCCTGGACCTGCCGGCCGGCCAGGTGGTGCGCCTGCGCCTGATCAACCTGGACAATACCCTGACCTATCGCCTCAACCTGCCGGGCGCCGAGGCGCGCATCTATGCGCTGGACGGCAACCCGGTGGCGCCACGGCCGCTGGGCAAGGACTACTGGCTGGGGCCGGGCATGCGCATCGAACTGGGGCTGAAGGTGCCGGCCGCGGGTGTCGAGCTGCCCCTGCGCAACGGCCCGTTGCGCCTGGCCACCCTGCGCTCGATCGCCTCCGCCGAGGCGGCGGGGGATTGGCCGCCGGCGCTGCCGGCCAACCCGATCGCCGAGCCGGACCTGGCCAATGCCGAGACCCTGCGCTTCAACTTCGAGTGGGTGGGCACTGTTTCGCTGGGACAGACGCCGCGCTTCTGGCAGATCAACGGCCAGGCCTGGGACATCAACGACAAGACCTGCGCCGATCGGCCCATCGCCCGCCTGCAGAGGGGCCGGAGCTATATCTTCGAGCTGCGCAACCTGAGCCAGTACCAGCATCCGATCCACCTGCATGGCATGACGTTCAAGGTGCTCGGCTCCAACCGCAAGCGCATCGAACCCTACTACACCGACACCTACCTGCTGGGCAAGAACGAGCGCGCGCGGGTGGCCCTGGTGGCCGATAATCCCGGGGTATGGATGTTCCATTGCCATGTGATCGACCATATGGAAACCGGCCTGATGGCTTCCATCGAGGTGGCCTAGGGTGACTGTCGCGTTTCGCCTTCGGCGGTGCTCGAAGTGCAGGACGCTTTGCGCCTTGCCGCCCTGCGGATTCAATTCATGAAAAGACCACAGATCATCGATCGCAGCCTGGACCAGCACTTCATGCGCGAGGCCCTGGCCCTGGCGGCCGAGGGCGCCCAGTTGGGCGAGGTGCCGGTCGGCGCGGTGCTGGTGCAGGGCGGCGAGATCATCGGGCGCGGTTTCAATTGCCCGATTTCCACCGCCGACCCCAGTGCCCACGCCGAGATGGTGGCGATCCGCGCGGCCGCGCAGGCTGTCGGCAATTACCGCCTGCCGGGCAGCACCCTGTACGTCACCCTGGAGCCCTGCAGCATGTGCGCCGGCCTGATCGTGCATGCGCGGATCAATCGCGTGGTGTATGGCGCGGTGGAACCCAAGGCCGGAGTGGCCATGAGTCGTGGCGAGTTCTTCAGCCAGGGGTTCCTCAATCACCGGGTGTTGATCGAGGGCGGCGTGCTGGCCGAGGAGTGCGGGGCGGTGCTCAGTGCGTTCTTCAAGGCCCGGCGCGGCGCCAGGTAGCGCAGACGGCAGGCGGGGGCGAGTCGCGGGTTACAGCGGCGGCAGGTCCTGCTCCGGCGGGGTCTTGTTGATGCCCGGCGTATGCAGGTTGTTGGCGGCCACCTGGGTGCCTTCGAGCTGCGGCTGGGTGACCCAGGTGAGAATGTCGTAGTAGCGGCGGATGTTGCGCACGAAGTGCACCGGCTCGCCGCCGCGGGCATAGCCGTAGCGGGTCTTGCTGTACCACTGCTTCTGCGCCAGGCGCGGCAGGATCTTCTGCACATCGAGCCACTTGTTCGGGTCCAGGCCCTCGGCCTGGGTCAGCTTGCGTGCATCTTCTAGGTGGCCGCCGCCGACGTTGTAGGCGGCCAGGGCGAACCAGGTGCGATCCGGTTCCTGGATGCTCTCGGGCAGCTGCTGTTTGATCTGGGCGATGTATTTCGCCCCGCCATCGATGCTCTGCTTGGGGTCGAGGCGATTGGACACGCCCATGGCCTGGGCGGTATTGAGGGTCAGCATCATCAGCCCGCGCACCCCGGTCTTCGAGGTGGCGCTTGGCTGCCACAGCGACTCCTGGTAGCCCATGGCCGCGAGCAGGCGCCAGTCGACGCCCTGGGCCTGCGCCGCCGCGCGAAAATGTTTCTCGTAGCGCGGCAGGCGCTGCTGCAGGTGCTTGGCGAACGCATAGGCGCCGACATAGCCGAGTACGTCGACGTGGCCGTAGTAGCGCTCGGTCAGGCGCTTGAGGCTGCCGTTCTGCTGGGCGCGTTCGAGGAAGGCGTTGACCTCCTCGAGCAGGCTGTCGTCCTCCCCGGGGGCGACGGCCCAGCCCAGGTCGAGGGCGTCGCCGAGGTCGAAGGCGGTGCGGACCTTGGGGAAATACACCTGGTTCATGGCCAGCTCGTTGGAGTCGACCAGGGTCAGGTCGATCTGTCCCTCGTCGACCATGCGCAGCAGGTCGACCACTTCTACCGCCGCCGACTCTTCGTAGCTCAGTTCGGGCAGTTCGGCCTTCAGCGCCGCCAGTTGCTCGGCATGGCTGCTGCCCTTGAGCACCAGGATGCGCTTGCCGATCAGGTCTTGCGGACGGCTCGGCCGCTGTTCGCCGTTGCGGTAGACGACCTGCGGGGTGACCTGCAGGTAGGGGCGCGAGAAGCGCGCGCTGGCGCGGCGCCCGTCGCTTGCGGTGAGGCCGGCGGCGGCCAGTACCGGTCCGCTGGGGCGGCCCAGGCTGGCAAACAGCTCGTCGAGGTTGTCGGCGGTCTCGATCTTCAGCTCCACCCCCAGGTCGTCGGCGAAACGCTTGACCAGCTGGAATTCGAAGCCGGCTTCGCCGTTGCGATCTTGGAAATAGGTGGCCGGGCTGTTGCGGGTGACCACGCGCAGCACACCCTCCGCCTGAACGCGCTCGAGGGTGCTGGGTTCTTTACCGCAGCCGCCGAGCAGCAGGAGGACTCCGATCGCTGACAGCCAGCTGGCGCAGCGCGTGCGGAACGCAGATTGGGCAAACATTGGCGCAGTATACGCAAAGGTGCCTGCGTGCCATATCTCGACAGTCATGGGTATCTCTGCTAGCTGCCGGGTCGGCCCGCCGGTACGCCTTCACGGGTGCCGCGGCCTGCGCTTTAGGCTAGAATGCACGGCCTCAAAGTACACCCCCTTCCCAGAGGCTGTCCCCGATGTTGATCCTGCGCGGCGCTCCCGCCCTTTCTGCTTTTCGCCACGGTAAATTGCTCGAGCAACTGACCAGCAAAGTACCCGCTGTGACTGGGCTGTATGCCGAGTTCGCGCATTTCGCCGAGGTCAGTGGTGGACTCAGCGCCGATGAAGAGCAGGTCCTGGCCCGCTTGCTGAAATACGGTCCCAGTGTCCCGGTGCAGGAGCCGGCAGGGCGCCTGCTCCTGACCATCCCGCGCTTCGGCACCATCTCGCCCTGGTCGAGCAAGGCCAGCGACATCGCGCACAACTGCGGCCTGGACAAGATCCAGCGCATCGAGCGCGGGATCGCCTACTACGTGAGCGGCGAGCTGAGCGAGGCCGCGGTGCAGCAGGTCGCCGACCTGCTGCACGACCGCATGACCCAGCTGGTGCTGGACAACCTGGAAGGCGCCGCGGCGCTGTTCAGCCATGCCGCGCCCAAGCCGCTGACCGCGGTGGACGTGCTCGGTGGCGGTCGCGCCGCCCTGGAGCAGGCCAACCAGGACCTGGGACTGGCCCTGGCCGAGGATGAAATCGATTACCTGGTGACCAGCTTCCAGGGGCTGGGGCGCAACCCGCACGACATCGAGCTGATGATGTTCGCCCAGGCCAACTCCGAACACTGCCGGCACAAGATCTTCAATGCCAGCTGGGACATCGACGGCGAGAGCCAAGACAAGTCGCTGTTCGGCATGATCAAGAACACCTACCAGATGCACAACGAGGGTGTGCTCTCGGCCTACAAGGACAACGCCGCGGTGATCGTTGGCCACAGTGCCGGGCGCTTCTACCCCAATGGCGAGACCCGCCAGTACGGCGCCAGCCAGGAACCGGTACATATCCTGATGAAGGTGGAGACCCACAACCACCCGACCGCGATCGCCCCGTTCCCGGGCGCCTCGACCGGCTCCGGCGGCGAGATTCGCGACGAAGGTGCCACCGGCCGCGGCGCCAAGCCCAAGGCCGGCCTGACCGGCTTCACCGTCTCCAACCTGCAGATCCCCGGCTTCGAGCAGCCCTGGGAAGTGCCCTACGGCAAGCCCGAGCGCATTGTCACCGCCCTGGATATCATGATCGAGGGCCCGCTCGGCGGCGCGGCGTTCAACAACGAATTCGGCCGTCCGGCCCTGACCGGCTATTTCCGTACCTTCGAGCAGGCGATCGACACCCCGCGTGGCGAGGAAGTGCGCGGCTACCACAAGCCGATCATGCTCGCCGGCGGCATGGGCAACATCCGCGCCGAACACGTGCAGAAGGGCGAGATCAGCGTCGGCGCCAAGCTGATCGTGCTCGGCGGCCCGGCCATGCTGATCGGCCTGGGCGGCGGCGCGGCCTCGTCGATGGCCACCGGCACCAGCTCGGCCGATCTGGATTTCGCCTCGGTGCAGCGCGAAAACCCGGAAATGGAGCGGCGCTGCCAGGAAGTGATCGACCGCTGCTGGCAGCTGGGCGAGCAGAATCCGATCGCCTTCATCCATGACGTCGGTGCCGGCGGTCTGTCCAATGCCTTCCCGGAACTGGTCAACGATGGCGGCCGCGGCGGCCGTTTCGAGCTGCGCAACGTGCCCAACGACGAGCCGGGCATGGCGCCGCACGAGATCTGGAGCAACGAATCCCAGGAGCGCTACGTGCTGGCGGTCGATGCCGCCGATTTCGAGCGTTTCCAGGCGATCTGCGAACGCGAGCGTTGCCCCTTCGCGGTGGTCGGCGAGGCCACCGAAGAGGCCCACCTGACCGTGACCGACAGCCACTTCGGCAACAACGCGGTGGACATGCCGCTCAACGTGCTGCTCGGCAAGGCGCCGCGCATGCACCGTTCGGCCACGCGTGAAACCGAGCTGGGCGACGACTTCGATCCGGCCAGCCTGGCCATCGACGAGGCGGTGACCCGCGTGCTGCACCACCCGGCGGTGGCCAGCAAGAGCTTCCTGATCACCATCGGCGATCGCAGCATCACCGGCCTGGTCGCCCGCGACCAGATGGTCGGTCCCTGGCAGGTGCCGGTGGCCGACTGCGCGGTGACCGCCACCAGCTTCGACGTCTACACCGGCGAAGCCATGGCCATGGGCGAGCGTACCCCGCTGGCCCTGCTGGATGCCCCGGCGTCCGGGCGCATGGCCATCGGCGAGACCCTGACCAACCTGGCCGCCTCGCGCATCGACAAGATTTCCGACATCAAGCTGTCGGCCAACTGGATGGCCGCCGCCGGCCACCCGGGCGAGGATGCGCGCCTGTACGATACGGTCAAGGCGGTGGGCATGCAGCTCTGCCCGGAGCTGGGCATCACCATCCCGGTGGGCAAAGACTCGATGTCGATGAAGACCCGCTGGCAGGACGAGGGCGCGGAGAAGAGCGTCACCGCCCCGCTGTCGCTGATCGTCACCGGCTTCGCCCCGGTGGCCGACATCCGCCAGACCCTGACCCCGCAGCTGCGCATGGACAAGGGCGAGACCGACCTGATCCTGATCGACCTGGGCCGCGGGCAGAACCGCATGGGCGCCTCTATCCTCGCCCAGGTCTACGGGCAGCTCGGCCGTCAGGCGCCGGACGTCGACGACGCCGAGGACCTCAAGGCGTTCTTCGCGGTGATCCAGGGGCTGAACGCCGACGGTTACCTGCTGGCCTACCATGACCGCTCCGATGGCGGCCTGCTGGTCGCCGCGCTGGAAATGGCCTTCGCCGGTCATTGCGGCCTCGACCTGCAGCTCGACGCCCTGGCCGACGGCGCCGAGGAACTGGCCGCCGTGCTGTTCAACGAAGAGCTGGGCGCGCTGATCCAGGTGCATCAGGACGCGACTCCGGATGTGCTGGCGCAGTTCAGCGCCGCCGGTCTCGGTGACTGCGTCGCGGTGATCGGTCAGCCGGTGAACAACAACGAGGTGGCGATCAGCTTCAATGGCCAGCCGGTGTTTGGCGGCCAGCGCAGCCTGCTGCAGCGTGAGTGGGCGCGGACCAGCTACCAGATCCAGCGTCTGCGCGACAACGCCGAGTGCGCCGAGCAGGAGTTCGACGCGCTGCTCGAAGAGGACAATCCGGGCCTGAGCGCCAAGCTCGGCTACGACGTCAACGACGACATCGCCGCGCCCTACATCAAGAAGGGCGTGCGGCCGCAGATCGCCGTGCTGCGCGAGCAGGGGGTCAATGGCCAGGTGGAGATGGCCGCAGCCTTCGACCGCGCCGGCTTCAGCGCCATCGACGTGCACATGAGCGATATCCTCAGCGGGCGAGTCAGTCTCGAGCAGTTCAAGGGCCTGGTCGCCTGCGGCGGCTTCTCCTACGGCGACGTGCTCGGTGCCGGCGAGGGCTGGGCCAAGTCGATCCTGTTCAATGCCCGGGCCCGCGACGGCTTCCAGGCCTTCTTCGAGCGCAAGGACAGCTTCGCCCTGGGCGTGTGCAACGGTTGCCAGATGATGTCCAACCTGCATGAGCTGATTCCCGGCAGCGACTTCTGGCCGCACTTCGTGCGCAACCGCTCCGAGCAGTTCGAGGCGCGGGTGGCCATGGTCCAGGTGCAGGAGTCGGCCTCGATCTTCCTTCAGGGTATGGCCGGCTCGCGCCTGCCGATCGCCATCGCCCACGGCGAGGGGCATGCCGAGTTCGAAAGCGAGGAGGCCCTGCTCGAGGCCGATCTGTCCGGCTGCGTGGCCATGCGCTTCGTCGACAATCACGGCAAGGTAACCGAGGCCTACCCGGCCAACCCGAACGGCTCGCCGCGCGGGATCACCGGCCTGACCAGCCGCGACGGCCGGGTGACCATCATGATGCCGCACCCGGAGCGGGTGTTCCGCGGCGTGCAGAACTCCTGGCGTCCGGATGACTGGCAGGAGGATGCCGGCTGGCTGCGCATGTTCCGCAACGCCCGGGTCTGGGTGGATTGATCCCCAGGGGCGGACTCATGCCCACCGAGTCCGCCCACCATGCTTGTCGAGGTGCGCCGGGTCATGCCTGGCGACACCTTGCTGGCATGCCGCTGCGGGCATTGGTCCGCACTTGCCGATTGCCATTTTGGCTGTCTTGCCGGACTCAGGCTCGCGCCTGTTTGCCAGCTGTTGCGCTGTCGTAGCGCTTGCCATGCTGCTACGGCCGCCACAATCCCCTGTCCGCGGTTTTTCGGACACTGGCGAGGCTGCTGGTGCGCGCGATCCTGGCCGCTATCCGGGGTGAACGCCCGGACCATTTCGTAGTCGAATCTGCAGCCTGTGATCGCTGCCACGGATCTTGGGTGAGGCAAAGTGCCACTATCTTGTGGCATCATTTATCGACTATGTTCAATGTGTCCAGCTGGCGGAGAGTTCGATGTACAAGCTGTGTTTCTATGTTCCGGAAGCTCACCTGGATACGGTGAAGGGCGCGGTGTTCGCGGCGGGCGGCGGGCGCGTCGGGGCCTATGACAGCTGCTGCTGGCAGGGCCTTGGGCAAGGCCAGTTTCGTCCGCTGCAGGGCAGCCAGCCGTTTATCGGCCAGGTCGGGGTGGTCGAACACGTGTCGGAGTGGAAGGTCGAGTTGGTGGTGGCCGACGAGCTGATCCACGAGGTGGTCAAGGCCATGAAGAAGGCGCACCCCTACGAGACACCGGCGTTCGACGTCTGGCGCCTGTCGGATATCCAGTTCTAGTGGTGGCCGTCGCCGGCCGGATCAGGGCGCCCGAGGGCGCCTTTTTGCTGCGTGGGCCCCGGCCTAGGGGCGGATCTCGATCAGGGTGCCGTCCTTGACCAGCTCCCATACTTCGCGCATGTCACTGTTCTGCATGGCGATGCAGCCCTCGGTCCAGTCCAGGGTATGGAAGAACCACTCCGGGTATTCCTCGTCGAGCGGCGTGCCGTGAATCATGATCATGCCGCCGGGCCTGACGCCTTGTTCGCGTGCATTGGCCAGGTCGCGGGCGTTGGGGTAGGAAATGTGCATGGACAGCTGGTACTTGTCGCTGGTCTTGCGCCAGTCGATCCAGTACAGGCCCTCGGGCGTGCGCCTGTCGCCCTCGCGCTGCTTGGCGCCACTGGCCTGCTTGCCCAGGGAGATGCGGTAGGACTTGAGTGCCTGGCCGCGGCTGATCAGGTGCAGCTTGCGTTCGGACTTGACCACCAGCACCTTGTCGATGCTGGGGCTTTCCAGCCTGTCGCTGGTGTTGGCCAGGGCGGCAAGGGAGATGGACAACAGGCAGAGTAGGGCGAGCAGCCGACGCATTGGGGCGGTATCCCGAGGTTCAGGTGGTTTTCTGGTGATGCGCGCGCAAGGCCTCGATGGGCTCGTTGCGAACCGGGTAGCGCTGCTTCCGGCGGTCGGCGAAGTAGCATTCTAAGGTACGTCCCACCGTCGGGAAAGCCAGCTGCGACCAGGGGATCTCGCGTTCGTCGAACAGGCGCACCTCGAGGCTCTCCTCACCCACGGCGAAGTCCAGGTCGACCAGCTCGGCGCGGAAGAACATATACACCTGGTTGATGTGCGGCAGGTCGAACAGGCAGTACAGGTTGAGGTCGCGTACCCGGGCGCAGGCCTCCTCCCAGGTTTCCCGGGCAGCGGCCTGCTCCAGGGTTTCGCCGTTCTCCATGAAGCCGGCCGGCAGGGTCCAGTAGCCGCGCCGGGGTTCGATGGCGCGGCGGCACAGCAGCACCTGCTCGCCCCATACCGGCAGGCAGCCGGCGACGATCCGTGGGTTCTGGTAGTGAATGGTCTGGCAGTGGCCGCACACGTAGCGCAGGCGGTTGTCGCCCTGGGGGATGCGCTGGCTGACCGGGTTGCCGCAATGGCTGCAGAACTTCATGGCGGATCCTCTGGCTGGCCCTGTTATCTTGGCGCGCGGCGGCCCGCCGCGGCAAGGCTTTCGGATGAGTTGGCCGGCGTGATCGCCCGGTCGGGGGGCTTGGGTGGCATGGCGCTTTCGTGCCATTATCCGGTGCAGAATAAAGACCGAGAATGCCCATGTTGGACGATCTACTCCAACGCGTGCGTGGATACAGTCCGCGCCTCTTGCAGACCGACCGTCACTTCCCCGAGGCGGCGGTGCTGGTGCCGATTACCCGCAGCGACGAACCGGAAGTGGTGCTCACCCTGCGCGCCAGCGGGCTGTCCACCCATGGCGGCGAGGTCGCCTTTCCGGGAGGGCGGCGCGACCCGGAGGATCGCGACCTGATCCATACCGCCTTGCGTGAGGCCGATGAGGAGATTGGGCTGCCGCCCGGCCTGGTCGAGGTGATCGGCCCGCTGAGTACCCTGGTCTCGCGGCACGGCATCCAGGTCACGCCTTATGTCGGGCTGGTGCCGGACTATGTCGACTACCAGGCCAACGACGACGAGATCGCGGCGGTGTTCTCGGTGCCGCTGGAGTTCTTTCGCAGTGATCCGCGGGAGATGACCCACCGCATCGATTACCTCGGTCAGAGTTGGTATGTGCCGAGCTATCGCTACGGTGACTACAAGATCTGGGGGCTGACCGCCATCATGGTGGTGGAACTGGTCAACCTGGTGCTCGATGCCGGGATCGCCCTGCATGAACCGCGGGAACACTTCATCAAGCCGTATTGAGGCGCCAGACAAGGAGCGACGAATGAAATACCGCCTGGGGCAAGCGCAGGTCGATGCCCATCCCGACAGCTGGGTGGCACCGAATGCCACGCTGGTCGGCAAGGTCAAGCTGGAGCCGGGAGCCAGTGTCTGGTTCAACGCGGTGCTGCGCGGCGACAACGAGCTGATTCATATTGGCGAGCAAAGCAACGTGCAGGACGGCACCGTGATGCACACCGACATGGGCTATCCATTGTCCATCGGCAAGGGCGTGACCATCGGCCACAAGGCCATGCTGCATGGTTGCTCGGTCGGCGACTACAGCCTGATCGGGATCAATGCGGTGGTGCTCAATGGCGCCAAGATCGGCAAGTACTGCATCATCGGCGCCAATACCCTGATTGCCGAGGGCAAGGAAATTCCCGATGGCTGCCTGGTGGTCGGCTCGCCCGGCAAGGTGGTGCGTGAGCTCAGCGAGCAGCAGAAGAAGATGCTCGAGGCCAGTGCCGCCCACTACGTGCACAATGCCCAGCGTTATGCGCGCGAGCTAGCCGAGCAAGACGACTGATGACCAGCGAGCGCCCAATCGCCTCGCCCTGCGTGCAGGTCTGCGCGCTGGACGAGGACGACATCTGCATCGGCTGCCAACGCAGCGTCGCCGAGATCAGCCGCTGGAGCCGCATGGACAACGCCGAGCGGCGCCAGGTACTGCTGCTCTGTCACGCGCGCGCCGAGGCCAAGGGCCTGCTGCTCTAGCCGTCTCCCTTCTCTCTATCGGTAGTACAAGGGTCTGTTATGCCTCGTATCGGAACCCCGCTGTCGCCGAGTGCGAGCCGTGTCCTTGCGCATGGCGCAAGCGGTCGGTATCGAGGTGTGAGGCGTTGGCGCGAGGTCGCCTGGTGGCTGCTGCTGTTGGCCTTGTTGCCGGTGTTGGTGCCTATGGCGCTGCACACGCGTCGCCGGGCATTGCGGCTGGCGCCGGCGGCCGGAGCGCGATGCGGCTTGGCTGGCGCCGAGCTGTCCGGCACGCCGCTAAGGCTGCTGGTGCTGGGCGAGTCCACGGTGGTCGGGGTCGGTGTCGGCCAGCTGCAGCAGGCGCTGGTCGGGCGTCTGGCCCAGGCGCTGGCCGAGCGCGAGGCGCGCCCGGTGGCCTGGCGCGCCTGTGGGGAGAACGGCATCACCGCCGGGCAGGCCAATGGGCGTCTGCTACCTCAGGCCCTGGCGGAGCCGGTCGATCTCGCCGTGCTGGTGTTCGGGGTCAACGATACCACCGGTTTGACCGCGCTGCGGCATTGGGAGGGTGAGCTGGGGGCCATGGCCGAAGCGCTGCATGCGGCCGGGGCGCGGGTGGTGTTCAGTGGCGTGCCGCCCCTGCAGCATTTTGCCGCCTTGCCCTGGTTGCTGCGGCAGGTGCTGGGTCTGCGGGCGGCATTGCTCGATGCTCGCCTGCGTCGCCTGGCGGCGGCTGTAGGGGCTGGCTACCACCCCTTGCGCCTGGAGTTTTCCGCGCACTACCTGGCGCTCGACGGCTATCACCCGTCGGCGCAGGGGTATCGGGTATGGGCAGAGGATCTGGCGCGGGCACTCAGTCCGGTGTCGACTCGGGACTGACCTGAGGGCTGCTCAGCCAGACCCTGACGCTCTTCACCCGGTTCTCCGAGGACTGCAGGATTTCCAGGCGGTAGTGGCCTATTTTCAGGCACACGGCGCTTTCCGGGATGCTTTCCAGTGCTTCGGTGATCAGGCCGTTGAGTGTCTTGGGGCCGTCGCAGGGCAGCTGCCAGCCGAGCGCCTTGTTCACCTCGCGGATATAGGCGGCGCCGTCGATCACCTGAGTGCCGTCTTCCTGCGGGTGGATGTCGGGGCTGCGCAGGGCGTCCTGGTTGCTGAAGTCGCCGACGATCTCTTCGAGGATGTCTTCCAGGGTGACGATGCCGATCACCTCGCCGTACTCGTCGACGACGATACCGATGCGCCGCTTCTGCTTCTGGAAGTTGATCAGCTGGGTGGACAGCGGCGTGTTTTCCGGGACGAAATAGGGTTCGGTGCAGGCGGCCACCAGGGCCTCCTTGGTTAGCTGGTTATGGCTCATCAGGCGCGCGATCTGGCGCATGTGAACGATGCCTTCGACCTGGTTGATGTCGTGGCGGAACAGTGGCAGGCGGGTGTGGGTGGTGGTGCGCAGCTGGCTGACGATGGTCTCCAGGTCGTCCTCCAGGTTGATCCCGGTGACTTCGCTGCGCGGGATCATGATGTCGTCCACCGTGACCTTCTCCAGGTCGAGGATGCCCAGCAGCATGTCCTGGCGATTCTTCGGCAGCTCGTGGCCCGACTCGCGCACCACGCTGCGCAGCTCCTCGGTGGTCAGGCTGTCGCTGACCTTGCTCGCCGGGTCGACGCCGAGCAGCTTGAGCAGGCCGTTGCTGATCCAGCTGAGCAGGACCACCAGCGGGTAGAACAGCTTGAGCAGCGCCTGTAGCGGCAGGCTGAAGGGGTAGGCCACGCGCTCGGGATGCAGTGCCGCCAGGGTCTTGGGGGTGATCTCGCCGAAGATCAGCAGCGCCAGGGTCAGACCGACGGTGGCGATGGCGATGCCGGCGTCCCCCCAGAGCTGAATGGCCAGTACGGTGGCGATCGCCGAGGCGAGGATATTGACGAAGTTGTTGCCGATCAGGATGGTGCCGAGCAGGCGGTCGGGCCGGCTGAGCAGTTCGCTGACCCGCTTGGCGCCACGATGGCCTTCCTTGGCCATGTGCCGCAGGCGGTAGCGGTTGAGGCTGAGCAGGCCGGTTTCAGAGCTG
Source organism: Pseudomonas zhanjiangensis (assembly GCF_041027545.1). NCBI lineage: Bacteria > Pseudomonadati > Pseudomonadota > Gammaproteobacteria > Pseudomonadales > Pseudomonadaceae > Pseudomonas > Pseudomonas zhanjiangensis. Next base: position 332,430 of record NZ_JBFTEG010000002.1, on the reverse strand, counting down.
GAGAAGAATGCCGAACAGGCGAGCAGGAAGACCAGCAGGCCGATCAGGATGCCAGGATGCACTGTGTCCACTGAGTATTGTCCCGGGCCCTAGATATGCAGAATGAATTCGCGAACCAGCTTGCTGCCGAAATAGGCCAGCATCAGCAGGCAGAACCCGGCCAGGGTCCAGCGGATCGCCTTGTGCCCGCGCCAGCCGAGCTGATGGCGGCCCCACAGCAGTACGGCGAACACCACCCAGGCGAAGCAGGACAGGATGGTCTTGTGCACCAGATGCTGGGCAAACAGGTCGTCGATGAACAGCGCGCCGGACAGCAGTGACAGCGACAGCAGCAGCCAGCCGGCCCAGAGGAAGCCGAACAGCAGGCTTTCCATGGTCTGCAGGGGTGGAAAGTTCTTGATCAGTCCGGACGGATGCTTGTGCTTGAGCTGGTGGTCCTGCAGTAGCAGGAGCAGCGACTGGAACACGGCAATGGTGAGCATGCCATAGGCCATGATCGACAACAGGATATGGGCGAGGATGCCGGGGGCTTCATCGATCGGCTGGATGGTGCCGGCCGGTACCAGCTGCGCCAGCAGAACGGTGAGTCCGCCCAGGGGGAACAGCAGCAGCAGCAGGTTTTCCACCGGGATGCGCCAGCAGGCCAGCAGGGTCAGCAGGATGACGGTGGCGGCAATCAGGCTGGCGGCATTGAAGAAGTCGATGTTCAGGCCGGCCGGCTGCAGCAGCTGGAGAAACAGGCTGAGTCCGTGGCCGAGCAGGGCGAGCAGGCCGAGGCCGATCAGCAGGCGCTTGTCCGGTGTGGCTCGGCGGCTCAGGCGCAGGCTCTGGTAGGCAGTCGCGCCCGTGTAGAGAAAGGCGGCTGCGAGGCTGGGAAGCAGAGGGTGCATAAATCCTTGTTAGGCAGGCCCGAAAGGCGCTGAGTGTGGCATACAACGGGCGTTTCACGAAAGACCGCCGGGCGTCGAGTCGTCCGCGAGCGTCGCGGCGGCGAGCAAGGCGGCGGCGTCCGGATCTCGAGGGCGTTAATTGCCGCCGACAAAGATGCGTCATCGCAGGCCAACTCTCCGATATAATCTGCCGCCTGCCGTCAGCCCAGCCTCGGTTCAGGTGAACCCGAAAGGAATGCGCATGTTTGAAAATCTTACCGACCGCCTCTCGCAGACCCTGCGTAACGTCACTGGCAAGGCCAAGCTGACCGAGGACAATATCAAGGACACCCTGCGCGAAGTGCGCATGGCGCTGCTCGAGGCCGATGTCGCCCTGCCGGTGGTCAAGGACTTCGTCAACAAGGTCAAGGAGCGTGCGGTCGGCACCGAGGTGTCGAAAAGCCTGACCCCGGGCCAGGCCTTCGTGAAGATCGTTCGCGCCGAGCTCGAAGAGCTGATGGGTGCAGCCAACGAAGAGCTGGCGTTGAGCGTCGCACCGCCGGCGGTGGTGCTGATGGCCGGCCTGCAAGGTGCGGGTAAGACCACCACCTCCGGCAAGCTGGCGCGCCTGCTCAAGGAGCGCAAGAAGAAGAGCGTGATGCTGGTGTCGGTGGACGTCTACCGTCCGGCGGCGATCAAGCAGCTGGAAACCCTGGCGGGTGATCTCGGCGTGACCTTCTTCCCGTCCGATACCACCCAGAAGCCGGTGGCGATTGCCGAGGCGGCGATCCGCGAGGCCAAGCTGAAGTTCATCGACGTGGTGATCGTCGATACCGCCGGTCGCCTGCACGTCGACGCCGAGATGATGGTCGAGATCCAGGCCCTGCATGCGGCGGTCAAGCCGGCCGAGACCCTGTTCGTGGTCGACGCCATGACCGGTCAGGATGCCGCCAATACCGCCAAGGCCTTCGGCGATGCGCTGCCCCTGACCGGGGTCATCCTGACCAAGGTCGATGGCGATGCCCGGGGTGGCGCCGCGCTGTCGGTGCGCCATATCACCGGCAAGCCGATCAAATTCATCGGCATGGGCGAGAAGAGCGATGCGCTCGAGCCCTTCCATCCGGACCGCATCGCCTCGCGCATCCTCGGCATGGGCGACGTGCTCAGTCTGATCGAGCAGGCCGAGCAGACCCTCGACCGGGAGAAGGCCGAGAAGCTGACCAAGAAGCTGAAGAAGGGCAAGGGCTTCGATCTCGAGGACTTCCGCGACCAGTTGCAGCAGATGAAGAACATGGGCGGTCTCGGCGGCTTGATGGACAAGCTGCCACTGATGGGCGGCGTCAACCTCGCGCAGATGGGCAATGCCCAGGGTGTGGCCGAGAAGCAGTTCAAGCAGATGGAGGCGATCATCAACTCGATGACGCCGGCCGAGCGCCGCGACCCCGAGATCATCAGTGGTTCGCGCAAGCGGCGGATCGCCATGGGCTCTGGCACCCAGGTGCAGGACATCGGTCGGCTGATCAAGCAGCACAAGCAGATGCAGAAGATGATGAAGAAATTCACCGCCAAGGGTGGCATGGCCAAGATGATGCGCGGCATGGGCGGCATGATGCCCGGCGGCCTGCCCAAGCTGTAACCCCTGTCGGGCGCCTGCTCCGGGCTGGCCGCCTGGCGCGGGTGTGGGGCGGTCCTTGGCCTGCACCTGGTCCCGAGGGAAAAAAGAGATTTGCAAAAACCCGGATAATCCTTAGAATATGCGGCCTTTCGGGCCTAGCGCCCTATGCGTGCATTTCAGTTTTGCAGCACCGACTACAGGAACGAAGTTCAATGGTAACCATCCGTCTTGCCCGTGGCGGCTCCAAGAAGCGCCCTTTCTATCACCTGACCGTGACCAACAGCCGCAATGCGCGCGATGGCCGCTTCGTGGAGCGCATCGGCTTCTTCAACCCGGTTGCCTCCGGCGCCGAAGTGAAGCTGTCCGTAGACCAAGAGCGTGCCAACTACTGGCTCGGCCAGGGCGCACAGCCGTCTGAGCGTGTTGCTCAGCTGCTCAAGGAAGCTGCTAAGGCCGCTGCCTAAGCACCGCTATGAGCATGACGCCAGCTCCCGCCGAGGACCTCGTGGTACTTGGCAAGATTGTCTCGGTGCATGGCGTGAAGGGCGAAGTGAAGGTGTATTCCTTTACCGATCCCTTGGCTAACGTGCTCGATTACCGCCGTTGGACGCTCAGGCGTGACAACGAGGTAAAGCAGGTCGAATTGGCCAGTGGGCGCTTGCAGGGCAAGGTCCTGGTGGCAAAGCTCAAGGGGCTCGACGATCGCGAAATTGCGCGTACCTACGCCGGTTTCGATATCTGCGTTCCCCGTAGCGAGTTGCCGGAACTCAGCCAAGGCGAGTTCTACTGGTATCAGTTGGAAGGTCTCAGGGTCATCGATCAGGCAGGGCAGTTGCTCGGCAAGATCGACCATCTGTTCGAGACCGGTGCCAATGATGTGATGGTGGTCAAGCCTTGTCTCGACAGCCTGGATGATCGTGAACGCCTGTTGCCCTATACCGAGCAATGCGTGTTGTCGATCGACCTCGCTGCTGGCGAGATGCGGGTCGACTGGGATGCGGACTTCTAAGCGTGCGCGTTGAAGTCATTACGCTGTTCCCGGAGATGTTCGCCGCCATCGGCGATTACGGCATCACCAGCCGCGCGGTGAAGCAGGGGTTGTTGCAGCTGACCTGTTGGAACCCGCGGAGCTACACCACGGATCGTCATCACACGGTGGACGATCGGCCCTTCGGGGGCGGTCCCGGCATGGTGATGAAGATCAAGCCGCTTGAGGATGCTTTGCAGGGTGCCAAGCAAGCCGCAGGCGACTCGGCGAAGGTGATCTACCTGTCGCCGCAAGGCCGGCAGCTGAAGCAGTCGGCGGTACGCGAACTGGCGAACGAGAGTGCGTTGATTCTCATCGCCGGGCGCTACGAAGGCATTGATGAGCGCTTTATCGAGGCGCACGTCGATGAGGAATGGTCGATCGGGGATTACGTCCTGTCTGGCGGTGAGCTGCCAGCCATGGTGCTGATCGATGCGGTAACGCGCCTTTTGCCTGGTGCATTGGGTCATGCAGACTCGGCCGAGGAGGATTCCTTTACGGATGGCCTGCTCGACTGCCCGCACTACACCCGCCCGGAGGTGTATGCGGATAAACGTGTTCCCGAGGTGCTGCTTAGCGGCAACCATGAACACATCCGGCGTTGGCGTTTGCAGCAGTCCCTTGGTCGGACGCTCGAGCGACGCGCCGATCTTCTGGATAGCCGCTCGCTTTCTGGAGAAGAGAAGAAGCTGCTGGAGGAATACATCCGCCAGCGGGACGATAGTTAACGTATCGATGACGGGCCAGAGCGCCTGTCTTAGGAGCGCAGCATGACCAACAAGATTATTCAGCAGATCGAAGCCGAGCAGATGGGCAAAGAGATCCCGACCTTTGCCCCGGGCGACACCATTGTCGTTCAGGTGAAAGTGAAGGAAGGCGACCGTCAGCGTCTGCAGGCCTTCGAAGGTGTTGTTATCGCCAAGCGTAACCGCGGCCTGAACAGCGCCTTCACCGTGCGCAAGATCTCCAACGGCGTTGGCGTCGAGCGTACCTTCCAGACCTACAGCCCGCTGGTCGACAGCCTGGCTGTCAAGCGTCGCGGTGACGTGCGCAAGGCCAAGCTGTACTACCTGCGTGACCTGTCCGGCAAGGCAGCACGCATCAAGGAGAAGCTGTCCTAAGACAGGCTTCTTCTGCAGTAAAAGGCAGCCTTCGGGCTGCCTTTTTCGTTTCCGGGTTTGCTCGGCGACGGGCGGCCGGCGCTGTGGGTGGCCCTGCCGTCTCCGGGATGGCAGGGGGCAGGCGGCCGCGCAGAATCGATGCGAGCGGCTCAGCCCGTAGCCTTGGCCTTCTCGTCCGGGCGTGCGTCGGCCTGCTGGGGCTGCGGCTCGATCAGGGCTACCAGGGTCCAGCCGGTCTGCGGTAGCAGGGCGCTCTGCGGCGTCACCACGTGTATCCGGCCTTCGCGGTCGCGGGCGAACAGCAGGGTGGCGCGCGAGCCGTGCAGGGCCTGGTAGTCGCTCCAGGCAAAGTTGTCGGTCAGGGTGGTGGTGTACAGTTCGGCTCCCTGGGCGAGGCGGCTGGCGGCCTGCGGGTAGGTCAGCGGCTGGTTGCCCAGGGCGCGGCCGCGGTGCTCGTCGCTGGCGCGATGCTTGTCGCTGCGCCTGCTTTCCTGGCCACTGGCCAGGCTGAACAGGCAGTGCGCACCGAACTCGTGGCGAAAGCGCATGCTGGCCAGGGTGTTCAGTTCGCCGGCCGGCGACAGGGCCAGCAGATGGCCGATGCCGACCAGGTCCAGGTGCGCTTCGGCATGCTGCGAGGCGGGGTTGCCGAAATAGGTCGGCAGCTGGGCCATGCGTGCGGCGCGGATGTTCTCCCAGCTGGAGTCGGTTAGCAGCACGCGGCTGCCCAGTTGCTGCAGGGCCTGGCCAATGGCCCGGGCGACCGGGTTGGCGCCGACGATGAGGAAGCCGCTGGGGGCGGGCTCGGCGACTCCTAGCAGGCGCGCCAGTGGGCGCGCGGTGGCGCTCTGCAGGACCACGGTGCCGATAATCACGGCGAAGGTCAGGGGCACCAGCAATTCGGCGCCCGCATAGCCGGCTTCGCCCAGGCGGATGGCGAAGATCGCCGACACCGCCGCGGCCACGATGCCCCTCGGCGATATCCAGGCGAGCAGGGCGCGTTCGCGCCAGTTGAGGCTGGAGCCCAGGGTCGACAGCGCCACGTTGAGTGGCCGGGCGATGAACTGGATCACTGCCAGCAGCAGCAAGACGGCCGGACCCAGGGCGAGCAGGGCGGAAAGGTCGAGGCGGGCGGCGAGGAGGATGAACAGCCCGGAGATCAACAGCACGCTGAGGTTCTCCTTGAAGTGCAGGATATGCCGCACGTCCACGCCCTTCATGTTGGCCAGCCACATGCCCATCAGGGTCACCGCCAGTAGGCCGGACTCGTGCATGACCTGGTTGGCGGCGATGAAGATGCCGAGCACCGTGGCCAGCACCGCCAGGTTGTGCAGGTAGTCGGGCAGCCACTGGCGGCGCAGCACCTGGCCCAGGGTCCAGCCCCCGGCGGCGCCGAACAGGCCGCCGCAGAGAATCACCCCGGCGAAGGTTGCCAGGCTGTGTTGCCAGCCCTGGCCGTCGGCGCTGCTGATGATGAAGCTGAACATCACCACCGCGAGCAGGGCGCCGATCGGGTCGATGACGATGCCTTCCCAGCGCAGGATGTTCGCCACCGAGGCTTTCGGGCGGACCACGCGCAGCATCGGCACTATCACCGTCGGGCCGGTGACCAGGGTCAGGGTGCCGAACAGCAGGGCCATTTCCCAGGCGAAGCCGAGCAGGTAGTGGGTGGTGACGGCGATGGTGCCCCAGGTGGCCAGGGCGCCGACCGTCACCATGCGCCTGACCACGCTGCCGATCTCGCGCCACTCGGAAAGGTGCAGGGTCAGGCTGCCCTCGAACAGGATCAGTGCCACCGCCATCGACACCATGGGAAACAGCAAGGGGCCGAACAGCGCCTGCGGGTCCAGCCAGCCGAACACCGGCCCGGCCAGGATGCCGCAGACCAGCAGCGGCAGAATCGCCGGCAGGCGCGAGCGCCACGCCAGCCACTGGCAGATCAGGGCGCTGGCGCCGATCGCGGCGAACGCGAGGAGGATGTACTGCTCGTTCATCAAGAGTCCTGATGGTGACTGGCCCTGTCTGGCCGGGATGTGGAATGCTAGCCTGCTTTCAACCCTCGCCATAGGTCCCCATGCCGGCCACCGACCACCCCCTGATCGACCGTTTCCTCGAAGCCCTATGGCTGGAGAGGGGGCTGTCCGAGCACACGCGTGCGGCTTATCGCAGCGACCTGACGCATTTCCATGGCTGGCTGCAGGCGCGCGAGGTGGCCCTCGACCGGGCCGGGCGCGAGCTGATCCTCGATCACCTGGCCTGGCGCCTGAATCAGGGCTTCAAGGCGCGCTCCACCGCGCGCTTCATCTCCGGCCTGCGCGGCTTCTATCGGTTTCTTCTGCGCGAGGGGCTGATTGCCTGCGACCCGACCCTGCAGGTCGATTTGCCGCAACTGGGGCGGCCCCTGCCCAAGTCCCTGTCGGAGGCCGATGTCGAGGCGCTGCTGGCGGCCCCGGAGCTGGAAGATCCGATCGGCCTGCGTGACCGCGCCATGCTCGAGGTGCTCTATGCCTGCGGGCTGCGGGTGAGCGAACTGGTTGCGCTCACCCTGGAACAGGTCAATCTGCGTCAGGGCGTGCTGCGGGTCTTCGGCAAGGGCAGCAAGGAGCGCCTGGTGCCCCTGGGTGAAGAGGCCATGCTGTGGCTCGAGCGTTATGCCCGGGAAGCGCGACCCGCCTTGCTTGGCGGCAAGCCCAGTGACGTGCTTTTTCCCAGTTTGCGCGGCGAGCAAATGACCCGGCAGACCTTCTGGCACCGGATCAAGCAGCAGGCGCGGGTCGCCGGCATCGCCAAGCCATTGTCGCCGCATACCCTGCGCCATGCCTTCGCCACTCATCTGCTCAACCACGGCGCCGACTTGCGTGTGGTGCAGATGCTGTTGGGGCACAGCAACCTGTCGACCACGCAGATCTATACCTACGTTGCCCGGGCACGTCTGCAGCAACTGCATGCCGAACACCACCCGCGCGGCTGAGATGGCCGTCCGACCTGCTGTGGTCCGCCACGCCGGGCTTCTATGGTAGTCTGCCGCTCATATTTATCAGTCCATCGCTCGATTAGGAGACACCATGCACCTGACCCGCATTTTCGCGGCCATGGCCCTTGGCCTCGCCAGCAACCTGAGTCTGGCGGCCGATCCCGATCAGGCGATCCGCCAGATGCTGCAGTCGATCCAGCCCGGCATGCAGATCGAAGCCATCGCCGAGAGCCCGATGTCCGGTTTGTATCAGGTTCAACTCCAGGGTGGCCGCCAGCTGTATGCCAGCGCCGACGGCCAGTTCGTCCTGCAGGGCTATCTGTTCCAGGTCAAGGATGGCCAGGCGATCAACCTCACCGAGCAGCATGAAACCCGCGCCATCGCCAAGACCATCAACGCCATCCCGACCTCGGAGATGGTGGTGTTCGCGCCTGAGGCGCCGAAGACCCACATCACCGTGTTCACCGACACCGACTGCGGTTACTGTCAGAAGCTGCACAGCGAAGTGCCGGAACTCAACCGTCTGGGCGTCGAGGTGCGCTACGTCGCCTTCCCGCGTCAGGGATTGCAGAGTCCGGCCTACAAGGAGCTGGTCAGCGTCTGGTGCGCCAAGGACCGCCAGGCGGCGATGAACCTGGCCAAGACCCGTCAGGAAGTGCCGGTTGCCGAATGCGATAACCCGGTGGCCAAGCAGTACGCCCTGGGTCAGATGATCGGCGTCTCTGGCACCCCGGCGATCGTTCTGGCCAACGGCAAGCTGATTCCCGGCTACCAGCCGGCGCCGCAGTTGTCCAAGCTGGCGCTCGACGCCGGCCAGTAGTCGCCGGGCTCGGCTCGATTGACTAATAAACAGCCGCTTCGTAATGTGCGGCTCTTTTTCTGCGGCCGGAGCTTGCTCCGGCCGCTTTATGCAGTGCAGATGGGGAGTTCAGTGTGAAACCGGTCAAAGTAGGCATCTGTGGGCTGGGTACCGTCGGTGGCGGTACCTTCAACGTGCTCAAGCGCAACGCCGCGGAAATCGCGCGGCGCGCCGGGCGTGATATCGAGGTGGCGCAGATTGCGCTGCGTTCGCAGAACCCGCAGTGCGACATTACCGGTACCCCCATTACCCACGATGTCTTCGAGCTGGTCGGCAACCCCGAGATCGATATCGTCATCGAGCTGATCGGTGGCTACACCCTGGCCCGCGATCTGGTGCTCAAGGCCATCGACAACGGCAAGCACGTGGTCACCGCCAACAAGGCGCTGATCGCCGTGCACGGCAACGAGATCTTCGCCCGCGCCCGCGAGAAAGGCGTGATAGTCGCCTTCGAAGCGGCGGTGGCCGGCGGCATCCCGGTGATCAAGGCGATCCGCGAGGGCCTGGCGGCCAACCAGATCAACTGGCTGGCCGGGATCATCAACGGCACCGGCAACTTCATCCTCAGCGAGATGCGCGAGAAAGGCCGTGCCTTCGAGGACGTGCTCAAGGAGGCCCAGGCGCTCGGCTATGCCGAGGCCGACCCGACCTTCGATGTCGAAGGCATCGATGCCGCGCACAAGCTGACCATCCTGGCGTCCATCGCCTTCGGCATCCCGCTGCAGTTCGACAAGGCCTACACCGAGGGCATCACTCAGCTGACCACCGCCGACGTGGGCTATGCCGAGGCCCTGGGTTATCGCATCAAGCACCTGGGCGTAGCCCGGCGCACCGACGCCGGCATCGAGCTGCGGGTGCACCCGACGCTGATCCCGGACGACCGCCTGATCGCCAACGTCAACGGGGTGATGAACGCGGTGATGGTCAACGGCGATGCCGCAGGCAGTACCCTGTATTACGGCGCCGGCGCCGGCATGGAGCCGACCGCCTCCTCGGTGATCGCCGACCTGGTCGACGTGGTCCGCGCCCTGACCACCGACCCGACCAATCGCGTGCCGCACCTGGCCTTCCAGCCGGATTCGCTGTCGGACCACCCGATCCTGCCGATCGGTGCCTGCGAGAGCGCCTACTACCTGCGCATCCAGGCCAAGGATCATCCCGGTGTGCTGGCCCAGGTGGCGAGCATCCTGTCGGCGCGCGGCATCAATATCGAGTCGATCATGCAGAAGGAAGTCGAGGAGCATGACGGCCTGGTGCCCATGATCCTGGTCACCCATCGGGTGGTCGAGGCGCGTATCAACGAGGCGATCGATGCCCTCGAGGCCCTGGATGACGTGGTCGGCAAGGTCATGCGCATCCGCGTGGAACAATTGAACTAACCCGTTTCCGGCCGCCGGCGCAGCAGGCGCGGCGGCCCCAAGCCCGTAGCTTGCAGCTCGAACCTAAGGTTTGCCCAACATGCGCTATATCAGTACCCGCGGCCAGGCACCGGCCCTGAATTTTGAAGACGTACTGCTGGCCGGCCTGGCCAGCGACGGCGGCCTCTACGTGCCGGAGAACCTGCCACGCTTCACCGTCGAGGAGATCGCTTCCTGGGCCGGTTTGCCCTACCACGAGCTGGCCTTCCGGGTGATGCGTCCGTTCGTCAGCGGCAGCATCCCGGATGCCGACTTCAAGAAGATCCTCGAGGAAACCTATGCGGCCGGTCCAGGTGCGGCCGGCCCAGGTGCGGCCGGCTCGGATGGCGTGTTCGCCCACAACGCCGTCGCGCCGCTGCGCCAGCTGAACGGCAACGAGTGGGTCATGGAGCTGTTCCACGGCCCGACCCTGGCGTTCAAGGACTTCGCCCTGCAGCTGCTCGGTCGCCTGCTCGACTACGTGCTGGCCAAGCGCAACGAACGCGTGGTGATCATGGGCGCCACCAGCGGCGACACCGGTTCGGCGGCCATCGAAGGCTGCAAGGCCTGCGACAACGTCGATATCTTCATCATGCACCCGCACAACCGGGTGTCCGAGGTGCAGCGCCGGCAGATGACCACCATCCTCGGCGACAACATCCACAACATCGCCATCGAGGGCAACTTCGACGACTGCCAGGAGATGGTCAAGGCCAGCTTCGCCGACCAGGGCTTCCTCAAGGGCACCCGCCTGGTGGCGGTCAACTCGATCAACTGGGCGCGGATCATGGCCCAGATCGTCTACTACTTCCACGCCGCCCTGCAGCTGGGCGGCCCGGCGCGTTCCATCGCGTTCTCGGTGCCGACCGGCAACTTCGGCGACATCTTCGCCGGTTACCTGGCGCGCAACATGGGGCTGCCGATCAGCCAGCTGGTGGTCGCCACCAACCGCAACGACATCCTCCATCGCTTCATGAGCGGCAACCAGTACGTCAAGGACACCTTGCACCCGACCCTGTCGCCGTCCATGGACATCATGGTCTCGTCGAACTTCGAGCGCTTGCTGTTCGACCTGCACGGGCGCAACGGCGCCGCCATCGCCAGCCTGATGGAGACCTTCAAGCAGGGCGGCGGCTTCAGCGTCGAAGAGGATCGCTGGACCGAGGCGCGCAAGCTGTTCGATTCCCTGGCGGTGGACGATGAGGCGACCTGCCAGACCATCGCCGAGGTGTTCCATGAGTGCGGCGAGCTGCTCGACCCGCACACCGCCATCGGCGTGCGCGCCGCTCGCGAGTGCCGCCGTAGCCTTGCCACGCCCATGGTGATCCTGGGTACCGCGCACCCGGTGAAGTTCCCCGAGGCGGTGGAGAAGGCCGGTGTCGGCCAGGCCCCGGCGCTGCCGGCGCACCTGGCCGACCTGTTCGAGCGCGAAGAGCGCTGCACGGTGCTGGCCAACGAGCTGAAGACCGTACAGAACTTCGTCACCGAGCACGGCAACCGCGGCAAGCCGCTGTAACGGCGGCGCCGCGCAGAAGAAGGCCGGTTACCGCAAGGTGCCGGCTTTTTTTCATGGGCTTGAAAGATCGGCTGGCATGGCTTCAGCCGATCAGCAGCAGATAGACCAGTACCATCATGGCGATCAGTGCCAGCCAGATCAGCGCATTGAGTTTGCTGGAAATCACCACCCCGGGGCCGCGCAAGGGCACCGGCGGGTTGGCTTCCTGGTAGCGATCTATCCGCTGTGCGGCTTGCTCGGCACTGAGGCCCTGGCGCTGCTGCAGCAGCTCGATGGCGGCCCGGCGCCCGTTCTGGCGCAAGGCCAGGAGGACTTCCTGGGGCAGGGGTGGTTCGTCGGGCTTCATGGGCGAGGACCTGCTTGGTTCAGATGGCGCCGGCGCTGTTCGGCTATCGCCTCTTAGTCATAGCCTAGCCCAGCGAGCAGTCCGTTCGTGTACTCGCCCGGTTCGGGCCCGATCCACTGAGTCGATCTGGGTGTCTCCGAGAGCTTGGGCACTATGCCGGGCAACTTGAACAGCCTGCCGCCCGGCCGCTTGGCGTTCAAGAACATCTCGCGGGCGAGAAGCTGCGGGTCGGCGAGCATCTCGGCGGCCGAGCAGATGCGGTGGGCCGGTACTGCGGACTCGGCAAAACTCGAGCCTAGTACTCCGCGCTTGCCGTCGTTCTTTTCCAAGCATTCGGAGGCTATGCTGCCGCTATTGCCTCGGCGTGCAGAGGGGCTATGGCAGATGGGCCCAGTGCTCTGCAGCTCGAGGGGCCGACGGCCTTGGTGAGAGGATAAGAGGCGCAGGCGATCGAAATGCTGTGCGAAGCAACAAGCACGGAGTTGTGGGGCTAGGGAGGCGATGCAAGTCTGCGGACCACGTAGCACACAAGCATCCGCTGCCGTGGTGCAGGAAGCCGGGGTGTTCGTTTGTCCCGAGTTGAGCAGGACGTTGTTGAGGGGGCGTGTCGAGGGTGTGGTGATGAAGTGGCTGGTCAAGGCGGTTGTACTCTGCTGTGTTGCGTGCTTCTGGTCAGGGGGCTATGCGGCCACCTTTGCAGTGGGCTTCTACAACTATCCGCCGATGATGATCGAGGAAGGCCGGCAAGGTATTTATCAGGACATCTTCGATGAACTGGCCAGGCTCACCGGCGACCGCTTCGACATCCAGTACTACCCCTATCCGCGGATCGGCTTGTTGTTCGAGGCGGGGATGCTGGATATCGAGCCGGGCGTCTATCCGGGCTGGGTGCGCAATCGGCCGATACCCGGGCTGTTTTCGGTGCCGTTCGGCGAGGTCGTCGACGTCATGGCGTTCGCGCCGGGCAAGGCGTTCCCGGTGCAGGAACCCGAAGACTTGCGCGGCAAGTCGGTGGGGCTGGTGCGGGGGTATGCCTACCCCGATCTGGCGCCGCTGATCGCGGCCGGCCAGATCGACCGGCGTAACGCATTGAACGAGGCGCAGTTGCTGGAGATGCTGGTGAGGCAGCGCTTCGACCAGATCGTGATCAATAAGGCCGTGGTGCAGTACAGCGTGCTCAAGAAGCCGAAGTACCACTCTCTGGAAATCGGCGACGTCATGAGTACCTTCGATGTCAGCATGCGGGTTCATCCCGAGCATGAGGCCTGGCTGCCCAAGCTGGATGCGGCAATCCTGGAGCTCAAGCGGCAGGGCCTCATCGAGAAAATCTACGCCAAGTACGGCGTATCTCTTTAAGCGCCAGGCGGCGCATTGGCATTGTCAGATCGCGCCCTCGCTGCGCAGGGTGGTGATCTGGTCGGCGCTGTAACCAAGGCCGGTCAATATCTGCACGTTATGCTCGCCCAGTTCGGGGCCGATCCACTGCGCCGAGCCAGGGGTCTCCGAGAGCTTGGGCACGATGCCGGGCATCTTGAACGGCTTGCCGTCGGGCAGCTTGGCACTGAGGAACATCTCCCGGGCCAGGTACTGCGGGTCGCCGAGCATGTCGGCGGCCGAATAGATGCGGCTGGCCGGCACCTCGGCCTGGCTCAGGGTCGCCAGCACCTGCTCCAGTGGCAGCGAGCCGACCCAGCGGTCGATCACCCCGTAGAGTTCGTCGCGGCGGGCGTCGCGCCCGTCGTTGCTGGCAAGTGTCGGATCCTCGGCCAGGTCCTGGCGATCGATCGCCTGCATGAAGCGCTTGAAGATGGCATCGCCGTTGGCGCCGATCTGCACGTGCTTGCCATCGCTGCTGGTGTGGATCGAGGAGGGGGTGATGCCGGGCATGATGTTGCCGCTGCGCTCGCGGATGAAGCCGAACACGTCGAACTCCGGCACCATCGACTCCATCATGGCGAACACCGCCTCGTACAGCGCCACGTCGACCACCTGGCCCTGGCCGCCGTTGACCTCGCGGTGACGCAGGGCCATGAGCGCGCCTATCACCCCCCAGAGGGCGGCGATGGAGTCGCCGATGCTGATGCCGGTGCGCACCGGCGGGCGATCCTCGAAGCCGGTGATATAGCGCAGCCCGCCCATGGATTCGCCGACCGCGCCGAAGCCTGGCTGGTCCTTCAGGGGGCCGCTCTGGCCGAAGCCGGACAGGCGCACCATCACCAGCTTGGGATTAAGCGCATGCAGGGTCTCCCAGCCGAAGCCGAGCTTCTCCAGCACCCCGGGGCGGAAGTTCTCGATCAGGATGTCGGCGTCCGTCAGCAGCTTGCGCAACACCTCGCGGCCCTGCTCGTGCTTGAGGTTGAGGGTCAGCGACTGCTTGTTGCGCGCCTGCACGAACCACCACAGCGAGGTGCCCTCGTACAGCTTGCGCCACTTGCGCAGCGGGTCGCCGCCATCGGGCGACTCGACCTTGATCACCTCGGCGCCGAATTCGGCGCAGATGCGCGCGGCGAAGGGGCCGGCGATCAGGCTGCCGAGTTCGATCACTTTCAGGCCGGTGAGGGGTTTGCTGGCGGACATGACGGCTCCTCTGTGGACTTGCAATGGGGATGGCGCTTTTGTGTCTTGGATCGGCAGAGTATCTGCGGTTAAATCCTTGGGCGAAAGGATGCGCGTATTTCCCCCCCCTCGGGTTTGGATGACTTCCCGCCTGCTGTTCGCCTTCTTTCTCTCTCTGTCTATGGCTGCCCTGTTGCAGGGTATGGTCTTGCGCCTGTCTCAGGCGCGCGCTCAAAAATATTACATGTGATCTATTGATTCATTACATGTGAGCGTCTAGTCTGCCCATCATGGAAAGCAAATCATCAGCCCACTATCAGCGTCTTTTCCGTCAGCGCCTGCGCGAGCAGGGGTTGGTGAAGAAGGAGGTCTGGATACTGCCCGAGCACGCTGCGTCGCTTGCGGCGTTCGAGCGCAAACTGCGCCAGCCCAATTCGAGGCTGGACTCTGTGGAGAAGGAGGGGGGTATGAGCATGCCTCAAGTATGGAATGCGCAAGCGCTGTTCGATGCGCTGGCCGCGACTGAGTTGTTCAAGGATGGGCGAGCGGCGATCGAGCTGATCCAGGGGGCCGACGCCAGTCTGCATATCACCATGGGTGAGTACGGCGATCTGCCGCTGTTCATGGCGGTGGTGGGTGAGCAGATCATTGTCGAGGCGCTGCTTTGGCCGGCCAGCGATGTGCGCGATGTGGCGGCTTTCAATGAAGAAGTGCTGCGCAGCCACAAGCTGTTTCCACTGTCTTGCATCGGCCTGGAGAAGCTGCCGGATGGACAGGACTGCTACACCATGTTCGGCGCGCTGAGTGCGACCTCGATCCTTTCCAATGTGGTGCTGGAGATCGAGCTGCTGGCGGACAACGTGATCAAGGCCACCGAAGCCTATGAAGGTTTTCTCAAGGCTGCCGCCTAAGGAGGAGTTGTCATGAATGTATGGAGCAAGTTGCTGACCGCACTGCGTGGTGGTGCCAACGAGATGGGGGAGGCCGTGGTGGACGGTCAGGCCCTGCGTATTCTCGATCAGGAAATCCGTGACGCCGACTTGGAGTTGCGCAAGTCCAAGGAGGCCTTGGCCGAGATCATGGCCAAGCAGAAGCTGGCCGCCGAGCGTGCCGGCAGGAGCGCGGCCAAGGTTGCCGAGTACGAACAGTATGCCCTCAAGGCTCTGGAGGCCGGCAACGAGGAGCTGGCCCGCGAAGTGGCGGTGAAGATTGCCCATCTCGAGGTCGAACAGGCCAGTGAGCGCGAGCAGGCCGATGCCTACACGGCCAGCGTGGCTCAGCTGCGCAAGGCTGTGAGCCAGGCCGAGGCCAATATCAAGCGCCTGAAACAACAGGTGGATACGGTCAAGGCCACCGAGAGCGTGCAGAAGGCGCAGATGGCCGTGGCCCATCGCTACGGAGGCTCCCAGGCCAAGCTGCACACGGCGGTGGAGTCGCTGGAGCGGATCAAGCAACGACAGGCCGAGCGTGCGGCGAAGATGGAGGCGACCGCCGAGCTGGCCGAGGAGGCCGGCTCCGAGGATTCGCTGCAGAGCAAGCTGCGCGCCGCCGGTATTGTCGCCGCTGACTCCGGTGCCGACAGCGTGTTGGCGCGCCTCAAGGACAAAGCCAAGTCCTGATCGCGCGGGTGCAGGCGGAGCCTTCGGGCTCCGCCTCTTGATTCAGGGATAGGAACGCCATGGAAAACTTCCTGCTCACCGCTTTTGCCTTCCCCACCGTCATCTTCAGCTTCCTGCTGTGTGTGGCGGTGCTGTACTGGTGCGTCGCCGCACTGGGCATTTTCGAGGTCGACCTGCTCGACATCGAGGCCGACTCCGCCCTGGACTCGGTGCAGCCCGAAGGGCTGGCCGGGCTGCTGCTCAAGCTCGGCCTGAACGGCGTGCCGGTGACCCTGGTGCTGACCCTGTTGTTCTTCTTCGCCTGGACGGCCAGCTACTTCGTCGAGCTGCTGCTGTTGCGCTATTTGCCGCTGGGCGTCCTGCGCTATCCACTGGGATTGCTCGTGGCATTCGCCGCGCTGGTGGTCGCGGTTCCGCTAAGCGCGGCGCTGTGTCGGCCGCTGCGACCGTTGTTCCGCAAGCTGGAGGCTACCACCAGCAAATCGGTGCTGGGGCAGACCGCCGTGGTGCGCAGTGGTCGAGTCAGCCTCAGGCATGGCGAGGCGGTGCTGGAGGACGGTGGCGCGGGTCTGATCCTGCGCGTGCGTGCCGATGAGGCACGAGGTTTCAAACGCGGCGACCGCGTCGTGTTGCTGGAATATCTGGATGGCGAACACGCCTACCGGGTCATTACCGAGGACGAGTTCAAAGGATTGTAAGCCGACGAACTTCCTCAGAATCAAAGGAGATTGATTGCAATGAGCCTCGAAATGGTGATGCCGTTCCTGATGGGCGTCGGTATTTTCTTCCTGCTGATATTCGGCTTTTTCGTGCTGTTCAAGGCCTTCTACATCAAGGTCCCGCAGGGCACGGCACTGATCGTCAACGACATGTCCTCGACGCCCAAGGTGCATTTCACCGGCGCCCTGGTTTACCCGGTGATCTACCTCAAGGAGTTCATGCGTATCTCGCTGATCACCCTGGAAGTGGATCGTCGCGCCAAGGATGGCCTGATCTGCAAAGACAACATGCGCGCCGACATCACCGTGGCCTTCTACCTGCGCGTCAATGAGACCCAGGAAGACGTGCTCAAGGTGGCCAAGGCCATCGGTGTCGACCGTGCTTCCGACCGTGCCGCGGTGGATGAGCTGTTCAACGCCAAGTTCTCCGAGGCGCTGAAGACCGTCGGCAAGCAGTTCGATTTCGTCCAGCTGTTCGAGAACCGCCAGGAGTTTCGCGACCGCATCGTCGAGGTGATCGGTAACGACCTCAACGGCTATGTGCTGGAAGACGTGGCCATCGACTACCTGGAGCAGACTTCCAAGGCTTCGCTCGATCCGAGCAACATCCTCGACGCCGAGGGTATCCGCAAGATCACCGAGCTGACCGCCGCGCAGAACGTCATCACCAATGATCTGGAGCGCAACGAAGAGCTGGCGATCAAGAAGAAGAACGTCGAAACCCGCGAGGCGACCCTGGCCCTCGAGCGCCAGCAGGCCGATGCCGAGGCGCGGCAGAAGCGCGAGATCGAGACCATCCGCGCCCGCGAGGAAGCCGAGACCCTCAAGGTCAAGGAAGAGGAGCGCCTGAAGGCCGAGCAGGCGCGCATCCAGACCCAGCAGGAACTGGATATCCGTGCCGAGAACCATCAGCGCGAAGTGGAAGTGGCGCAGCAGAACCGTCAGCGCGCCGTGGTCATCGAAGTGGAGAAAGTCACTCGAGCCAAGGACCTGGAGATCGTCTCCCGCGAGCGCGAGGTCGAGCTGCAGCGCATCGAGAAGGAAAAGGCCCTGGAGGAAGAGCGCAAGAACATCGCCGGGGTGATCCGCGAGCGCGTGGCGGTGGAAAAGACCGTGGCCCAGGAAGAAGAACGCATCAAGGAAGTACGCGAAGTCTCCGAAGCCGAGCGTGCCAAGCAGGTCATCGTCCTGCAGGCGCAGGCCGAGGCCGAGCAGGAGCTGGTGCGTCAGGTCAAGCAGGCGGAAGCCGACGAGACCCGCTCCAAGCACAAGGCCGTGGAAATCAACAACCTGGCCCAGGCCGAGCTGGAAGCGGCGGCCAAGCAGGCCGAGGCCAAGAAGAAGATGGCCGAAGGCATCGAGGCCGAGCGCGCGGCGCCTGGCCTGGCCGACGCCCGGGTGCTGGAAGTGACGGCCGCGGCGAAGGAGAAGGAAGGTCTGGCCGAAGCGCGTGTGCAGGCCGAGCAGCTGATTGCCGCGGCCAAGGGCGAGCAGGAGAAAGGCCTGGCCGAGGCGCGGGTCATCGAAGCCAAGGCCGCCGCCAAGGAGAAAGACGGCCTGGCCGAGGCCAAGGTGCTGGAAGAGAAGCTGGGCGCCCAGGCGCGTGGCGAGGAGCAGCTGGGCGTGGCCAAGGCCCGGGCGACCAAGGATCTGGGCTCGGCCGAGGCGGAGATCCTGCTGGAACGCCTGAACGCCGAAGCCGAAGGTCTGGGCAAGAAGTTCGGTGCCTTGGATGCGCTCAGCGACAGCGCACGTCAGCACGAAGAGTTCCGCATGCAGCTGGAGAAGAACTTCGAGGAAGCCATGGCGGCCATCGCGGCCAACAAGGACATCGCCAAGGATCAGGCCGAGGTGCTGTCCACCGCCCTGGCCAAGGCGAAGATCGAGATCGTCGGCGGCGAGGGCGATTTCTTCAACTCCTTCGCCAAATCGCTGTCGGTGGGCAAGGCCATCGAGGGTGTGGTCGGCAAGAGTCCGGTGGTGCAGGACGTGCTGTCCCGCCTGCTCAACGGCAAGTCCGCGGCAGCCTCGGTGCTGGCCGAGCACAAGCTCGATGGTGGCGAGGCGCCGGCTGCCGGGGCCTGACCCGCCTGGACGGCCCATGCGGCCCGTCCCCTCATTCCTTACAGCTACCGCCCGGACGGGCGGGAGCCTGACACCGCAGATTCAGGAAGACCACGATGTCGGATGCTTCAGCCGTAGCCCAGCCACAGGGCGTATTGGACAAGGCCGTTGCCGAAGGCGGCGCCTATGAGGTGCTGCACAAGCGCCTGCAGGAGCAGGGGCAGCGCCTGCGGAGGACTGCGGAGCTGCTCAATGAGCAGCGTCTGCAGGAGTTCGGCAGCAGTCAGATGGAGGTGGTCGGTCGCTTGCGCATGCGCACCGAGAACAACTGCACGCCACGGGACATCGTCCGGGTCGGCGACTGCCTGCTGTTCGGCTACAACGTGTTCCTCGGCCTGAAGAAGGAAACCCGGGTCGGCGATGTCTTCTCCCTCTATCGCCTGAGCGAGCAGAGCGAGGGCTACGAGGCCGAGCCGGTGCCACTGGCCGGCAGCTTTCTCGACCAGGCCAGTTTCGTCAACGACTTCAACGAGCTGTACAGCTACTACAAGAACACCCGCCTGCTGCAGCTGCTGGTGCGCGACGGCAAGTTGCTCGCCAGCTTCCAGATCGGCGAGCGCATCACCGACGTGCGAGTGTTCCGCTGGTCGATCTCCCTCGACGGCAAGGACATCCGCTATATCGACAACCGCGGCGAGCGCGATATCGCGCTGCCGGCGGCCTTCGACTTCGAGTGGCAGAAGACCTCCCGCGAGATGGTGGTCAACGGTCGCCATCCGCACCTGAACATCCTCGACACCCTGTTCGTCGAGACCATCGGCGGCGACCTCACGGTCAAGGTCGAGAACAATACCGAGGACGGCCTGGGTATCTACCGCGAGGCGGTGCTGGACAAGACCCAGTCGCTGGACGACGCGCAGATCGAATACGCCCGCCTGGGCAGCCTGATCCTGCTCAAGGTCTTGCCCTATCGCGAGGAGCAGTGGCGCTACCTGGTGTTCAACGGCCTGACCCGCAAGGTCGAGCGCATCGACGCCATCGGCCTGGCCTGCGTTCAGCTGCCGGAAGACCACGGCATCATCTTCCCCGGTGGCTACTACCTGCAGAGCGGCGAGTCCAAGGCCTTCGAGCAGTCGATGGCGGGCATGCGCTTCAAGCGTGCGCTGCGCTCGCCCAATGGCGAGGACGTGCAGTACATCTTCTACCACCCGGAGCAGGGCCGTTCGGTGCTGCTCACCTACAACCTGATCAAGCGTCAGTTGCAGAACCCGCTGTTCGGCCACGGCTATGCGCGCCTGGAAGACGGGCGCATGGTGATCTTCGCCACCGAGAGCGAGGAGCCGACGCGCATCCACCCGATGCAGATCTGGCAGACGCCGTTCTTCAGCGACGAATTCGCCGCCCGCCAGCCGGCGCGCAGTGGCTTTTTCGGTCGCATCGGCAATGCCGAGCTGGTGCGCGGGGTGTCCGACCTGTTCAATCTGAGCCGCGAGATCGAAAGCCCGGAAGTCTCGGTGCCGCGCTATACCCAGCTGTGCCAGAACAGCCGGCGCCTGTTCGATGTCTACCACTGGCTGGATGACGCCCAGTGCCAGGGGTTGGCCCCGCTGCTGCGCGAGGTGGCGGCCACCGGCGAGCTGGTACTCGATGAGTTCGAGAAGGTCGAGAGCATTCGCCAGCAGTCCGCGCGGGCCATGAGCGAGGCCGAGACACGGCAGAAGAACCTGCTCGGCGGCCTGCTGCTCGACAGCTGGGACGAGGTGCAGCAGTTCGTCGAGGCGCTCAACAGCATCACCGCCCAACGTGGCCAGTTGCTGACCATCCGCGACTACCGCTATATCGATGTGGTTCGCATCGACGCCATGGAAGCCGAGCTGCTGGCTGCCCAAGAGCGCACGGCGCAGGCCGTCTCCAACTTCCTCGCCAGTGACGCGGCGCTCGAGCCCTATGTGTTGCAGCTCAAGCAGCTCGATGAACAGGCGCAGAAGGCCACGACCGTCACTCAGCTGAACGAGCCGCTGCAGGCGCTGCAGGCCATGGCCGCCGACCTGGACATGCTCTCCAGTCTGATGGCTGGGCTCAAGATCGACGATGCCACCCAGCGCACCCGCATCGTCGAGTCGATTTCCGAGATATACGCCCGCCTCAACCAGGCCAAGGCCCGCGGCGAACAGCGGCGCAAGGGCCTGGGCTCGGCCGAGATCGTGGCCCAGTTCGGCGCCCAGTTCAAACTGTTCAGCCAGGGCATCACCAATGCGTTGGCCATGGCCCAGGACCCGGAGCGCTGCGATGAACAGCTGTCGCGTCTGCTGGTGCAACTGGAAGAGCTGGAGAGCCAGTTCGGCGACCAGGAGCAGTTCCTCGCCGACATCCTGGCCAAGCGCGAGGAGTTGCTGGAGACCTTCGAGGGCCACAAGCAGGCCCTGCTCGACGAGCGCCAGCGCAAGGCGCAGAGCGTGCAGGACGCCGCCCGGCGCATCCTCGACAGCCTGGCCCGGCGCACCGCCAGGTTCACCCAGGCCGAGGAGCTGAACAGCTTCTTCGCCGCCGACCCGTTGATCCTCAAGTTGCGCGAGCTGGCCGAGCGCCTGCGCGAGCTGAAGGACAGCGTCAAGGCCGACGATCTCGAGGCACGCCTAAAGGCGGCTCGCGACCAGGCCGTGCGCGCCCTGCGCGACAAGAGCGAGCTGTTCGAAGAGGGTGGCAACGTCATCAAGCTCGGACCGCGCCATCGTTTCAGCGTCAACACCCAGGAACTCGACCTGACCCTGATGCCGCGTGGCGATCAGCTGCATTTGCATCTGACCGGTACCGACTTCCTCGAGCCGCTGGTGAACGCCGAGCTGGAAACCTTGCGCGCCTACTGGCAGGTGTCGCTGGAATCGGAGTCACCGAGCCTGTACCGCGCCGAATACCTGGCCGGCCAGGTACTCGGCGCTGCCGAGCTTAATCAGGAGGGCCTCAGCCTGGAGCGCCTGGCGCCGTTGCTGAGTCTGCCGCAGGAACTGACCAAGCTGATTCGGGACTTCGCCGCACCGCGCTACAAGGAAGGCTACGCCAAGGGCATTCATGACCATGACGCGGCCGCCATCCTGATCCAGTTGCTGCCGCTGCGCACCAGCGCTGGCCTGCTGTGCCACGGCGCCTTGCCGCGTGCCTTCGCCTGCCTGTTCTGGGACCGCCAGCGCGGCCAGGCCAACGCGGGCCAGTGGCCCGAGCGGGCGCGCACCAGTCGGCATATCCAGCAGCTGTTCGGTCGTGGCGAAGGCCTGTTGCAGCTGCAGGACGAAATCGTCGCGGCCATGCAGTTGTTCCTCGCCGAGCAGCCGTTGGTCCTGGAGCCGGCGGTGATCCGCGAGGCGGCTGAATACCTGCTGCAGGAGCTGAGCGCCGAGCGCGTCGCCTTCACCTTCAGCAAGTACGCCCGGCAACTGCTCGATGGCCTCAAGGCGCGGCTGCAGACAGCGCATATGTGGGACGACTATCAGCAGGCATTGGCCCACCTCAGCAAGCGTCCGGCCGCGCAGTGGGCGCTGGCCGAGAACTGGCTGCGCGGCCTGTGTGCCGAGGGCGAATTCGCCGCCCTCGAGGGTTATGTGGCCGAGGCCGTGGTGCTGTCGCTGCTCGCCGAGGACTTTCCCAAGCGTGTCACCGAAGTCGATCTGCGCTTCACGGTCGGCGAGTTGATGGGCGAACACCCGCGCATTCAGCAACGCCAGCTGGTGCTGGTCGTGGATGACTTCTTCGCCCGCCTGCGTCAGCACCGCGAGCAGTTCCTACCGGGGATGCAGCGCTATCAGGCGCTGCGCCAGGAGGTGGTCAGCCGCGAGCGCGAGGCCCTGCGCCTGGCCGAATTCAAGCCACGGCCACTGAGTTCCTTCGTCCGCAACAAGTTGATCAACGATGTCTATCTGGGCGTGATCAGCGACAACCTCGCCAAGCAGATGGGCACCGCCGGGGAGAGCAAGCGCACCGACCTGATGGGCCTGCTGATGTTGATCTCGCCACCTGGCTACGGCAAGACCACCCTGATGGAGTACGTGGCGCACCGCCTGGGCCTGATCTTCATGAAGATCAACGGCCCGGCCCTGGGCCACGAGGTGCGCTCCATCGATCCGGCCCAGGCGCCGGATGCCACTTCGCGCCAGGAGCTGGAGAAGCTCAACCTGGCGCTGGAGATGGGCAGCAACGTGATGCTCTATGTCGACGACATCCAGCACACCCATCCGGAGTTCCTGCAGAAGTTCATCTCGCTGTGCGACGGCACCCGGCGCATCGAAGGCGTGTGGAAGGGCAAGACCAAGACCTACGACATGCGCGGCAAGAAGTTCTGCGTGGTGATGTCCGGCAACCCCTACACCGAGTCCGGCGAGCTGTTCAGGATCCCCGACATGCTGGCCAACCGCGCCGACATCTATAATCTCGGCGACACCCTGGGCGGCATGCAGGAGGCCTTCGCCCTGTCCTACATCGAGAACGGCCTGACCTCCAACCCGGTGCTGGCGCCGCTGGCCACCCGCGACATGGCCGATGTCTACCGTTTCGTGGCCAAGGCCGAGGGCAAGCCGTTCTCCTCCAACGAGCTGAGCCACGGCTACAGCGGCGCCGAGATCAACGAGATCGTCGCCACCCTGCAGCGCCTGATGCAGGTGCGCGACGTGGTGCTCAAGGTCAACCAGCAGTACATCGCCAGCGCCGCCCAGGCCGATCACTACCGCAGCGAGCCGCCGTTCAAGCTGCAGGGCAGCTACCGCAACATGAACAAGATGGCGGAGAAGATCAGCGCGGTGATGAACGATGCCGAGCTGCTGCAGCTGATCGCCGACCACTATCAGGGTGAGTCGCAGCTGCTCACCACCGGCGCCGAGGAAAACCTGCTCAAGCTGGCCGAGCTGCGCGGCAACATGACGGTGGAACAGGGCGAACGCTGGGCGCAGATCAAGCGCGACTTCCTGCGCAACAAGGCCATGGGCGGCAGCGATACGGATGTCGGCGCCCGGGTGGTGGCCCAGCTCAACGATCTGGTCGAGGGCATTCGCGCCCTCGGCGGCAACCTGCAGCGCGAGCCGCAGCAACAGGCGCAGATTCCCTGGAGTGAGCTGCTGGCGGGCCTGGACAAACTCGGTCAGCTGCGCCCGCAGATCGAGGTGGCGGTGCAGGCGCCGGCGCAGCCGGGCGTGCAGGTGCTGCTCGAGCGTCTGGCCGAGACCCTGCAGCACAGCTTCCTGCCACTGATGAATGCCATGGACAAGAAGATCGAGATCGATCTGCGTACCCATAACCGCATGGGCGACATGGCCCAGCGCCTGCGCGAGCTAGGCCAGTTCCTCGGTGCGCCGCAGGCAGGCGCCGAGCCGGGCCCGGACAGGGCGTGACGGCCTGGCTGGCGCCGCGCCTGCAGCTGCTGCTCGGCATCGCCGGGCTGATGCTGGCGCTGCAGCTGCTCAACGGCCTGAGCGGCAATGCCCTGAATGCCTGGGGCGTGCTGCCCCGGCAGGTTGCCAGCCTGCCCGGCATCCTCTTCGCGCCCTGGTTGCACGCCGGTTGGTGGCACCTGCTCGGCAATCTGTCGGGTCTGCTGGTGCTGGCCTGGCTGGCCATGCTCGGTTCGCTGCGTCAGTTCATCGCTGCCAACGCCTTCATCATCCTCGGCAGCGGTCTGCTGGTCTGGCTCTTCGCCCGACCCGGCATGCATCTGGGGGCCAGCGGCTGGCTGTTCGGCCTGTGGGGGCTGTTGCTCGGGCGCGCCTGGTTCGAGCGCAGCCTGTCCAGCCTGCTGGTCGCCATGCTGGTGTTGCTCGCCTACGGCGGCTGGTGGTGGGGCCTGCTGCCGCGCCAGGGCATCTCGTTCGAGTACCATCTGGCCGGTGCCCTGTGCGGGGTGCTGTATGCCGCCTTGAGTTGCACACGGAGGAATCGCTGAATGGATTTTGCCCATCTGGACCAGCAGCTGCGCGACAGCCTGGTCGATCTCAGGCTGAGCAATGAGGAGCGCGACGAGCTGCGCCAGCTCGGCAGCGACCTGAGCCCGGACCAGGTCCGTTACCTGCGCAACCGCGCCTTCGCCCTGGTGCGCGAGCTGACGGCGGACCCGGCCAACACCCTGGCGGCACTGAAGTGGCTGGAGCAGGTGGTCAAGACCCTCGATGGCACCGGTGCATCGGTGCGACCGACCGTGGCCAGCGCCCATTTCAGTCCCGGTGAGGAGTGCCTGGGCAAACTCCGCGAGCTGTGTCGCCAGGCCAAACACTCGGTGGATGTCTGCGTCTACACCATCTCCGACGACCGGCTGAGTGCGGAGATCCTCGCCTGCCACCGTCGCGGCCTGGTGGTGCGGGTGATCAGTGACAATGACAAGCAGTTCGATGAGGGCAGCGACATTCATTCTCTGCGCGAGCACGGCGTGCCGTTGCGCATCGACGACGGCCCCTTCCACATGCACCACAAATTCGCCCTGTTCGACCGCCGCCTACTGGCCAGCGGCAGCTTCAACTGGACCCGAAGCGCCAGTACCAGCAACGCCGAGAACCTGCTGGTGATCGACCACCCGCAGCTGCTGGCGGCCTACGCTCGCCAGTTCGACGAGCTGTGGGCGCGCTACGCCAACGGCGGATAGCGAGCCGTGCCTGGCTTGACGTATGAGCTCAGACTGCTTTAACGGACAGTAAGGTTTTCCCGCTGTCGGTGGAGGAGGGGCGGATGTCGTTGCGCAATGAGGTTCAGTTGATCACCTATCCCGATCGTTTCGGTGGCGACCTGGCCGGCTTGTACCAGCTGCTCGACCAGCACCTGGTCGGCGCGGTCGGCGGCGTGCATATCCTGCCGCTGTACCCATCCAATGCCGACGGTGGCTTCTCGCCGCTGACCCATATGGAGGTGGACCCGCGCTATGGCGACTGGGCGGATGTCGAGCGCATCTCCGCGCGCTTCGACCTGTGCGTCGACCTGGTGATCAGCCATATCGCCGACGAGTCCCCGGAGTTTCTCGACTTCGTCGCCAGGGGGCAGGCCTCGCCCCATGCCGAGCTGTTCGTCCAGGTCGACTCGCTCGGCGAGATCAGTCTGGAGGACCTGGCGAAGATCCATATCCGCAAGGAAAAGGAGCCATTTCGCCAGGTGCGCCTGGCCAGCGGCGAGACCTGCCGGGTCTGGTGCACCTTCACCGAGCGGCAGATCGACCTCAACTACGACTCGCCGCAGACCTACCAGCTGATGGAAACCTACATGGCCTTTCTCGCCGCGCGCGGGGTCAAGCTGCTGCGCCTGGATGCCTTCGGCTACACCACCAAGAAGATCGGCAGCAGCTGCTTTCTGGTCGAGCCGGACGTCTACCGGATCCTCGAGTGGTTCCGCGAAACCGGCGCCAAGTACGGCGTCGAGATGCTCCCCGAGGTGCACGACCACATCAGCTACCAGTACGCCATCTCGCGTCGGCACATGCATCCCTATGCCTTCGCCCTGCCGCCGCTGGTGCTGCATGCCTTCCTCTCCGGCACCGGCTGCTACCTCAAGCAGTGGCTGCGCATGTGCCCGCGCAACCAGATCACCGTGCTCGATACCCACGACGGCATCTGCATTCCGGATGTCGAGGGCATGCTGCCGGAGACGGAGATTCGCTACCTGGTCGAGGAGGTGTCGCGGCGCAGCGCCGATCCGATCATGCGCCGCTCGGCGGTCAATGTGCACAGCGTCGGCGCCATCTACCAGCTGACCTGCACCTTCTACGAGGCGCTGATGCGCAACGACGAGGCCTATATCGCCGCGCGCGCCATCCAGTTCTTCACACCGGGCATTCCCCAGGTGTATTACGTCGGCCTGCTCGCCGGCTGCAACGACTTCGAGCTGGCCGAGCACAGCGGCGAGGCGCGTGACGTCAACCGCCATCACTACGGCCTGGAGGAGGCGCAGCAGGCGCTGCAGCAGCCGCTGGTGCAGCGCCTGCTGAGCCTGATGCGCTTTCGCAGTTCGCATCCGGCCTTCGACGGGCGCTTCGAGCTGATCCAGTCCGGCGACAGCGCCCTGGCCATGGCCTGGCGCCACGGCCCGCACTACTGCCGGCTGCAGGTCGAGCTGAGCACCTGCCAGGCCTTTATCCATTACCGCGACCCGGACGACGGCAGCGAACGGCAAATGCATTGCTGAGCCCGGCGGTCGGTCCGGTGCCGGTCGTTTCGGGTTAGACTTGCGGCCTTTTCGCCCAGTCAAGAAGCCCGCCCATGGCCCTGCCGTCCACGACCTACAAGATCGACCTGAACCTCACCGACATCGACCGCAGCATCTATGAAAGCCTGCGTTTCACCGTCGCTCGCCATCCCTCGGAAACCGAGGAGCGGCTGGCCGCACGGCTGATCGCCTATGCGCTGTTCTATGACGAGCAGCTGGCCTTCGGTCGCGGCCTGTCGGATGTCGACGAGCCGGCCCTGTGGGAGAAGAGCCTGGACGACCGGGTGCTGCACTGGATCGAAGTCGGTCAGCCGGACAGCGACCGCATCACCTGGTGCTCGCGGCGCACCGAGAAGTTCAGCCTGGTGGCCTACGGCAACCTGCGCGTGTGGCAGACCAAGGTACTCGACCCGGTGCGCAGCCTGAAGAACATCAACGTCGTGGCCCTGGGCCAGGAAGCCCTGGCCAGCCTGGCTCAGGACATGCCGCGGGCGCTGAGCTGGAGCGTGATGATCAGCGATGGCGAGCTGTTCGTCACCGACGAACGCGGCCAGCATGAAGTGCCGATCGAGTGGCTGGCCGGCGAACGCTGAAGTCAGCCTTGTAGGGTGGATGTCGTTTTTCACATCCACCGCTCCTGGTGGAAAACGCTGCGCGGTTTTCCACTCTACGGCCCGCCTGCATAAAAAAGATTCTGGAAGCCCGATGCGTATCGAACCCCGCCCGCTGCCCGCCACCTTGCCCGATCTGGGAAACCTGCCACCGCTGCTGACCCGCCTGTATGCCGCCCGCGGCGTGCAGTCCGCCGCCGAACTGGACAAGGGGCTGGCACGACTGCTGCCCTATCAGCAGCTCAAGGGCATCGAGGCCGCCGTCGAGTTGCTGATGCAGGCCCTGGAGCAGGGCCAGCGGCTGCTGATCGTCGGCGACTTCGATGCCGACGGCGCCACCGCCAGCACGGTCGGCGTGCTCGGCCTGAGGCTGCTCGGCGCGGCCCATGTCGACTACCTGGTGCCGAATCGCTTCGAGTACGGCTACGGCCTGACCCCGGAGATAGTCGCGGTGGCGCTGCAGCGCCAGCCGCAGCTGCTGATCACCGTCGACAACGGCATCTCCAGCCTCGACGGGGTGGCGGCGGCCAAGGCGGCCGGGCTCAAGGTACTGGTCACCGACCATCACCTGCCCGGCGCGGAGCTGCCGGCGGCCGACGCCATCGTCAACCCCAATCAGCCGGGCTGCACGTTCCCGAGCAAGGCCATGGCAGGGGTCGGGGTGATGTTCTACGTGCTGCTGGCGCTGCGCGCGCGCCTGCGCCAGCTGGGCTGGTTCGAGCGTCGGGGACTGCGGGAGGCCAACCTGGCCGAGCTGCTCGACCTGGTGGCCCTGGGCAGCGTCGCCGACGTGGTGCCGCTGGATGCCAACAACCGCATCCTGGTCCATCAGGGCCTGGCGCGGATTCGCGCCGGCCGGGCGCGCCCGGGGCTGCGGGCGATCCTCGAGGTCGCCGGGCGGGCGCCTGGGCGCATCACCTCCACCGACCTCGGTTTCATCCTCGGCCCGCGATTGAATGCGGCCGGCCGCCTGGACGACATGAGCCTGGGCATCGAATGCCTGCTGTGCGAGGACGAAGCCCTGGCCCGCGACATGGCGGTGCAACTCGACCAGCTCAACCAGGACCGCAAGGCTATCGAGCAGGGCATGCAGCGCGAGGCCCTGGCCCAGCTCAAGGACCTGCCGCTCGAGGAGCTGCCGTTCGGCCTGTGCCTGTTCGAGCCGGACTGGCACCAGGGCGTGATCGGCATCCTCGCCTCGCGCCTGAAGGAGCGCTACCACCGGCCGACCATCGCCTTCGCCGACGCCGGCGAGGGCGTGCTCAAGGGTTCGGCGCGTTCGGTGCCGGGTTTCCATATCCGCGATGCGCTGGACGCGGTGGCGGCCAAGCATCCGGGCCTGATCAGCAAGTTCGGCGGACATGCCATGGCGGCCGGCCTGTCGCTGCCGCAGGAACACTTCGGCGCCTTCGCCGTGGCCTTCGATGCCGAGGTGCGCCGCCAGCTGGACGAGGACGACCTGACCGGGCGCCTGCTGTCCGACGGCAGCCTGTCGGTCGAGGAGTTCCATCTGCCCCTGGCCAAGGAGCTGCGCAATGCCGGGCCCTGGGGCCAGCACTTCCCCGAGCCGTTGTTCCACGGGGTGTTCCAGCTGGTGCAGCAGCGTCTGGTCGGCGACAAGCACCTCAAGCTGGTGCTGAAGACCGAATGTGGCGGCCAGACCCTGGACGGCATCGCCTTCAACATCGATCGCGAGACCTGGCCCAATCCCACCGTGCGCTGGGTCGAGCTGGCCTACAAGCTGGACGTCAACGAATACCGCGGCCAGGAAAGCGTGCAGTTGATGGTGGCGCACCTGGCGCCACGCTGATCAGCCGCGCTCGTGCAGCGCGCTGGCCTGTTCGGCCAGGGCGCGCTCGCTGACATCGCTCCAGCGCGACAGCAGCTGCGGCGGTTGCGCGGACTTCTGCTGCGGCGACTTGGCCAGGAAGATGCCGTGGTTGTTGAAGGCGAACACCGGCAGCAGGTCGCGGCGTTCGGCGGCCGGCCTGATCCGGCGGTCGAGGTTGTCGAGGATCAGCGGCTGGTCCGCCGGGCTCGGGTAGTAGGCCAGCACCATGTGTGCCTGGTTCAGCGACAGCGCCTTGACGAAGGTCAGGCGCAACTTGTCGCTGGGCACGCCCATCTGCACCAGGGTGAAATACTTGCCGATGGCGAAGTCTTCGCAGTCGCCGCGACCGCGCGACAGGGTCTCCAGCGGAGTCGCCCAGTATTCGTCCTGGCCCCATACCTCGCGGTCGCTGGCGTAGCTCACCGAGCGATTGATGAAGTCGTTGGCGGCCTGCAGCTTGCTCAGTTCGTCCAGGCTTCCGCTCTGCTCGATCAGGCTGCGCCAGCTGCCCAGACGCGCCTTTTCGATGGCTCGATCCAGGGCGGGGGCTTCCGGGCGGACGGCGCCGAGGCCGATCTCGCAGCCGATGGCCAGCCAGGCGGTGATGGTGATGCAGAGAAGGCGAGGGGCGAATCGCGGCATGGTCGAAGGAGTCTGCGCTGGACTGTTGAGGCTTCCATGGCCTTGGCCGAGTTCTGCTCGGTTTGGGCGCCATCCTACCGACGTCAATTAGTGAACGCATAGAGACCGGCTGTGCGCAAACGCACTATTTGGGCTTTTTGCCCGGAGAAGCCGACGAACTGCATGGCAGCCGCCCGCTGCGCTGCAGGTGCCGCCGGTCCGAGCCGGCGGCGCGCAGGACTTACCAGCCCAGCTGCCGGTTGAAGCCAAGGGCGTCGTAGTAGTCGCCCTGATAGACGATCTTGCCGTCCTTGATGCGAATGAAGCTGACGCCCTCGAAGCTCAGCGGCTTGCCGGTGGCCGGGGTGTCGGGGCCCCAGGCGCCGCTGTTGGTGCCGCTGAACTGCCACTGGAAGGCGATGCCGTCGGCGCCGACGATCGGCTCGCTGGTCATCTTCCAGCTCAGGTCCGGCACCGCGCCGATGAACACCTTGATCACATTGTCGCGCGCCGCCGCCTTGCCGTTCTGCGGGGTGCCGACGGTGGCATCGAAGTACACCGCGTCCTCGGCCAGGAAGGTCGCGGCCTGGTCGGCGTCGTGGGCATTCCAGGCGGCCATGTAGCCGTCGACGATGGCCCTGGCGTCATCCGCGGCCTGAACCAGCCCGGCAGCGGTGAACAGCAGGAAGAAACCGATAGTGCGCAATGCGTTGTTCATTGTTATGGCTCCCGCTCAGAAGGGCGGCCCGACATGGGCCGCCCGGTTTTCTAGCAACGGTTAATGCTTGAACATCACGTGACGCACGGCGGTGTAGTCCTCCAGCCCGTACATCGACATGTCCTTGCCGTAGCCGGACAGCTTCAGCCCGCCATGGGGCATCTCGTTGACCAGCATGAAGTGGGTGTTGACCCAGGTGCAGCCGTACTGCAGGCGCGCGGCGAGACGGTGGGCGCGACCGACGTCCTGGGTCCAGACCGACGAGGCCAGGCCGTAGTCGGAGTCGTTGGCCCAGGCCAGCGCCTGCGCCTCGTCGTCGAACGGGGTGACCGAGACCACCGGGCCGAACACTTCGCGGCGGACTATCTCGTCGTCCTGGCGAGCGCCGGCCAGCACCGTGGGCTGGTAGAAGAAGCCGGGACCGGCGACCGCCTTGCCGCCGGTGACCACCTCGATATGCCCCAGCGCCGCGGCGCGCTCGACGAAGCCGCTGGCACGCTCGCGGTGTTCGGCGGTGATCAGCGGGCCCAGTTCGGTGGCCGGGTCGTTCTGCAGGCCGTGCCTGATGCTGCCGACCGCCGCGCCCAGCTCGGCGACGAACTTCTCGTAGATGCCTTTCTGCGCATAGATGCGGCAGGCGGCGGTGCAGTCCTGGCCGGCGTTGTAGAAGCCGAAGGTGCGGATGCCCTCCACCGCGGCGGCGATGTCGGCGTCGTCGAAGATCAGCACCGGTGCCTTGCCACCCAGCTCCATGTGCATGCGCTTCACCGAGGCCGCGGTGCTGGAGATGATGTTCGAGCCGGTGGCGACCGAGCCGGTCAGCGACACCATGCGCACCTGCGGGTGGCTCACCAGCGGGCTGCCGACGCTCTGGCCGCGGCCGAAGACGATGTTGACCACCCCGGCGGGGAAGATCTCGGCGAGGAATTCGGCCAGCTTCAGGGCCGTCAGCGGCGTCTGCTCGGACGGCTTGAGCACCACGGTATTGCCCGCGGCCAGGGCTGGGGCGAGCTTCCAGGCGGCCATCATCAGCGGGTAGTTCCAGGGCGCGATGGACGCCACCACGCCGATTGGGTCGCGGCGGATCATCGAGGTGTGGCCGGACAGGTATTCGCCGGCGGCGCTGCCGCCGAGGCAGCGGCTGGCGCCGGCGAAGAAGCGGAACACGTCGGCGATGGCCGGGATCTCGTCGTTCAGCGCGGCGGCATAGGGCTTGCCGCAGTTGTCCGATTCCAGTGTGGCCAACTCCTCGGCATGCGCTTCGATCGTGTCGGCCAGGCGCAGCAGCAACAGCGCGCGGTCCTTCGGCGCGGTCTGCGACCAGCCGTCGAAGGCGGCGTCGGCGGCCCGTACGGCGGCGTCCACCTGTTCGGCGCTGGCCTCGTTGATGTGCAGCAGGGGAGCACCCAGCGCCGGGTTGAGCACCGCCAGGCTGGCGCCTTCGCCGGCGACCAGCCGGCCATTGATCAGCAGTTTGCTTTGCATTGCGAAATCCTCTGGTTGGGGCTTCTACGGATTCACGGGGAAGGGGACGTCAACCTGCGGCGCGGTCATTTGCCACCACTGCCGGCTACGCTCTCGCCGCCCTTGGTCAGGTAATAGGCGCCGAGGATCGGCAGCATGGTCACCAGCATCACCGACATCGCCACCACGTTGGTCACCGGCACGTCGCGCGGCCGGCTCAACTGGTTGAGCAGCCACAGCGGCAGGGTGCGTTCGTGGCCGGCGGTGAAGGTGGTGACGATGATCTCGTCGAACGACAGGGCGAAGGCGAGCATGCCGCCGGCCAGCAGGGCCGAGCCGAGGTTGGGCAGGATGATGTAGCGGAAGGTCTGCCAGCCGTCGGCGCCGAGGTCCATCGAGGCCTCGATCAGGCTGTAGCTGGTGCGGCGGAAGCGGGCGATCACGTTGTTGTAGACGATCACCACGCAGAAGGTGGCGTGGCCGACGACGATGGTGAAGATGCCCGGCTCGATGTCCAGGGTCTTGAACGCCGCCAGCAGGGCCAGGCCGGTGACGATGCCGGGCAGGGCGATCGGCAGGATCAGCAGCAGCGAGATGCCCTCCTTGCCGAAGAAATCGCGGCGGTACAGCGCGGCGGCGGCCAGGGTGCCGAGGACCAGGGCGATCAGGGTGGCCAGGCAGGCGATCTGCAGCGACAGCTTGATCGACTCGAGCACGTCGACCCGGGCGAAGGCCACGCTGAACCAGTGCAGGGTGAAGCCCTGGGGCGGGAAGCTGAAGGCCGCTTCCTCGGTGTTGAAGGCGTAGATGAAGATGATCAGGATCGGGAAATGGAGGAACAGCAGTCCCGCCCAGGCCGCCAGCTTGAGGCCCCAGGACGGCCGATCGTAGGAGGAGGAATCAGAGCGCATCGAAGGCCCCCAGGCGTTTGACGATGGACAGATAGAGGGCGATCAGCACGATCGGCACCAGGGTGAAGGCCGCGGCCATCGGCATGTTGCCGACCGCGCCCTGCTGCACGTAGACCATGCTGCCGATGAAGAAACCGGGCGGGCCGACCAGTTGCGGCACGATGAAGTCGCCCAGGGTCAGGCTGAAGGTGAAGATCGAGCCGGCGGCGATGCCCGGGATCGACAGCGGCAGGATCACCTGCACGAAGGTCTGCCAGGGGCGCGCGCCGAGGTCGGCGGAGGCCTGCAGCAAGGACGGCGGCAGGCGCTCCAGGGCGGCCTGGATCGGCAGGATCATGAACGGCAGCCAGATGTAGACGAACACCAGGAAGCGGCCCAGGTTCGAAGTCGACAGGGTGCTGCCGCCGATCCCGGGAATGCCCAGGATGACCTGCAGGGTCGGCGCCAGGCCGAGCTGGTCGACGAACCACTGGGCGACTCCGCCCTTGGCCAGCAGCAGGGTCCAGGCGTAGGCCTTGACGATGTAGCTGGCCCACATCGGCATCATCACCGCGATGTAGAAGAACGCCTTGGTCTTGCCGCTGGTGTGGCGCGCCATGTAGTAGGCGATGGGAAAGGCGAGCAGGGCGCTGGCCAGGGACACGGCGACGGCCATGCTCAGGGTGCGCAGGATGATGTCGTAGTTGGTCGGCCGGAACAGCGCGACCAGGTTGCCCAGGGTCAGCTCCGGGGTGACCGTCATGCTGTAGTCGTCGAAGGTGTACAGGCCCTGCCAGAGCAGGGTCAGCAGCGAACCGAAGTAGATCGCGCCGAACCACAGCAGCGGCGGCACCAGCAGCAACGCCAGGTACAGGTTGGGCTTGCGGTACAGCAGGTTGGACAGGCGGTGCAGCGGTCCCTTGGCGTGCGGCGAAGCCTGGGTATTGAGCGATGCCTCCATCTCAGTGGCCCTCGCTCGTCGTGCCGTCCTGCAGGGCGACCATCGCCGCCCGGGCCCAGCGGGCAGTCACCGACTGGCCGGGCTGGTAGGCCGGCGCACCGGCCTGCCACTGGTCGTTGGCCTGGCTGATGCTGAGGTTCTGGCCGTTTTCCAGCTGGATCTCGTAGCGGGTGGCCGCACCCTGGTACTGGATGTCGTGCAGCAGGCCGCTGACTTCCAGCTCGCCACTGGCGGCGGGCTGGTCGTCGGCGAAGCGGATGTGCTCCGGGCGGATCGAGAAGGGCAGGGCCTGGCCGGTCAGGCGCTGGGCCAGTTCGCCGCGCAGCACGTTGGAGGTGCCGACGAATTCGGCGACGAAGGCGGTCGCCGGCTGCATGTACAGGTTGCGCGGGCTGTCGACCTGCTCGATGCGGCCCTTGTTGAACACCGCGACGCGGTCGGACATCGACAGGGCCTCGGTCTGGTCGTGGGTGACGAAGATGAAAGTGATGCCGAGCTGGCGCTGCAGCTTCTTCAGCTCGCCCTGCATCTGCTCGCGCAGCTTGAGGTCGAGAGCGCCCAGCGGTTCGTCCAGCAGCAGCACCCGCGGCCGGTTGACCAGGGCGCGGGCCAGGGCCACGCGCTGGCGCTGGCCGCCTGACAGTTGCGCCGGCTTGCGTGCGCCGTAGCCGTCCAGGGCCACCCGGGCCAGGGCTTCCTCGGCGCGAGTGTGCCGTTCGCCCTTGGCCGTGCCCTTGACCTTGAGGCCGTAGGCGACGTTGTCCAGCACGTTCATGTGCGGGAACAACGCGTAGTCCTGGAATACCGTGTTGACGTCGCGCTGGTAGGGCGCCAGGCCCACGGCCTCCTCGCCGTGGATGCGGATGCTGCCGGCGCTGGGCTGCTCGAAACCGGCGATCAGGCGCAGGCAGGTGGTCTTGCCCGAGCCGGAGGGGCCGAGCATGGAGAAGAATTCGCCATCCTGGATGTCGATGGACACCCGGTCGACGGCCTTGACCTCGCCGAAGACGCGGGAGACACCGGTGAACTGCACTGCAAGGGTCATGTCAGAAAACTCCAGGAGGAAAACCATCCCCCCGCACTGGCGGCCTGGGGTGGCCGACACGGGCTGCCGGGGCGGAGGAATGGGTAACGGTAGAACCAATGTCTGGCCGCGCTCGGGGGTGGACGAGCCAAGCGTCGCCCCCTGCCTATGCCGCGCAGCCGGCGCGGCGCCCTTATCTGCCGCCCATGATGGCGATGTAGTCCTGGGTCCAGCGGCTGTAGGGCACGTACTTGCCGCCGTCGGCCTGCGGGGTCTTCCAGAAGGCGATCTGCTCGAACTTGTCGAAGCCGTTGGTCTTGCAGCCCTCGGCACCGAGCAGTTCGTTGCCCTGGCAGGCCGCCGGCACCGCCGGCAGGGAGCCGAACCAGGCCGCCAGGTCGCCCTGTACCTTGGGCTCCAGCGACCAGTTCATCCACTGGTAGGCGCAGTTCGGGTGCTTGGCGTCGGCATGCATCATGGTGGTGTCGGCCCAGCCGGTGGCCCCTTCTGCCGGCACCACTGACGCAATCGGTTGGCTTTCCGCCTGGAGGGCGTTGACCTGGTACGGCCAGGAGCCTGAGGCGACCACGCCTTCGTTCTTGAAGTCGCTCATCTGCACCGTGGCGTCGTGCCAGTAACGGTGGATGAGTTCATGCTGCTGGCGCAG
Organism: Pseudomonas zhanjiangensis; assembly: GCF_041027545.1. NCBI lineage: Bacteria > Pseudomonadati > Pseudomonadota > Gammaproteobacteria > Pseudomonadales > Pseudomonadaceae > Pseudomonas > Pseudomonas zhanjiangensis. The sequence continues at coordinate 296,798 of NZ_JBFTEG010000002.1, read as the reverse complement.
CAGGGCGAGGGTGGCGGCGTACTGCTCCTCGTTGAGCAGGTAGGGGTCGTCGATGCCCAGCTCGGGCTTGGTCGCCTTGAGGTAGAGTGCGGCGTCGGCGATGTAGATAGGGCCGTCATAGGCCTGCACGCGGCCCTTGTTGCTCTTGCCATCGGCCAGGGTCTGCTCCTCGAACACCACCTTCCAGCTGGTCGGCGCCTCCTTGAACACATTGCTGTTGTACATCAGCACGTTCGGGCCCCACTGGTAGGGCGTGCCGTAGTGCTGACCGGCGACGGTGTGCCAGGGCGCATCCTTGAGACGCTCGTCGACGCTCTTCCAGTTGGGGATCAGGTCGATGTTGATCGGCTGCACGCGCTTGCCGGCCACCAGACGCAGCGAGGCGTCGCCCGAGGCGGTGACCAGGTCGTAGCCGCCCTTGGCCATCAGGCTGACCATCTCGTCGGAGGTGGCGGCGGTCTTGACGTTGACCATGCAGCCGGTCTGCTGCTCGAATCCGGTGACCCAGTCGTAGCCCTTGTCGGTCTCGCCGCGCTCGATATAGCCGGGCCAGGCGACTATATCCAGGCGTCCCTCGCCTTCACCGATGGCCTTGAGCGGCTCGGCGGCCTGCAGGCTGGCACTGGCCAGCAGCGCGCCGGTCAGCGCGCTCGACAAAGCGGTTTTTCGCACGAACATTGGAATTCCCTCTTTTCTATTGTTGGGCTCGGGCAGTTGCACGTCGCGTTGCTCACCCGGTCAGGGCTATTTGTCGGTACTACTTACTCAATCCAGCGACTGGCCGTGGCGCGCCATGATGTGGCGCACCACGCTGTAGTCCTGCAGCGAGTCGCTGGACAGATCCTTGCCGTAGCCGGAACGCTTGAGGCCGCCGTGGGGCATCTCGCTGGCCAGCATGAAGTGACTGTTGATCCAAGCGCAGCCGTACTGCAGGCGTGCGGCCACCTGCATGGCCTTGTCCAGATTGCTCGTCCAGACCGAGGAGGCCAGGCCGTATTCGGAGTCGTTGGCCCAGTCCAGCGCCTGCGTCAGCTCGTCGAAACGGGTGATGGTGACCACCGGGCCGAACACCTCGCGCTGGACGATCTCGTCGGCCTGGCGGCAGCCGGCGAGCAGGGTCGGCTGGTAATAGAAGCCGGGGCCGGAATGCACGGCGGCGCCGGTGACCCGCTCGATATGCGGCTGGCCGAGGGCGCGTTCGACGAAGCTGGACACCCGGTCGCGCTGGCGGGCGCTGATCAGTGGGCCGATTTCATTATCCGCATCGGTCTTGCGGGCAAAGCGCAGGCTGCTCACCGCATCACCCAACTCGGCCACCAGGCGGTCATGGATCCCTTTTTCAGCATAGATGCGGCAGGCCGCCGTGCAATCCTGGCCGGCGTTGTAGTAGCCGTAGGTGCGCACGCCTTCCACCACGGCCTGCAGGTCGGCATCGTTGCAGACGATCACCGGTGCCTTGCCGCCCAGTTCCAGGTGGGTGCGCTTGAGGGTCTTGGCGGCGGCCTGGAGGATCTTCTGCCCGGTGACGATGTCGCCGGTCAACGACACCATGCGCACCCTGGGGTGCGCGACCAGGTGGCTGCCGACCCCTTCGCCGCCGCCGCAGAGGATGTTCAGCACGCCGCGCGGCAACAGTTCGGCCAGCGCCGGGGCCAGGGCCAGGATCGACAGCGGGGTGTGTTCGGAGGGTTTGAACACCAGGCAGTTGCCGGCGGCCAGCGCCGGGGCGATCTTCCAGGCGGCCATCATCAGCGGGTAGTTCCAGGGCGCGATGGAGGCGACCACGCCGATCGGGTCGCGGCGCACCATGCTGGTATAGCCGGGCAGGTATTCGCCGGACAGCTGGCCGGTCTGGCAGCGCACCGCGCCGGCGAAGAAGCGGAACACGTCCACCGCGGCGCCGAGGTCGTCCTGGCGCGCCAGGTGTAGCGGCTTGCCGCAGTTCTGCGCTTCCAGGCGGGCCAGCGAATCGGCGCGCGCCTCGATGGCGTCGGCGATGCCGAGCAGAAGCAGCGAGCGTTGCTGCGGGGTACTGCGCGACCAGGCAGGGAAAGCCTGGTGAGCGGCGAGGATGGCCGCCTCCACCTGTTCGTGGGAGGCTTCGGCGATGTGCGCGATGATCTCGCCGTCGGCCGGGTTGATGATCGGTTCGCGGGTGCCGGCGCCGGCAACCAGTTGGCCGTCGATCAGCAGCAGTTGGCTGGCTGCAGTGGAAGTCGCTGGTTTGGCCATCTCGTCTGCCCTGCTGGCTCATCGAGCATCGGGCGTTGGCCGTAAAGTCCAGCCGAGCTCCGGTGCTGTCCGCTTGTTGTGGGCAAGAGACTAGTGCTCGGGCTGGCGACCTACAATTTCTTAATACTGAAGGCGGCGTTCGATTAAATAGATGGCTTGCGACCGCTCGGCTGCTCGCGGGCCACCGTCAGGAAGGGATCGACCAGCGCCGGACGCGCGCTGCCGCGGCGCCAGGCCAGGCCGACGTCGAGGGTCTGGGTCAGGTCGACCAGGGCGCGGGCCTCGATGATGTCGCCCTCCAGCGACCAGGGGCGGTAGCTCATGTCCGGCTGGATCGACAGGCCCAGGCCGGCGGCGACCAGGCTGCGCACCGCCTCGGTGGAGCCGGTGCGCAGGGTGATGTGCGGCTGCAGGCCGGCCGCGGACCAGATGCGCTGGGCATTGAGGTCCATCTCGTCGACGTTGAGCTGGATCAGCGGCTCGTCGACGATGTCCGCCAGGCTGATGCTGTCGTGATCCAGCAGCGGGTGACGCGGCGGCAGCCAGAGGCGCAGTGGCGAGTGGGTCAGCACCTCGGTCTGCAGGGCGTGGCGGTCTTCCAGGTTGGACAGGATCAGCACGCCGACGTCGATTTCCCCGGACACCAGCAGGTGCTCGATATAGGGGCGCTCGTCCTCCATCACACGGATCGCGACATTCGGGTAGGCGCGCTGGAAGCGGGTAAGCAGGTCGGCCAGGTAGTAGCCGGCGACCAGGCTGGTCACGCCGATGGTCAGGCTGCCGGCGACCTGGTCGGTGCTCTGCTGCAGGCTGCGTTTGGCGTTGTCGACGGTGGCCAGGATCAGGTGGGCCTGGCGCAGAAACTGGTGACCCTGGTGGGTCAGGCTCATGCCCTTGGCGTGGCGATTGAACAGGCTGACGCCGATCTCCTCTTCCAGTTGCTGAATCGCCAGGGTCAGGGTCGACTGGGAGATGAAGGCGGCCTGGGCGGCGGCGGAGATCGAGCCGGTCTCGGCGACGGCGATGAAGTGGCGGATCTGGCGCAGGGTCATCATTGAAGTCGGGGCCAGGTAGGGAGGTTTACCGATAGTAGGCCAAGCTGTTCGTGTTTATCGATGGTTTGCTTTGCGACAACCATTCGACGTCGGCCCCGGTTCGGCACGCCGAGGTCATTCACGGGGTTTATCTCCGACCAATAGACCATGCCCAGGGCGCCCGCCAGCGGCTAGGCTGGTGCTCGTTCGCCCATCCACGACCAGAGCGAGAGTGCCGATGCAGGAACCTTTGGATAGCTATGACTACCTGATCGTCGGGGCCGGTCCGGCCGGTTGCCTGCTGGCCAACCGGCTGTCCGCCGACCCGGCGGTGCGCGTGTTGCTGCTGGAGGCCGGCGGGCGCGACAGCTATCCGTGGATTCACATTCCGGTCGGCTACCTGTACTGCATCGGCAACCCGCGCACCGACTGGTGTTATTCCACCGAGGCGGAGCCCGGTCTGAACGGCCGCACCCTGAGCTACCCACGCGGTCGGGTGCTCGGCGGCAGCTCGTCGATCAACGGCATGATCTACATGCGCGGTCAGGCGGCGGACTACGACGGCTGGGCGGCCGCGGGCAATCATGGCTGGGCCTGGGACCAGGTGCTGCCGCTGTTCAAGCGGACGGAGAACCACTTCGCCGGCAATAGCGCGGCGCACGGTGGCGATGGCGAGTGGCGGGTCGAGCGCCAACGGCTGTCCTGGCGGGTGCTCGAGGCCTTCCGCCAGGCGGCGGCGCAGAGCGGCATCGCCAGCATCGAGGACTTCAACGGTGGGGATAATGAGGGCTGCAGCTATTTCCAGGTCAACCAGCGCCGAGGTGTGCGCTGGAATGCGGCCAAGGCCTTTCTCAGTGATATCGCCAAGCGTCCCAACCTGCGGGTACTGACCGGCGCCGAGGTGCTGCGGGTGGTACTCGCCGAGGGGCGCGCCAGTGGCTTGCAGCTGCGCTGGCAGGGTCGCAAGCGGCTGATCCGGGCGCGCCGCGAGGTGATCCTCTGCGCCGGTGCGATCGGCACCCCGGCGCTGCTGCAGCGCTCGGGCATCGGCCCGCGTCCGCTGTTGCAGCGCCTGGGCATCGGCGTGCAGCACGAGCTGCCCGGGGTGGGGCAGAACCTGCAGGACCACCTGCAGTTGCGCCTGATCTACCAGGTCAGCGGGGTGAAGACCCTCAACCAGATGGCCGGCAGCCTGAGGGGCAGGCTGGGCATGGGCCTGGAGTACCTGTTGCGGCGCAGCGGGCCGCTGGCCATGGCGCCCAGCCAGCTGGGCGCCTTCGCCCGCTCCAGTGCCGAGCAGCCCAGCGCCAACCTGCAGTACCACGTGCAGCCGCTGTCGCTGGAGCGCTTCGGCGAGCCGCTGCACGGGTTTCCCGCCTTCACCGCGTCGGTGTGCAATCTGCGCCCGCACAGCCGTGGCAAGGTCGAGATTCGCGGCCTGGACGTCGGCGCAGCGCCGCTGATCCAGCCCAACTACCTGAGCGATCCGCGTGACCTGGCCGTCGCCGCCGACGCCATCCGCCTGACCCGGAGCATCGTCGCCGCGCCGGCGCTGGCGCCGTATCGGCCGCAGGAGTACAGGCCGGGGCCGAGCTATCAGACTGAAGAGGACCTGCGGCGGGCGGCGGGGGAGATCGGCACCACCATCTTCCATCCGGTCGGCACCTGCAAGATGGGCAGGGAAGGCGACGCCGTGGTCGATGCCCAGCTGCGCGTGCATGGCGTGCCGGGGCTGCGTATCGCCGATGCCTCGATCATGCCGAGCATCGTTTCCGGCAATACCTGCTCGCCGGTGTTGATGATCGCGGAGAAGGCCGCCGAGCTGATCACGGCGCCGCCTGCCGAGGCCGTGCGCTCTGCCCGCGCGGCCCAGTTGGTTGACTGAGGGCGCCATTAGTCCGGGCGCGCCCGCTCGATGGCCGATTGCGGGCTGCCAGGGGCGTGCCGAGTCGGGTATACTCGCCGGCTTTTCGAACGTTTTACTGCGAGTGCCGCCTGCCATGGAAATCAACCCGATCCTTAACAGCATCAAGGACCTGTCCGAGCGCACCCAAACCATTCGGGGGTATCTTTGACTACGATCAAAAGCATGATCGGCTGGTCGAAGTAAACCGCGAACTCGAAGACCCGAGCGTCTGGAACAACCCCGAATACGCGCAGAATCTGGGGCGTGAGCGCGCCACTCTGGCGCAGATCGTCGAGACCCTGGACGACCTGGGCGGCGGCCTGGGCGATGCCCGCGACCTGCTGGAGATGGCTGCCGAGGAAGGCGACCAGGGCGCGGTGGATGACGTTGCCAGTGAAGTCGAGCGCCTGCGCAGCATCCTCGAGAAGCTGGAGTTCCGTCGCATGTTCAGCGGCGAGATGGACCCGAACAACGCCTACCTCGACATCCAGGCCGGTTCCGGCGGCACCGAGGCCCAGGACTGGGCCAACATGCTGCTGCGCATGTACCTGCGCTGGGCCGACAAGCGCGGCTTCGATGCCACCATCATGGAACTGTCCGCCGGCGAAGTCGCCGGGATCAAGGGCGCGACCGTGCACATCAAGGGCGAGTATGCCTTCGGCTGGCTGCGCACCGAGATCGGCGTGCACCGCCTGGTGCGCAAGAGCCCGTTCGACTCCGGCAACCGCCGCCACACCTCGTTCACCGCGGTGTTCGTCTCGCCGGAAATCGACGACAACATCGAGATCGAGATCAATCCGGCCGACCTGCGCATCGACACCTACCGCAGTTCCGGCGCCGGTGGTCAGCACGTCAACACCACCGACTCGGCAGTGCGCATCACCCACGTGCCGACCAATACCGTGGTCAGCTGCCAGAACGAGCGCTCCCAGCACGCCAACAAGGACACCGCCATGAAGATGCTGCGGGCCAAGTTGTACGAGCAGGAGATGCAGAAGCGCAATGCCGCGTCCCAGGCCTTGGAAGACTCCAAGTCGGACATCGGCTGGGGCCACCAGATCCGCTCCTATGTGCTCGATCAGTCGCGGATCAAGGACCTGCGCACCAATATCGAGAGAAGCGACTGCGTCAACGTGCTCGACGGCGATATCGACGAGTACCTCGAGGCCAGTCTGAAACAGGGGCTGTAGCAACACACGCAATGTAGGTCGGGTCGATCGGGCCCGACGAGCGGCGCTGCATTTGCGTAGGAGGCCGGCCCTGGGGCCGGATGTTGGGCATCGCTGCGCTCAGCACCAACCTACGATTACCGGAATAGACCAAGACCATGAGCGACCAGACACTCGACCAGCACGAACTGCAACAGGAAGAAAACAAGCTGATTGCCCAGCGCAAGGAAAAGCTCGCCGCCTTGCGTGAGCAGGGCAATGCCTTCCCCAACGATTTCCGCCGCACCTGCTATTGCGCGGATCTGCAGAAGCAGTACGTCGACGCCTCCAAGGAAGCTCTGGCCGAGGCCGCGATTCCGGTCAAGGTCGCCGGGCGCATCATGCTCAACCGTGGCGCCTTCATGGTGATCCAGGACATGACCGGGCGCATCCAGCTCTACGTCAACCGCAAGACCCTGCCGGCCGAGACCCTGGAAGCCATCAAACACTGGGACCTGGGCGACATCATCGCCGCCGATGGCACCCTGGCCCGCTCCGGCAAGGGTGACCTCTATGTCGAGATGCGCGATGTGCGGCTGCTGACCAAGTCGCTGCGCCCGCTACCGGACAAGTTCCACGGCCTCACCGATACCGAGCAGCGCTATCGCCAGCGTTACGTCGACCTGATGGTCAACGAGGAGGTGCGCCACAGCTTCCGCGTGCGCTCCCAGGTGATCGCCCATATCCGCAACTTCCTCATGCAGCGCGACTTCCTCGAAGTGGAGACGCCGATGCTGCAGACCATTCCCGGCGGCGCCGCGGCCAAGCCGTTCGAGACCCACCACAACGCCCTGGACATGCAGATGTTCCTGCGCATCGCCCCGGAGCTGTACCTCAAGCGCCTGGTGGTCGGCGGCTTCGAGAAGGTCTTCGAGATCAACCGCAACTTCCGCAACGAGGGCGTGTCGACCCGGCACAATCCCGAGTTCACCATGCTCGAGTTCTACCAGGCCTACGCCGACTACGAAGACAACATGGACCTGACCGAGGAACTGTTCCGCGAGTTGGCCCAGCTGGTCCTCGGCAGCACCGACGTGCCCTACCAGGGCAAGGTGTTCCACTTCGGCGAGCCGTTCGCCCGGCTGTCGGTGTTCGAGTCCATCCTCAAATTCAATCCCGAGATATCGGCCATCGACCTGCGCGATATCGACAAGGCGCGCGCCATCGCCAAGAAGGCGGGTGCCGACGTCAAGGGCTTCGAGGGCCTGGGCAAGCTGCAGGTGATGATTTTCGAGGAGCTGGTCGAGCACAAGCTGGAGCAGCCGACCTTCATCACCGAGTACCCCTTCGAGGTGTCGCCGCTGGCCCGCCGTAACGACCAGGATCCGAGCGTCACCGACCGCTTCGAGCTGTTCATCGGTGGCCGCGAGATTGCCAACGCTTACTCCGAGCTCAACGACGCCGAGGACCAGGCTGAGCGCTTCATGGCCCAGGTGGCCGACAAGGACGCCGGCGACGACGAGGCCATGCACTACGACGCCGACTTCGTTCGCGCCCTAGAGTACGGCATGCCGCCGACGGCCGGCGAGGGCATCGGCATCGACCGCCTGGTGATGCTGCTCACCGATGCGCCCTCGATTCGCGACGTGATCCTGTTCCCGCACATGCGCCCGGAGGCCTGAGGGGCGTTCCGGCAAAGCCGCCTTCGGGCGGCTTTTTGTTGTCCGGAGAAGGATTTATTCTGCTCCTAGCTGCCTTGCAGCGCGTAGTTGTCCTGATCGTCAGAGAGGTGCGCCTGTCGTGAGCGCTTTACCCAGCAAGGACAGCGCGGCCCTAGTGGCCAGCGCCGTCGCCGAGAGTGTCCAGTACCAAGGTCGCAAGGCCAGTCGCCAGGGCAGCGAGCAGCGCCGCCAGGCGATCCTCGATGGCGCCATGCGCCTCATCGTGCGTGATGGCGTGCGCGCCGTGCGTCACCGCGCGGTGGCGGCCGAGGCGGGTGTGCCGCTGTCGGCCACCACCTATTATTTCAAGGATATCGATGACCTGATCACCGATACCTTTGCCCAGTTCGTCGAGCACAGCGCGGTCTACATGGCCAAGTTCTGGGACAGCACCCAGGACACCCTGCAGGAAATGGTCCTGGCCCTCGATGGCACTCCCGAGGCGCGCCGGCAAGTGGCCGACGAGATCGCCCGGCTGGCGCTCGAGTATGTGCGTCACCAGCTGCTCGCCCGGCGCGACCACCTCATGGCCGAGCAGGCCTTCCAGCAGGAGGCGCTGCTCAATCCCCGCCTGCATGGGCTGATGCGCGCCTACCAGCGGATACTCCTGCAGGGCGTCACCCAGTTCTTCGAGGTCCTGGGTTCGCAGCAGCCGGAACAGGATGCCGAAGTGTTCGCCGCCATCATCCTGCGCATGGAGTACCAGAGCCTGCTCGGCGGAATAGAACAGTTGGACAACGATGGGATGTTGTCCATTCTTAAAAGATATATGCATCTGGTGCTGGGGCTCTGAAATCCGTCAGACTTGCCGGGGCGGGCGTTGTACACGCAGCGCCGGAGTGCTGGTGTCACAAGGAGAGCTAGATGAAAGCCTGGGGCCTGTTGGTTGCACTGTGTTGCTCGTTGTTGAGCGGCTGTCTGGTGACGTTCAGGGAGCCGATTGCCGCCAATGAGGCGGCGCCGATTCCGTTGCTCGGCTCCTGGGCGCGGACCAATGAATGGGGCGAGCAGCAGTTTCTCGAGATCAGCCGCGCGGGCCCCAATCTGTACAAGGCCAGAACCTACCAAGGCAGCCTGGACAACCTCGACAGCGAGCGCGAATACGGTTTCACCGTGGCCCTGCATGGCCAGCGCTGGTACCTCTCGGCGGGGCTGCCCAAGCGCCTGGGAGCGAATTTCGTCATCGCCGGGTTCGAGTTGACCGCGGGCAACGAGCTGGTGCTCTACAACCTCGATGTCGATCGCGTGCTGAACGAGATCGAGCAGGGCCGGCTGGCCGGGGAAACCGTCGAGATAGCCGAAGGCGAGGAGGGCGTGCTGATCAGCAGTCCAATGGAGCAGGTGTTCGCCTACCTCGATGATCCGGCCAATTCCGATGTGTTCGTCGAGGTCGCGCGCTACCAGCGCATCGGCCAATAATCAGCCGCCAGGCGGCTCAGCAAACGAGGATGCGATGAACAGTCTCACAGGCTTGGACGACTACCAGCTTAGCGTGCGGGCACTGTCCGACCGGATCGTCGAGGCGCAGACGCCGATCCGCGTACTGGATGCGGTGAAATGGGACGACGGCATCCGCGAGGGCTTTCTCAAGCACAAAGGCAAGAAGTTGCCGGCGGTCGATCGCGCCTATTATGCAAGCCGCCCCTTGGGCTTCGATGCCACCGCCAAGAAGCAGGAATTCCAGAGTATCGAGCGCGACATCACCCGCCAGCTCGGCCAGTTCAATCCGGTCGGCCAGATCATGCGGCGCATGTGCCGCGAGTACCGCATGGTCATTCGCATGCTCGAGGCGCGTGGCACCGAGGACTTCGGCCTGATCTCCCAGGACCTGTACGGCGCCGCCTCCGATGCCTTCCATGCCGGCGACCCGACCCTGGCCGACCTGGGCCTGATGTTTTCCGACTACCTGAACAACATCGACCGCCGTGGCGATCTGGAGGACGAGCCGAAGAACCTCAACGCCAAGCAGGCGGTCGACCTGTTGCAGCATCGTCTGAACAAGGTGTTCGGCGAAGCCGAAGACACCATCCGGGTGTTCGAGTCCGACGGCATCCTCGCCGATGCGGCCGCCGGTGCCGACTACATCAAGATTCGTAGCGATGCACTGTTCAACGAGCGCGACGTCAAGGCGCTGGAGGTCCATGAGGGGCTGGTCCACGTCGGTACCACCCTCAACGGCCTGAACCAGCCGATCTGCACCTTCCTGGCCAAGGGGCCGCCCTCGTCCACGGTGACCCAGGAGGGGCTGGCGATTCTGATGGAGGTGATCACCTTCGCCTCTTACCCGACCCGCCTGCGCAAGCTGACCAACCGCACGCGCACCATTCACATGGCCGAGGAGGGCGCGGACTTCCTCCAGGTGTTCGAGTTCTACCGCGAGCAGGGCTTCGACATGGAGGTCAGCTACAGCAACGCCAGCCGGGTGTTCCGTGGCTCGACCCCCAATGGCCTGCCGTTCACCAAGGACCTGTCCTACCTGAAAGGCTTCATCATGGTCTACAACTACATCCAGCTGGCCGTGCGCAAGGGCAAGCTGGAGCAGATCCCGCTGCTGTTCAGCGGCAAGACCACCCTGGAAGACATGCGTACCTTGCGCCAGCTGGTCGATGAAGGCCTGGTGGTGCCACCAAAATACCTGCCCCCGCAGTTCCAGGACCTCAATGCCCTGTCGGCCTGGATGTGCTTCTCCAACTTCCTCAACCACCTGAGTCTGGATCGGATCGAAGCCGACTACGCCAATATCCTCTAGGAACTATTGCGCTCGGCCAGGCAGCATTCTGCGTCTGGCCTGGGCGAATCCGCCGCCTGGACCATCCGAACAGCGCCACCTCGCAGGAGTCTTAATGCCCAGTCATGAACTCGACTACGAAATCCTCGGTGCCTCGGCGCAGAGTGTGGAAATCATTCTCGACCCCGGCGAGACGGTGATCGCCGAGGCCGGGATGATGAACTACATGACCGAGGGCGTGCGCTTCGAGACGCGCATGGGAGACGGCGCCGCCAGCGGCGTGCTGGGCAAGTTGTGGAGCGCCGGCAAGCGCATGCTCACCGGTGAGTCGCTGTTCATGACCCACTTCTCCAACACCGGCAAGACCCCGGCGCGGGTGGCTTTCGCGGCGCCCTATCCGGGCACCGTGGTGCCGATTCAACTGGCCGAGCACGGCGGCCGCCTGATCTGCCAGAAGGACGCCTTTCTCTGTGCCGCCTACGGCACGGCGGTCGGCATCAGCTTCAGCAAGCGCCTGGGCGCTGGGTTCTTCGGCGGCGAGGGGTTCATCCTGCAGAAGCTCGAAGGCGATGGCCTGGCCTTGGTGCATGCCGGTGGCACGGTGATCCGCAAGGAGCTGAACAACGAAACCCTGCGCCTGGATACCGGCTGCCTGGTGGCCTTCACCGCCGGCATCGATTACGACATCGCCTTGGCCGGTGGCCTGAGGAGCATGCTGTTCGGCGGCGAGGGCATCCTCCTGACCACGCTCAAGGGCACCGGCACGGTCTGGGTACAGAGCCTGCCGTTCTCGCGCCTGGCCGAGCGGGTCTTCGAGGCCACGTTCAAGGCCCGTGGCGAAGTGCGCGCCGGCGGCAAGTGAGGTCGCTCGCGCCTTGGTCCGCCAGGCGCGTGCCACCTGCGACCGGTTGCCGCGATTAGGTCGGCACGCGGCCTCATGCCGGCCGGTGGCATTGACGGGCGCCGGCTGGCCCTTTTCAATGGCCGGCGCCTGTACGGCCTGCTCGCCTTGCCGCGAGCGCCGGCTGGTTGCGCTACGGCCAGTACCCGCGCTCGGCCGCCACGCCGGCGCCCGGGTGAAACCCTTAATCTCCGAGACTCCCCATGAGCGAACGCGACCCCATTCCCCTGATCCTCACCGGCATTGCCAGCATCTGCACCACGGTGGTGGTGCTCTGGTTCTATGGCTACCTGCATTTCGCCAAGCCGGAGGACGCGCTGCTGCTGTCCGATTTCACCATGCTCAAGACCGTTCCCGGCGAGGACTACAAGGTCTCGCTGAAACCGGCCGATCAGGTGGCGCAGTGCGTCGATGGCGTGCTGGTGCTGTTCGACCTGGAACAGAAGGGCCTGACCGGCGTGCTGGTCGATGACCGCAAGCGGGCCGTGCGCTGTCTCGGCGAGAAGACCCCGGCCGCCCAGTAGCCCGGGCTGGCGGTTGGCGTGGCGATCAATGCTCGGCGTTTTCCTGCTGCAGCGCCAGCGCCTGCAGGTACTTGCGCGACAGGGCCAGGAAACGCGGTGTCGGCCCGATATCCTCATACAAGGGGTCGCCCTGTTCGTCGGTCGCCACCACCTGGCTGCCCTTGACGTAGGGCAGGCTGGCCTCCAGCTCCTCCAGCGCCGCGCCGATCAGCTCTCCCAGCAGCTCTTCCGCGGTGCGCTTGGGGTACATCTCGGTCAACGCCGCCAGGCGGGCGGCCGATTCCAGGTCGAGGTGAATCTGATAGGTGCTGCGGGTCAGACGGCCCTTGGCATTCTGTTCCCAGTGCTGGGCAAGCTCGCGGATCTTCATGACTACCTCGTCTTAGGCCCATCCAGGACGGGCCGATTGTGCGGGTGCTATGACGCATCCCCCTGCGGGGGCGCCTTCTTCAAGCCTAGCCCGCGGCCAGCGGCTTGCCGAACGGGTGTCGTGCCCTTGTAAGAAGTTGCCGTGCTGGGCACTCTTAGGGCTCATGCATCGGCGGAGAGGCATTCATGGCGCAAATCGACGCGCGCTTGCGCGAGGATGTTCATCAACTCGGCGATCTGTTGGGCAATACCATCCGCATCCAGTGCGGCGCGGCCTTCGTCGACAAGATCGAGCGCATCCGCCAGGGGGCCAAGGCCTCGCGGCGTGGCTCGGATGGTGGCGCCGACCCGCTCAGCGAGACGCTGGACCACCTCGACGAGGACGAACTGCTCCCGGTGGCGCGGGCCTTCAATCAGTTCCTCAACCTGGCCAATATCGCCGAGCAATACCATCGCGTGCGCCGGCGCGGCCCTGGCGAGCCGGAGCCCTTCGAGTCGCGCGTGCTGGCCGAGTTGCTGCAGCGCCTGCTGGCCGATGGCCACGCCGGCGAGGCCCTGGCCCGCCAGCTCGGCCGGCTGGACATCGAGCTGGTGCTGACCGCCCACCCGACCGAGGTGGCGCGGCGCACCCTGATCCAGAAGTACGACGCCATCGCCGCCCAGCTGGCCGCCCGGGACCACAGCGACCTGTCCGAAGCCGAGCGTGAGCGGGCCAAGGACAACCTGCAGCGCCTGATCGCCGAGGCCTGGCACACCGAGGAGATTCGCCGCAGCCGCCCGAGCCCGGTGGAGGAGGCCAAGTGGGGCTTCGCGGTGATCGAGCATTCGTTGTGGCAGGCCGTGCCGAACTTCCTGCGCCAGGCCGACCGGGCGCTGCATGCCGCCACCGGCTTGCGCCTGCCGCTGGAGTCGGCGCCGATTCGCTTCGCCTCCTGGATGGGCGGCGATCGCGACGGCAACCCCAATGTCACCGCCGCCGTCACCCGCGAGGTCCTGCTCCTGGCGCGCTGGATGGCCGCCGACCTGTACCTGCGCGATGTCGAGCAGCTGGCCGCCAGCCTGTCCATGCAGGAAGCCAGTGCCGAGCTGCGGGCGCAGGTGGGCGACAGCGCAGAGCCCTACCGCAGCCTGCTCAAGCAGTTGCGCGAGCGCCTGCGCGCCACCCGCAGCTGGGCGCAGGAGTCGCTGCAGGACGAACCCACGGCGGCGCCCGCGGTGCTGCAGGACAACCGCGAGCTGCTCGAGCCGCTGATGCTGTGCTACCGCTCCCTGCATGCCTGCGGCATGGGGGTGATCGCCGACGGCCCGCTGCTCGATTGCCTGCGCCGGGCGGTGACCTTCGGCCTGTTCCTGGTGCGCCTGGATGTGCGCCAGGACGCCAGCCGGCACGCCGCGGCGCTCAACGAAATCACCGACTACCTGGGCCTGGGACGCTATGCCGAGTGGGACGAAGAGGTCCGTCAGCAGTTCCTCCTCGGTGAGTTGGCGAACCGCCGGCCGTTGTTGCCAATGCATTTCAGGCCCAGTGCCGAGACCGCCGAGGTGCTCGCCACCTGCCGCGAGGTGGCGGCGGCGCCAGCCGCTTCGCTGGGCTCCTACGTCATCTCCATGGCCGGTGCGCCCTCCGATGTGCTGGCCGTGCAACTGCTGCTCAAGGAAGCCGGGCTGCAGCGACCGATGCGGGTGGTGCCACTGTTCGAGACCCTCGCCGACCTGGACCAGGCCGGGCCGGTGATCGACCGTCTGCTGGGCCTCAAGGGCTACCGCGCACGCCTGCAGGGGCCCCAGGAAGTGATGATCGGCTACTCCGACTCGGCCAAGGATGCCGGCACCACGGCGGCGGCCTGGGCGCAATACCGCGCCCAGGAAGCGCTGGTGCAGGTCTGCGCTGCACATCAGGTCGAGTTGCTGCTGTTCCATGGCCGCGGGGGAACGGTGGGGCGCGGCGGCGGTCCGGCCCATGCGGCAATCCTCTCGCAACCGCCGGGCTCGGTGGCCGGGCGCTTCCGTACCACCGAACAGGGCGAGATGATCCGCTTCAAGTTCGGTTTGCCGGATATCGCCGAGCAGAACCTCAATCTCTACCTGGCCGCCGTGCTGGAGGCGACCCTGCAGCCACCGCCGACGCCGGAGCCGGCCTGGCGCGAGCTGATGGATCGGCTTGCCGCCGATGGCCTCGGGGCCTACCGCGGCGTGGTGCGCGAGCACCCGCAGTTCGTCGAGTATTTTCGCCAGGCCACGCCGGAGCAGGAGCTCGGCCGTCTGCCCCTGGGCAGCCGGCCGGCCAAGCGCCGCGAGGGCGGCGTCGAGAGCCTGCGGGCCATTCCCTGGATCTTCGCCTGGACCCAGACCCGTCTGATGTTGCCAGCCTGGCTGGGCTGGGAATATGCTCTGGCCAACGCCCTGCAGCGCGGCGAGGGCGAGTTGCTCGGGCAGATGCGCGAGCGCTGGCCGTTCTTTCGCACGCGTATCGACATGCTCGAGATGGTCCTGGCCAAGGCCGATGCGACGATCGCCCAGCTCTACGACGAGCGGCTTGTCGCTGCCGAACTGCGACCTTTGGGTGAACACTTACGCGACCTATTGTCGCAGGCGGTGTCTGCGGTACTGGGCCTGACCGGACAGTCGCGACTGTTGGCGCACAGCCCGGAGACCCTGGAGTTCATCAGCGTGCGCAACACCTACCTGGACCCCCTGCACCTGCTCCAGGCCGAGCTGCTGGCGCGCTCGCGACAGCGAGAAAACCAGGCCGACAGCCCTCTGGAGCAGGCCTTGTTGGTCAGTGTCGCGGGGATCGCCGCGGGTTTGCGCAACACCGGCTAGCGCCTTGCCAGTGGCTGCCCGTGGCACCAGTATCCGGGCCTGGAAGGGCATTCGAAGGGGGTTGCAGGCCGGCCCAAGGTCGCTGGCGTATCCGACTTTCGGTGGCTTGTGCGCGGGGGGGGCGCTGTGTATCTTGACCGGCCGTTTGGCAGTCAGGCTGGTGCCGGTTGCCGCAATAATTTTGAGATTGGCCCCATGAGGCGAGTCCGACGATTTTTTCTTAAATCTTGAGGAGCACATCGATGCGCGTGATTCTGCTAGGGGCGCCCGGTGCCGGCAAAGGTACCCAGGCCGGCTTCATCACCAAGAAATTTGGTATCCCGCAAATCTCCACCGGCGACATGCTGCGTGCGGCAGTCAAGGCCGGCACCGAACTGGGTCTGAAGGCCAAGAGCGTGATGGACAGCGGCGGCCTGGTTTCCGATGACCTGATCATCAATCTGGTCAAGGAACGCATCAGTCAGCCCGATTGCGCCAATGGCTTCCTCTTCGACGGCTTCCCGCGCACCATTCCCCAGGCCGAGGCCCTCAAGGAGGCCGGCGTCGACATCGACCACGTGGTCGAGATCGCCGTCGACGACGAGGAAATCGTCAGCCGCATCGCCGGCCGTCGCGTGCACCCGGGTTCCGGCCGGGTCTACCACACCGAGCACAACCCGCCGAAGGTCGCCGGCAAGGACGACGAAACCGGTGAGGAGCTGATCCAGCGCGATGACGACAAGGAAGAGACCGTGCGTCACCGCCTGTCGGTCTACCATTCGCAGACCAAGCCGCTGGTGGATTTCTACCAGAAGCTGGCCGCCGCCAATGGCACGCCGAAGTACAGCGCCGTGGCCGGTGTCGGCTCGGTGGACGAGATTACCGCCAAGGTGTTGGCCGCACTCTCCTGAGTACCTGCCCGATACCCAGACAACGGCCCGCTTGCGGGCCGTTGTCGTTTCTGTGGTCGGGGTGGTGCAGGCGGTTAATTCTGGGTCGCTCTCAGAATAGTCATATTGTTCTGGCAGGCTAGTCTCGATTGTCTGGTCTATACCAGATAGGCTTATTTCTTCATTAAACGGAAGTAGGAGAACACATGAGAGCTATGCAGGCGTGGATGATCGGCTTGGCCATGAGCGTTGCGTCCCTGGGCGCCACGGCCGCGACCGAGCTGCAGCACTGGCCCCGCGAAGCGGCCGCCCAACTCGACAGCATGATCGCCGCCAACGCCAACAAGGGCGCCTACGCGGTATTCGACATGGACAACACCACCTACCAGTTCGACATCGAAGAGTCGCTGTTGCCCTACCTGGAAATGAAGGGCGTACTCACCCGTGACAACATGGACCCTTCGCTCAAGCTGATTCCGTTCAAGGACACCCCGCAGTTCAAGGAAAGCCTCAACAGCTATTACTACCGCCTATGCGAAGTGGACAACCTGGTGTGCTACCCCTGGGTGGCGCAGATCTTCGCCGGCTTCACCCTGCGCGAGCTCAAGGGCTACGTCGATGAGGTCATGGCCTACGGCAAGCCGATTCCGCTCAAGTACTACGATGGCGACAAGGTGGTCGAGGGCAGCGTCAATCCGCCCAAGCCTTTCGCCGGCATGCAGGAGCTGTACAACCGCCTGCAGGAAAACGGCATCGAGGTCTATGTAATCAGTGCCGCCAGCGAGGAGCTGGTGCGGATGATCGCCAGCGATCCCAAGTACGGTTACAACGTCAAGCCGCAGAACGTCATCGGCGTCAACATGCTGCTCAAGGACCGCAAGAGCGGTGCCCTGACCACCTCGCGCCTGCAGGTGCAGAAGGGCAGCTACGACCCGGCGAAGAACCTCGACCTGGAGCTGACGCCCTACCTGATGAATCCGATGACCTGGTACGAGGGCAAGCTGGGCACAATCTTTGGCTGGATCGACCAGTGGAAGATGCCGGTGCTGGTGGCCGGCGACACCCCGCTGTCCGACGGTTACATGCTGTTCAATGCCACCGACACCAGCAAGGGTGGGCTGCGCGTCTGGGTCGACCGCAAGGCCAAGTACACCCAGCAGGTCAAGGATTGGCAGGCCTCTGCCGCCAAGCGCCAGGGCGAACTGGGCCTGCCGGTGAACGCCGACAAGAACTGGATCGTGGTTCAGCCCGAGCAAATCCACTGAGGTCCGCACGGCCGCCGGTGCCGGCGGCCGTGGGCGACGCCCCGTCGCAATGGCGGGGCGCGCGGCTGGTCAAACGCCGCATAAACCGCTTTAATGCCCGCCCCCTTGTCTGCCCGTGCGAAGCCGATGACCACTCTGCTGGCCCTGGATACCGCCACCGAAGCCTGCTCCGTCGCTCTGCTGCATGACGGTCGGGTGCTCAGTCATTACGAAGTGATTCCGCGCCTGCATGCCCAGCGTCTGCTGCCGATGATCAAGGACCTGCTGGATCAGGCCGACCTGCCGCTGGCGGCGCTGGATGCGATCGCCTTCGGCCGAGGTCCCGGCGCCTTCACCGGGGTGCGCATTGCCATAGGCGTGGTTCAGGGCCTGGCCTTCGCCCTGGATCGCCCGGTGTTGCCCGTGTCCAACCTAGCCGTGCTGGCCCAGCGAGCCTTGCGCGAGCAAGGGGCACAGCAGGTGGCGGCGGCCATCGATGCGCGCATGGATGAGGTGTACTGGGGCTGCTACCGCGCCGAGCAGGGCGAGATGCGCCTGCTCGGCAGCGAGGCGGTGCTGCCGCCGGAGCAGGCCAGCCTACCTCCTGGCGCTGGCGGCGACTGGTTCGGTGCGGGCACCGGCTGGGGCGCCTATGGGGCACGGATTCCGCTGGTGACCCGTAGTCAGGATGGAACCATGTTGCCGCATGCCGAGGACCTGCTGAGCCTGGCGCGTTTCGCCTGGGCGCGTGGCGAGGCGGTGGTGGCCGATGAGGCCCAGCCGGTGTATCTGCGTGACAAGGTCGCCACGCCTAAGGCGCCGCAGTAGCCATCCGATGGAGGCGTTTGCGGAGCTGTTGGGGCGATTGCCAAGTGCGGCGGCGGGCGCTAGATTGCTCTTACTTACACTCAGTCGGCTAACCAGGTCAGGCGTTAACTGATGCGCATCGACGGTTCCCTAGCTTCCTATTCGCCGGACCGCGGCCCCCGTTCGGGGACCGCGGTAACGCCGTTTCGCGAGGCGCAGCGGGAGATCGAGGCGCGTCGCGAACAGCCAGCGCCACCGTCCAGCAGCCAGGGGCTGGAGCAGATTGCACAGAGTCGCCGCGTCCAGGCCTCCAGCGCCGGCAGCGACAGTCTCCCCGCCCGGGCACGGGAGTCGAGCTACCAGCCGGCCCTGAGCAGTCGCGCCGCCCAGGCCATCGCCAGCTACAGCGCAACCGCCACCTTCGCCGGCGAGTCGGATGCGCAGCAGGTGCTGGGTCTCGATCTCTACGCCTAGTGCTGCCGTATTTCCTCGGCTGCCCCTCCTGGAGCGAGGCGGCCTGGCGTGGCAGCGTCTACCCGCGTGACGCGCGCCCCGCGGATTGCCTGAGCCACTACTGCCGCCTGTTCAATGCGGTAGAGGGCAACACCACCTTCTACGCGCGCCCATCGGCCGCGACCGTGCAGCGCTGGCTAGGACAGATGCCGGCCGGTTTCCGCTTCTGCGCCAAGCTGCCGCGCGATATCAGTCATGCCGGCGACCTGCGCGAGCAGCTCGCGGCGGCCGATGAGTTTCGTCGCCTGCTGGCCCCGCTGGGGGCGCGGGTCGCACCCTTCTGGCTGCAGTTGCCTGCCAGCTTCGGGCCGCAGCGCCTTGCCGAGCTGAGCACCTTCATCGAGCATTGGCGCGGCAGCGACCTGGCGATCGAAGTGCGCCATCCGGCCTTCTTCGCCAGGGGCGAGGAGGAGCGGGCGCTCAACCGCTTGCTGCGGGATCGAGCGGTGGAGCGCATCTGCCTGGATTCGCGGGCGTTGTTCAGTTGTCGTTCCGATGCCACGGCCGTGCGCCATGCCCAGGCCAAGAAACCGCACCTACCGCTGCGTCCGACCGCCTTCAGCCCGGCGCCGCAGCTGCGCTTCATCGGCGGCCCGGACCTGCAGGCCAACGAGCCGTTTCTCGAGCCCTGGCTGGACAGGGTGGCGGCCTGGATCGAACAGGGGCTCAGGCCCCACGTGTTTCTGCATACCCCGGACAACCATCTGGCCGCCGCGCAGGCGCGGCGCTTTCACGAGCTGCTGGGCGAGCGCCTGCCGGGCCTGCCGGCGCTGGCGGCGGTTCCGGCAGATGATCAAGGCGGGCAGTTGGGTCTGCTCTGAGTGTTTCAGCGACTGATCGGCGGCCTGGCCAACCCAATGCGCCGAAGCAGGCTTGGTCTGGCAGAATGCGACACTAGTCGGGTATTGGCCAGCAATGCATCGAATCGAACAATTTTTGAGCATATTCAACGATGAGTGACGAACGGCATAGTGCCAGCATTCGCATGGAAGCCCTGGCTCCGCACCTGGCCCAGGCGGCTGCGGCCTGGGCGGCGCGCCTCGGTTTGGCCGAAGCGGGCGAGGCGGCCTTCGCCCTGCAACTGGGGGAGGCGGGCTTGCAGCTGGTCGAGCTGGGACCGCAGGCCCCGGGGCCGGTGCGGGTAGACTTCGTCGAGGGCGCGATGGCGCATCGCCGGCAGTTCGGCGGCGGCAGTGGGCAGATGATCGCCAAGGCGGTGGGAGTGCAGGCGGGCGTGCGCCCGCGGGTGCTGGACGCTACCGCCGGGCTGGGGCGCGATGCCTTCGTCCTGGCCAGCCTGGGTTGTCCGGTTACCCTGATCGAGCGTCAGCCGCTGGTCGCCGCGTTGCTGGAGGACGGTCTGGCGCGTGCCCTGGTCGATCCCGAGGTGGCGCCGATCGCCGCGCGGATGCAGCTGCTCGGCGGCAATGCCATCGAGCTGATGGCCGGCTGGCAGGAAGAGCCGCCCCAGGTGATCTATCTCGATCCGATGTTTCCCCATCGCGACAAGAGCGCGCTGGTGAAGAAGGAAATGCGCCTGTTCCGCCCTTTCGTCGGTGACGACCTGGACGCGCCGGCGCTGCTCGCCGCGGCGCTGGCGCTGGCCAGCCACCGGGTGGTGGTCAAGCGCCCGCGCAAGGCGCCGGCCATCGAAGGGGCCAAGCCGGGTTACGTGCTGGAGGGCAAGTCCAGCCGCTATGACATCTACCCGAAGAAGGCCCTGGCCAAGGCCTGATTCAGCTCGCCCGGTAGGCGCGCATGAACATCGCCACCGCCGCCTCGACGTGCCGCTCGGCGGCATCGCCCTGCAAGGGGGCGCCGCAGCCGATCAGCAGGCGGAAATTGGCCCCGCCCTTGATCAGGCAGAAGAACTGGTCCGCGGCGTTGTGCGGATCGTCGATGCACAGCTTGCCCGCTTGCGCAGCCCTGCTCAGCAGGCTGGCCATCTCGTCGAGCAGGCGCTGTGGGCCGGCCTGGTAGAACGTCTGCGAGAGCTTCGGGTTCTGGTTGCCTTGAGCCACCATCACCCGGTGCAGCTCCAGCGACTCGCTGCTGTTGATCAGGCTGTGAAAGCCGCGCGCGATATTCAGCAACACAGTCTCGATCGGAATCTCATCGGCCAGCTCGAAGAACAGTTCCGGCAATTGTTCCTGGCACTTGGCCTTCACCGCTGCGGCAAACAGCGTCTCCTTGTCGGTGAAGTGGCTGTATACGGTCAGCTTGGAGACCCCGGCTTCCGTGGCGATGGCATCCATGCTGCTGCCGTCGTAGCCGTGGCGCAGGAACAGGGTTTTCGCCGCTTCCAGGATGGCCTGGCGCTTGGCGAGATCTTTCGGGCGGCCCGGGCCGCTGGACGGTAACAACTTGTTTGGCATTGGCAACTTTTAATACTGGACTGGTGAGTTTGCTATTTTTACTATACCCGCCAGTACAAATATTCCAAACCTTCTCGAAAGGTCATTCATCATGTTGCGTCATGCCCTGTCCGCCGTTGTGCCTGCCAGTCTCATCGTTCTGCTCGCCGCCTGTGGCAATGGCGAGCCCCCCGTGCAATCCATACGCCCCGTCATGGTGGTCCAGCCGCAGCCGGCCGGCGAGCTGGTGGACAGCTATCCCGGCGAGGTGCGTGCGCGCCTGGAGCCCGAACTGGCCTTTCGTATCGGCGGCAAGGTGGCCAAGCGCCTGGTCGAAGTCGGTCAGCGGGTCAGCAAGGATCAGCCCCTGGCCGAACTGGACCCGCAGGATGTGCGCCTGCAGCTGGAAGCCATCCGCGCGCAGGTGACGGCGGCTCAGGCCAACCTGCAGCTGGTGCGCGCCGAGCGCGATCGCTACCGCAAGTTGCTGGAGCGTCAGCTGGTCAGCCGCTCGCAGTACGACAATGCCGAGAACCTGTTTCGCGCGGGCGAGGCGCGCCTGAAGCAGGTCCAGGCCGAGTTCGATGTGGCCAACAACCAGGCCGGCTATGCCGTGCTGCGTGCCTCGCAGAACGGCGTGATTGCGCGGCGCATGGTCGAAGTGGGCCAGGTGGTGGCCGCCGGCCAGACGGTCTTCACCCTCGCCGCCGATGGCGAGCGCGAGGTGCTGATCAACCTGCCCGAGCAGGCCTTCGGTCGCTTCAGGGTCGGCCAGCCGGTGGCGGTCGAACTCTGGTCGCAACCCGATCAGCGTTTCCCCGGGCGCATCCGCGAATTGGCGCCGGCGGCCGACCCGCAGTCGCGCACCTTCGCCGCCCGCGTGGCCTTCAGCGAAGGCAAGGTGCCGGCCGAGCTGGGCCAGAGTGCCCGGGTGTTCATCGCCCATGGCGGCGAGGTGCCACTGGCGGTGCCGCTGTCGGCCTTGAGCGCCGAGCAGGGCCGGCCCTACGTCTGGGTGGTCGACCCGCAGGCCTCCACGCTCAAGCGCAGGCTGGTCCGCACCGGCGCCTACGGCGAGAAGCAGGTGCCGGTGCTGGAAGGCCTGCAGGCCGATGACTGGGTGGTCGCCGCCGGCGTGCAGGTGCTGCGCGAGGGCCAGCAGGTGCGGCCGGTCGACCGCGAGAACCGCGCGGTCAAACTGGCGGCGAAGGAGTAACCCCCGATGGGCTTCAACCTCTCCGCCTGGGCGCTGCGTAACCGTCAGATCATCCTCTACATCATGCTGTTGCTGGGCATCGTCGGGGCCATTTCCTACACCAAGCTGGGTCAGAGCGAGGACCCGCCATTCACCTTCAAGGCCATGGTGGTGCGCACCAACTGGCCGGGTGCGAGTGCCGAGGAGGTGTCGCGCCAGGTTACCGAGCGGATCGAAAAGAAGCTGATGGAAACCGGCGAGTACGAGCGCATCGTCTCCTTCTCGCGTCCCGGCGAGTCCCAGGTGACCTTCATGGCCCGCGACTCGATGCATTCGGCGGATATCCCCGAGCTCTGGTACCAGGTGCGCAAGAAGGTCAGCGATATTCGCCACACCTTGCCCCAGGGCATCCAGGGGCCGTTCTTCAACGACGAGTTCGGCACCACCTTCGGCAACATCTACGCCCTGACCGGCACCGGTTTCGATTACGCCGTGCTCAAGGACTACGCCGACCGGGTGCAGCTGCAGCTGCAGCGGGTCAAGGACGTGGGCAAGGTCGAGTTGCTCGGCCTGCAGGACGAGAAGATCTGGATCGAGTTGTCCAATACCAAGCTGGCCACCCTCGGCCTGCCGCTGGCGGTGGTCCAGCAGGCCCTGGAAGAGCAGAACGCGGTGGCGGCGGCCGGCTTCTTCGAGACCGACAGCGATCGGGTGCAGATGCGCGTGACCGGGCGCTTCGAGTCGGTCGAGGAAATCCGTGATTTTCCGATCCGGGTGGCCGAGCGGACCTTCCGCATCGGCGATGTGGCCGAGGTCAAGCGCGGCTTCAACGATCCACCCGCGCCGCGTATGCGCTTCATGGGCGAGGACGCCATCGGCCTGGCCGTGTCGATGAAGAGCGGCGGCGACATCCTGGTGTTGGGCGAGGCGCTGGAGGGAGAGTTCGCCCGGCTGCAGGAGACCCTGCCGGCCGGCATGCAGCTGCGCAAGGTGTCCGACCAGCCGGCGGCGGTGAAGACCGGCGTCGGCGAGTTCGTGCGGGTCCTCACCGAGGCGCTGATCATCGTCCTGCTGGTGAGCTTCTTCTCCCTGGGCCTGCGTACCGGTCTGGTGGTGGCGCTTTCCATTCCGCTGGTGCTGGCGATGACCTTCGCCACCATGCACTACTTCGGCATCGGCCTGCACAAGATTTCCCTGGGCGCGCTGGTGCTGGCGCTGGGCCTGCTGGTGGACGATGCGATCATCGCGGTGGAGATGATGGCGATCAAGATGGAGCAGGGCTTCGACCGGCTCAAGGCGGCCAGCTATGCCTGGACCAGCACCGCCTTCCCCATGCTCACCGGCACCCTGATCACCGCCGCCGGCTTCCTGCCGATCGCCACCGCGCAGTCCGGCACCGGTGAATACACCCGCTCGATCTTTCAGGTGGTGGCCATCGCTCTGGTCGCCTCCTGGATCGCCGCGGTGATGTTCGTGCCCTACCTGGGCGCCAAGCTGCTGCCGGACCTGGCCAAGCTGCATGCGGCCAAGCATGGCGGCGGCGACCAGGGCCACGACCCCTACGCGACGCCCTTCTACCAGCGCGTGCGGGCCATGGTCGAATGGTGCGTGCACCGGCGCAAGACGGTGATCGTGCTGACCCTGGGATTGTTCGTCGCGTCCATCGTGCTGTTCCGCTTCGTACCCCAGCAATTCTTTCCGGCCTCCGGGCGCCTGGAGGTGATGGTCGATCTCAAGCTCGGCGAGGGCGCCTCGCTGGCGGCCACTGCCGAGCAGGTCGAGCGTCTGGAGCAGCTGCTCAAGGGGCACGAAGGCATCGACAACTACGTGGCCTATGTCGGCACCGGCTCGCCGCGCTTCTATCTGCCGCTGGACCAGCAGCTGCCGGCGGCCAGCTTCGCCCAGTTCGTGGTGCTGGCCAAGACCATCGAGGACCGCGAGCGGATTCGCAACTGGCTGATCGACGTGCTGGGCGAGGAGTTCCCGACCCTGCGCACCCGCGTCTCGCGCCTGGAGAACGGGCCGCCGGTGGGCTATCCGCTGCAGTTCCGCGTATCCGGCGAGCATATCGAGGAGGTTCGCGCCCTGGCTCGCCAGGTGGCGGACAAGGTGCGCGAGAACCCCCATGTGGCCAACGTGCACCTGGACTGGGAGGAGCCGAGCAAGGTGGTGCGGCTGAATATCGACCAGGACCGCGCCCGCGCCCTGGGCGTGAGCACCGCCAGCCTGTCGCGCTTCCTGCGCAGCTCGCTGACCGGCACGCCGGTGAGCTATTACCGTGAGGGCAACGAGCTGATCGAGATCCTCCTGCGCGGTACCCTCCGCGAGCGTCAGCAGCTGAGCCTGCTGCCGAGCCTGGCGATACCGACCGACAGCGGCATGAGCGTGCCGCTGGCGCAGGTGGCGATCCTCGAGTACGGCTTCGAGGAAGGCATCATCTGGCACCGCAATCGCCTGCCGACGGTGACCGTGCGCGGCGACATCTACGGCAAGGAGCAGCCGGCCAGCCTGGTCAAGCAGATCCTGCCGACCCTGGAGCCGGTGCGCGCCCAGCTGCCCGATGGCTACCTGCTGGACGTCGGCGGCACCGTGGAGGATTCGGCGCGCGGGCAGAAGTCGGTCAACGCCGGGGTACCGCTGTTCATCGTGGTGGTGTTGACCCTGCTGATGCTGCAGCTCAAGAGCTTCTCGCGCACCACCATGGTGTTCCTCACCGCGCCCCTGGGGTTGATCGGCGTGACCCTGTTCCTGCTGGTGTTTCGCCAGCCGTTCGGTTTCGTCGCCATGCTCGGCACCATCGCCCTGTCCGGGATGATCATGCGCAACTCGGTGATCCTGGTCGATCAGATCGAGCAGGACATCGCCGCCGGCCTGGACCGCTGGCAGGCCATCATCGAGGCCACGGTGCGCCGTTTCCGGCCGATCGTGTTGACCGCATTGGCCTCGGTGCTGGCGATGATCCCGCTGTCGCGCAGCGTGTTCTTCGGGCCGATGGCGGTGGCGATCATGGGCGGCCTGATCGTCGCCACGGCGCTGACCCTGCTGTTCCTGCCGGCGCTCTATGCCGCCTGGTTCAGGGTCAGGAAAGAGGAGCCGCGGCCGACCTGAGCAGACAGCGGAAGCACATGAAGAGCCAGACGCCTGCGTCTGGCTTTTTTATGAGCGTCTAACCCGGCGGCGCATTGTCTGCGGCGGCACATTGCTGCAGCCAGTCGATGAACAGCTGCAGGCGCAGGGGCATCGGCTCGCGTGGCGGGTGCACCAGGTAATAGGCCCAGCGTCCGGGCAGGCTGAAGCCGCCGAGCGGGAGCAGCAGTTCGCCGCGGGCGATGCGTTCGCGCACCAGCTGGTAGCGGCCGATGGCGATTCCGGCGTGGTGGCTGGCGGCCAGGGCGCAGAGGTCGGAGCGGTCGAAGCTGAGGCCGCGTGGTGGCAGTTCGACTGGCGGTTGCTGGTGCGCGGCCCACAGCCGCCACTCGGCGTCGAAGGCGGCGTCGTCCCAGGCCTGGGCGTCATGCAGCAGGGTGCAGTGGCGCAGGTTGCCGGGGTTCTCCAGCAAACCCTGCTGGCGGGCATAGGCCGGGCTGCATACCGGGGCGAGCCGCTCGTCCAGCAGGCGTGTGGCGACCAGGCCGGGGAACTCGCCCTGGCTGTAATACAGGGCCAGGTCGATCTGCTGGGTGCGAAAGTCGATGCGTTCGTTGCCCACCCGGATATCCAGGGCAATGCCCGGATAGCGGCTGCTGAAGTCGGCCAGGCGCGGCACCAGCCAGCACTCGGCGAGGGAGGGGCGCACGTACACCGCCAGCGACCCGGCGATCTGCGCCCCCGGCGCATGCTGCAGGGCCTCGCGCAACGCGTCCAGGGTGCCCTGGAGGATGGTGAAGATGCGCTCGCCGTCTTCGCTCAGACGAATCTGCCGCGGCAGGCGCTGGAACAGCTGCAGGCCCAGGCCACGCTCCAGGCGGGCGATCCGGTGGCTGACCGCACTCGGGGTCAGGCACAGCTCCCGGGCGGCGCGGGCGAAGCTCAGGTGCCGCGCCGCCGCCTGGAAGGTATAGAGGTTGGCGAACTGGCTGCTGTTGAGCCCGGCGCCGAGGCGTGGTGGCAGGTTGAGCATGGCGGCATCCTCGTGCGCGGCGGCGCCTGTGGGCCAGGGCCGCGCTTATCCAATAGCAAGTGACAGGGCGCGTCAGCCCTGCTCGGCCTGCAACAACGCCTGGCCCCGGGCCAGGTAGGCGGCCATCTCCGCCGCGGGCACCATGCTGCCGCCGGTGCCCCAGACCAAGTGGGTGGCGCGCTCGAGTCGCGCCGGCGTCAGGCCGAGCCGGCTGCGATAGCCCTGGCTCTCGTCCAGGACCCGGACGATGCCCGGCACCCCGGCCAGGGCCGAGGGCTCCAGAAGCAGGCCTTCGCGTTCTGCCAGCAGCGCCAGCAGGCGAAACAGCTCCTCGTCGTCGACCGTGTAGTAGCCGTCGATCAGGCGCTGCATGGCGCGGCCGACGAAGCCCGAAGGGCGGCCGACCGCCAGGCCGTCGGCGGCGGTGCGGTTGTCGATGCCGAAGTCCTGCACCGCCACCCGATCGTGCAGGCCGGTATGGACCCCGAGCAGCATGCAGGGCGAGTGGGTCGGTTCGGCGAACAGGCAGTGCACCGCATCGCCGAATGCCAGCTTGAGGCCGAAGGCCACGCCACCGGGGCCGCCGCCTACGCCGCAGGGCAGGTAGACGAACAGCGGGTGCTCCTCGTCG
This sequence comes from Pseudomonas zhanjiangensis, assembly GCF_041027545.1. Lineage (NCBI taxonomy): Bacteria > Pseudomonadati > Pseudomonadota > Gammaproteobacteria > Pseudomonadales > Pseudomonadaceae > Pseudomonas > Pseudomonas zhanjiangensis. Next base: position 269,679 of record NZ_JBFTEG010000002.1, on the reverse strand, counting down.
ACGCGGATGGCGGTGGCCTCCAGCTGCTGTTTGAGACGCTCGGCGGCCACCGCATAGCCGAGGAACAGATCGGCGGAGTTCTCGTCGTCGACGAAGTGGCAGGACGGATCGGCATCGGCCTGCCGGCGTCCCTCGGCCACCGCCACGCTGTAGTCGCTGGCGTACTCGACCACGCTGACGCCATGGGCGCGCAGCTTGTCCTTCTTCCATTGGCGGGCGTCGGCGGACATGTGCACGGTGGTCTGGAAGCCCAGGCGGGCGCCGATGATGCCGATCGACAGGCCGAGATTGCCGGTCGAGCCGACGGCGATCCGATAGCGGCCGAAGAAGGCCCGCGCCGTCTCGCTGTCGAGCGTCGCATAGTCGTCATCGCGGCGCAGCAGACCGGCTTGCAGGGCCAGGTCTTCGGCGTGCTTGAGTACCTCGTAGATGCCGCCGCGGGCCTTGATCGAGCCGGAAATCGGCAGGTGACTGTCCTGTTTGAGCCAGAGCTGGCCGCAAAGGCCAAGGCCGTGACGCTCGGCCAAGGCCAGTTGCAGGTGCGGCAGCGGCAGCAGCGGCGATTCGATCAGGCCCCCGCTGGCCGCGGTCTCGGCAAAGGCTCGGGCGATATAGGGGGCGAAGCGGGTCAGGCGTGCGCTGGCCTCGGCCACCTCGGCGCGGCCCAGGCCGACATCCTGCAGGGCCTCGGCGGCGCTGGCGATGGCCGGGTTGAACCAGCTGAGCGGCTGCAGCGCGATCAGCTGCGCGATCAGCGGATAGTCCTGGCACCAGGACGCGAGTGATTTGCCGTGAGGCATGGCTGGGTTCCTCGAGTTAGGCCCGCAGGAGGGGCAGGGCGAGCAGCGGCCCGCGATCGGCAGCATTAAACCCAGCGTCCTGGCATCCGGCAAAGGATGCTTGTTCAGCTCATGGATGACGTCATATCACCTATGGCGTCAGTAAAAAGCCCGGCGGCTGCCGGGCTGGCCTGCCCCGCGGTGGGCGGGGCTACAAGGCGCCGAAGACCTTCTTCGCCAGGCTGGTGGCCGCCGCTGCCGGATTCTGGCGGATGCTGGCCTCCTGCTGGGCGATCATGGCGAACAGCCCGTCCAGCGCCTGCTCGGTGACATAGCCCTCGATATTCGCGTTTTTTGCGTCTATCACCCCGAAACTCGCGGCCTGGCCGGCGAAGGCGTTGTACTGCTGGGCCAGGCCGACGCGGTCGGTGGCTTGCTTGACGATCGGCAGAAAACGCGTCCTGATCTGTTCGCGACTACTCTTGTTCAGGTACTGGGTGGCCGAATCCTGCGGGCCGGCGAGGATGGCCTTGGCGTCTTGCACGGTCATCTTCTTCACCGCCTCCACCAGCAGCGCCTGGGCCTGCGGCACGGCGGCTTCGGCGGCGCGGTTCATGCTGGTTTCGAGCTGCTCGACCTGGGCGCCCATGCCCATCATCTTCATGGTCTTGGCCGCCTTGCCGAGCTTGCCGGGCAGCTCGATGCGCACCTGCGGGTTGTCGCTGAAGCCGCCCGGCGCGCCGAGCTGCTTGACCGCGACCTGGGCGCCCTGGATCAAGGCGTCCTTGAGGCCGCCGCTGGCGTCGCTCTGGGTCAGGTCGGCGAGCGACAGGGCGAAGGCGCTGGCCGATAGCGCCAGGCCGGCGAGGAGGGTGCTTGTGCGCAACATGGCAGGGGACCTTTGCATGAGGGTGTTGGCTGAGCTTAGCGGAGCGCCCCCCTGCGCGCCTACCCTGGGGTTGTCCTTGGCGGCGCTGCGTCGGCCTGGCGGTGGTGGCTGGCCGGGGGAGGGCGAACCCCGCTGGTTTGCGTTGTCGGCCCACAGGCGTTATTACTGGAACTGATTTTTGCTGGGATAGGTCATAACCAAGATGCATCAGAGCCACAGGTTCCACCGCCCGCCCAGACTGCTCACGGCCGATGGCGAGCCACGCCGGGTCGGCTTCGAACTGGAGTTCACCGGCCTGAGTCTGGAGCAGACCGCCGAGGCGGTCCAGGCCGCGCTGGGCGGTACGCTGACGCGCAGCTCCGCCAGCGAATGGCAGCTGCAGGTGGCGAAGCTGGGCAAGTTCAATATCGAGATCGACTGGGACTTCCTCAAGCGCCAGGCGGCCAGGGTCGCGGACGAGCAGGACGGTGGCAGTTCGCCGTGGATGGACCTGCTGAGCCAGGCCGCCACCCTGGTCGTGCCCGTGGAAGTGGTCTGCCCGCCGATCGCTATCGCCGATCTGGATCAGCTCGATGCGCTGGTGGCCGAGCTGCGCAAGGCTGGCGCCAGTGGTACCGAAAACTCGCCGCTGGCCGCCTACGGGGTGCACATCAACCCGGAAATTCCCCTTCTCGATGCGGCCACCATCGGCGCCTACCTGCGCGCATTCGCCCTGTTGCAGTGGTGGCTGGTGGACGCCCACCAGGTGGACCTGTCGCGGCGGATCAGCCCCTATATCGATCTCTACCCCGAAGCCTACGTGAAGCTGCTGGTCGAGCGCGGCGAGTCGGACATGGAGCAGCTCTTCGATGATTACCTGGCGCACAACGCCACCCGCAATCGGGCCATGGACCTGCTGCCGCTGCTGGCGCAGATTGACGCCCAGCGGGTTCAGCGTGCCGTTGACGATCCCAAGGTGAAGGCCCGGCCGACCTTTCACTATCGCTTGCCCAACTGCCAGATCGAGAAGGCCGACTGGTCTCTGGCGCACTCCTGGAACCTGTGGTGCGTGGTCGAGCAACTGGCCGAGCAGCCGCAGGCGCTCGAGGAGCTGGGCAAGGCCTTCCTGCAACACTGGCGCCCCCTGCTGGGGCTCAACCGCAGCGCCTGGGTGGAGACTGTCGATCGATGGCTGAACGACCGCGGGTGGGGGTGACCGGCAGCCACCGGCGCTGGTCGCCGTCCTGGTGGTCGACCCGCTGGACGCTGCGCCTGCTCGGCGCCGAGGCCGAGCGCATCAGCATCCGCCATGCCGCCAGCGGCAGGCCGCTGGCGGCGCTGATCATCGGCGGCGGTGATGACGTAGGGCCGGAGCACTACGGCGGCGACCTGCATGCCAAGGTGCGCAGCGATCCTGCGCGCGACAAGCTGGAGATGCACTGGATCGAACAGGCGCTGGAGCAGGGCATACCGCTGCTGGGCATCTGCCGCGGCGCACAGTTGATCAATGTGGTACTCGGCGGCAATCTGCATCAGGACATCCGCGCGATGCGCCAGCGCACCCATAATCGGCCGGGCCTGCTGCCGACCAAGCGGGTGAGCGTGCACAGCACGTCGCGCCTGGCCGAGGTGTGCGATACCGGCCGCTTGTGGGTCAACAGCCTGCATCACCAGGCCATACGTACGCCCGGCAAGGGGCTGCGGGAAGTGGCCTGGGACCTGGACAACATCATCCAGGCGGTCGAGGCCGAAGACGGCCGGCCGATCATCGGGGTGCAGTGGCATCCCGAATACCTGAGCTACCTGCCCGCGCAGCGGGCGCTGTTTCGCTGGTTGCTGCACGCGGTGGCCTGATGGCGGGCATGCTGGCGGACCACGTTCTCGCCAGCCTCAACCAGCAGCGACCGCTCGAGTCGCCGGCCAGCCAGCTCCGGGACTTTTCCGCGCCGCCACCACCGATGAGCTGGTGCTGAGTGTCCAGGTGCATTTCTGAGCGTGGCAACGCGGCCTTGACCATTGCTTGACGGATTCTTCACCCGCCTCGCGCCAATCTGGCTGCCGCCGTCCCCCGCCAGTGGTTAGGGCGGATGGCGAGCGACCCCTTCCCGATCCACTCGCGCGAGCTTTCTCGATGAACAAGCTGCCTCAGATCACCCTGGCCTTCTGGGTGATGAAGATCTGTGCCACCACGCTGGGGGAGACCGCCGGCGACCTGCTGTCGATGACCCTGAATATCGGCTATGCGCTTAGCTCGCTGATGCTGGTCGGGGTGTTTCTGCTCACCCTGCTGGGTCAGTTGGCAGCCCGCCGATACCACCCGGCGCTGTACTGGAGCGTGATCCTCGCAACCAGCACGGCGGGCACCACTCTGTCGGACTTCATGGACCGCAGCCTGGGCCTGGGTTACGCCACCGGCTCGGCATTGCTGATCGGTCTGCTGCTGGCCACTTTCGCCCTGTGGTATCGCAGCGAGAAGTCACTGTCGGTGGAGCGGATCGCCAGCCCCAAGGGCGAGCTGTTTTACTGGGTGGCGATTCTGTTCTCCAACACCCTGGGTACGGCCCTGGGCGACTACCTGGCCGACGACTCCGGTCTGGGCTTCGCCGGTGGCGCCCTGCTTATTGGCAGCCTGCTGGCCTTGGTGGTAGTGCTCAAGGGCTTCAGTCGTCTCTCCCCGGTGGCTCTGTTCTGGGTGGCTTTCGTGCTGACCCGACCCTTCGGGGCGACCCTGGGCGACTTTCTCAGCAAGGCGCCGGCGCAGGGTGGACTGGGCTTCGGCACCGTCGGCTGCTCGGCGCTTCTCGCCGGCGCACTGGTGCTACTGGTAGCCCTGGCGATCCGCAACCAGCACCGTCCGAGCGGGGCCGTGCCGGCTGCCAGCGTCGCCTGATCGAGCGGCGTGGCGATCTCGCCGCGCCGTTCCACGATTTTTTCACATCCCGCCGACATTCTCCCGACAGCCGTCTGCCTAGCCTGCGCACCTATCTTGGTTCTGGCGTAGGAATGACCGTGCCCTCCACTTCGCAAATCCGCAATGACCGGACCGCTGTGGCGGCCTGGACGCTGAGCGTCAGCCACCCGCTGATGACCCTGCTGGTCGCCCTCTGGCTGCTGCTGTTCGCCAACCTGCCGTTCTGGCGCACGGTCTGGCAGGGCGTGGAGGGCTGGGACAACGGCAATCCCTTGTTTCTGCTCAGCCTGCCGCTGTTCGCCCTGTGCTGGCTCTACCTGCTGCTCAGCCTGCTGGCCTGGGGGCGCTTGACCAAGCCGGTGCTGGGCGCCGTGCTGCTGGTCTCCGCGGCGGCCAGCTACTTCATGCACAGCTATGGCATCGTCATCGACTACAGCATGTTGACCAACGTGCTGCAGACCGACAGCGGCGAAGCCATGGAGTTGTTCAGCGGGCGCCTGGTCGGCTGGCTGCTGGCCGTCGGCGTGCTGCCGGTGTTGCTGCTGAGCCGGCTGCAGGCACCACGGCGGCGCTGGTCGCGCGAGCTGCGGGTCAAGCTGGTCAGCATGCTGCTGGCGCTGGCCTGCCTGGTCGGCATCGCCATGAGCCAGTACCAGTCCTATGCGTCGCTGCTGCGCAACCACCGCGAGGTGCGCCTGCTGCTGACTCCGTCCAATCTGCTGGCCGCCGTGCACGGCTATGTGCGCCGCGAGCTGCGGGCGCCGCAGGCCTTGCAGGTGATCGGCGGCGATGCGCACCGCATCGCCCATGTCGGCGCGGCGATCAAGCCCAGGCTCACCATACTGCTGGTCGGCGAAACCGCGCGGGCAGCGAACTTCTCGCTCAACGGCTATGCCCGCCAGACCAATCCGCAGCTGGCCAAGGCCGGGGTGATCAGCTTCAGCCACGTCAGCTCCTGCGGCACCGCCACGGCGGTCTCGGTGCCCTGCATGTTCCTCGAGGTCGGCCACGACCACTACGACGAGTCAATGGCGCGCAACCGCGAGGGCCTGCTGGACGTGCTGCAGCGGGCGGGGGTCAAGGTGCTCTGGCGTGACAACAACTCCGGCTGCAAGGGCGCCTGCGACCGGGTGCCGAGCGAGGATGTCTCGCACCTGAATGTCGCCGCGCTGTGCGGCGATGGCGAGTGCCACGACGAGGTCCTGCTCAGCGGCCTGCAGGACTACCTGGACCGCCTGACGGACGATGCCGTGGTGGTGCTGCACATGAAAGGCAGCCACGGCCCGGCCTATTTCAAGCGCTACCCGGCGGCCTTCGCCAGGTTCGCGCCAGTATGCCGGAGCAGTGAGCTGGACCAGTGCAGCACGGAGGCCATCGTCAACGCCTACGACAACAGCCTGGTCTACACCGATCACGTGCTGGCGCAGACCGTCGAGCTGCTCAAGCGCAACGGCCAGCGCTTCGACACGGCGATGCTGTATGTCTCCGACCATGGCGAGTCGCTGGGCGAGGGCGGCATCTACCTGCATGGCCTGCCCTATGCCATGGCGCCCGAGGAGCAGACCCATATTCCGATGCTGCTCTGGCTTTCGCCGGGCATGGAGCGCCATGCCAACCTGCAGGCCCATTGCCTGGAGGGCCTCGAGGATCGGGCGCTGTCGCATGACAACCTGTTTCACTCGGTGCTCGGTCTGATGGCGGTGCAGACCGCGGTGTACCAGCCCGAGCGCGACCTGTTCCGCCAGTGCCTGGCGCCGCGCCAGGCATTCGAGGGCCGCGCCGGCGCCAGTGGCGCCATCAACTAGCCCCGGCGCGTGCCAGGCGGGCCCTCAGAGTGCTGCGACCGGCGCCTCGCTGCGGTCCATCGTCACCTGGCGGATCGACAGGCGCAGCTCGGCCGGCAGCACGCGCTTGGCCGCGCCCTCGACCAGTTCGCCGAGTTGCTGGTGGTAGCTGAGCGTGCCGGCCGGGTCCTGGCGCAGCACGCCTTCGTCGAGCAGGGTCTGAATGAAGTGACGGAACAGGCTCTTGTCGAAGAATTCCGGGGCGTTGAGCCCGTGCAGGATCGACAGGCGCTGCGCCATCACCGTACACAGGTCCTCCAGTTGCTCGGCACTGAGCGCATGCTGGCCGGCGTTGAGCAGCAGGGCGATGGCCATGTAGAAGCGCTGCAGGGTCTGGGCGATGGCGCGTGACAGCAGGGTCAGCAGGACGAACTGGCGCGAGCTGGGCGCGGGGCGCAGGTAGACGTCGCCCTCCAGCTTGAGCAGGTCCTGCTCGACGAACGCCGCCAGCCACTGATCGACCACGCCGTCCAGTTGCTCCAGCGGATAGCGGATGAACAGTTCGGCCTGCAGATAGGGGTAGAGCGCGCGGGTGAAGCGCAGGATCTGCTCGCGGCTGATTCGCGCGCTGCTCTGGAAGAAGCTCGCCAGCAGCGCCGGCAGGGCGAAGATGTGCAGCACGTTGTTGCGGTAGTAGGTCATCAGCACCGCGTTGTGCTCGTCCAGATAGAGGATCTTGCCCAGGGCGTCGCGCTGTTCGGCGAGCAGGTCCATGGCCTTGACGTAGTCGATCAGGGTCTGGCCGTCGCCGTCCGGCAGGGTGCAGTGCGGCGAGTAGGGCACCCGGCGCAGCAGCGCCAGGTAGAGATCGAGCACCCGGGTCAGGGCCTGCTCGTCCAGCGCCAGCTTGCTGGTCGAGAGCAGGGCCAGGGCCACCAGGTTGACCGGGTTGATCGCCGCCGCCTCGTTGAGGTGCTGGGCCACCCGCTGGCCGAGCCGCTGGGTCGTCTGGTTGAGCCAGGCCGGGCGGTACTGCCCGCCGTAGTCCTGCTCACGCCAGCCCGGTTGCTGCTGGTCGAGGAACTCGGCCAGCTTGATTGGCTCGCCGAAGTTGACCCAGACCTGGCCGAAGCGCTGCTTGAGCGCGCCCAGGACCTTGAAGATGTCGAAGATCGATTCCTTCTTCTTGCTTGCCCCGCGCAGCTCGCCCAGGTAGGTGCGGCCTTCCAGTACCCGCTCGTAGCCGATGTAGACCGGTACGAACACCACCGGCAGGCGGTGGCTGCGCAGGAAGCTGCGCAGGGTGATGGCCAGCATGCCGGTCTTCGGCTGAAGCATGCGCCCGGTCCGCGAGCGGCCGCCCTCGACGAAGTATTCGACCGGGAAGCCCTTGCTGAACAGGCAGTGCAGGTATTCGTTGAACACCGCGGTATAGAGCGGGTTGCCCTTGAAGGTGCGGCGCATGAAGAAGGCGCCGCCGCGGCGCAGCAGGCCGCCGATCAGCGGCATGTTGAGGTTGATCCCGGCGGCGATATGCGGCGGCGTCAGGCCGTTGCGAAACAGCAGGTAGGACAGCAGCAGGTAGTCGATATGGCTACGGTGGCAGGGCACATAGATCACCTCGTGGCCCTGGGCCACGTCCTGCACGCCCTCGATGTGGTTGACCCGGATGCCGTCGTAGATCTTGTTCCAGAACCAGCTGAGCACCAGCTCGAGGAAGCGGATCGCCGTATAGGCGTAGTCCGAGGCGATCTCGTTGCCGTAGCGCAGGGCCTGGGCCTCGGCCTTCTCCGGGCTGATGCCCTCGCGTTCACAAGTCTCGGCGATCGCCTGGCGCACCTGCGGGCCATGCACCAGGCCCTTGACCAGGTTACGCCGGTGCGACAGGTCCGGGCCGATGACTGCGGCCTTCTGGTGGCGAAAATGCACCCGCAGCATGCGCTGGACCATGCGCAGGGTGCGTTCATGGCCCTTGTCCTGTTCGATCAGTTCGCGCAGGTGGATGGGCGTAGAGAACTGCACGCGGGTCTTGCGCCCCAGGATCAGGATGCTGACCAGCCGGCGCAGGCGTCCGGTGACCGCCCAGCTGTCGGCGAACAGCAGCTTCCAGGCACTGGTCTCGCGGTCCGGCGACTGGCCCCAGAACACGCTGACCGGGACTATCTGCGCATCGTCCACGGCATGCTGGCTAAGGGCCGCGACCAGGCGCTGCAGGGTGGGGGATATGCCGCGCTTGTCCTGGCGACCGAGCCAGTCGGGCTCCGGGGTCAGGTAGAAGAAGCCCGCCGGCTCCAGCAGGTCGCCCAGCGCGACCGGTAGCACCGGGCGCGGCAGACCGGCCTTGCGGCACTCGCTGTCGACCACCGCCAGGTCGCTCAGCGACGGCAGCTGCAAGACGTAGAACACCGGCTTGCCGCGGTCGAGTTTGAGGGTGAAGGCCGACTGGTTGATGGTTTCCGAGCGTACCCAGAGGTACAGCAGGCGGCGCAGGGTGCCGAACACGAGACGGCGAAACGGGGAGCGGGTCATACGGAGTCTGCTGGCTGTGTAAAACGAGCGATTGCTCGGGTAGCCTAGTGTGCCGGATCGGCCGCAGTGGGGCAAAAGTCTTCTATGCCCCTGAGGCTTCACAAAAAATTGAGCAGCCTTTGGGCAAATTGCTTGTCTTGCAATGGCTGCAGCGGACTCCTTATAGTCCGCGGGCATAAAAAAGGCCTGTCTCGCTGCTGTTCGGGGGGCGAATCGGGCTTTGACCGCAATGGTGAGAGGCCATGATCGAAATAAAGAACCTAACCAAGCGTTTTGCACAGCACACCGTCGTCGACAACCTGTCCTTCCAGGTGCGGCCGGGCGAGGTCCTGGGCTTTCTCGGTCCCAACGGCGCCGGCAAGTCCACCACCATGAAGATGCTCACCGGCTTCCTGGCGCCGACCTCCGGCAGCGCCCGCGTGCTCGGCTTCGATATCCAGAAAGAAACCCTCAAGGCTCAGCGCCAGATCGGCTACCTGCCCGAGGGCGCGCCCTGCTACGGCGACATGACGGTGCGCGGCTTCCTCGAGTTCATCGCCCAGGTGCGCGGCTTCAGGGGCAGCGACAAGCGCGAGCGGGTGGCCAGGGCGGTGGCCCAGGTGGAGCTGGAGAAGGTCCTGGAGCAGTCCATCGAGACCCTGTCCAAGGGCTTCAAGCGCCGGGTCGGCCTGGCCCAGGCGATCCTCCACGACCCCAAGGTGCTGATCCTCGACGAGCCCACCGATGGCCTCGACCCGAACCAGAAGCACCAGGTGCGCAAGCTGATCCAGAGCCTGGCCCACGACAAGATCGTGATCATCTCCACCCACATTCTCGAAGAGGTTTCCGCTGTTTGTACCCGGGCGGTGGTGATCGCCCACGGCAAGCTGCTCGCCGATGGCACCCCGCTGGAGCTGGAGAGCCGCTCGCGCTACCACCAGGCGGTGACCCTGGTCGCCAGGGAGGCCCTGGATGAGGCCGCGCTGGCCGCCCTGCCGGGCGTCGCCGGGGTCGAGCAGAACGAGGTCGAGCACAGCCTCAGCGTGCTGGCCAAGCCGGGAGAGGTGATCTTTCCGCAGGTCAGTGCGCTGATCGCCGAGCGCGGCTGGAAGATCAGGGAGTTGAATGTCGAGCGCGGTCGCCTGGACGAGGTGTTCCGCCGTCTGACCCGTGGGGAGGTGGTATGAGGCAGTTGCCGGTGATTTTCAGGCGCGAGCTGGCGAGCTACTTCGCCACGCCGCTGGCCTACGTGTTCATCATGATCTTCCTGGTGCTGTCCGGGGTATTCACCTTCTACCTGGGCGGCTTCTTCGAGAGCGCCCAGGCCAACCTGGCACCGTTCTTCAATTTTCATCCCTGGCTGTACCTGTTCCTGGTGCCGGCCATCGCCATGCGCCTGTGGGCCGAGGAGCGCAAATCCGGCTCGATCGAGCTGCTGATGACCCTGCCGATCACCCGTTTCGAGGCGGTCTTCGGCAAGTTCCTGGCGGCCTGGGTCTTCGCCGGCCTGGCGCTGCTGCTGACCTTCCCGATGATCATCACGGTCAATTACCTCGGCGAGCCGGACAACGGCGCCATCGTCACCGGCTATATCGGCAGCTGGCTGCTGGCCGGCGCCTACCTGGCGATCGGCTCGTGCATGTCGGCCCTGGCGAAGAACCAGGTGATCGCCTTCATCCTCGCGGTCAGCGTGTGCTTCCTGTTCATCGTCAGCGGCTTTCCCATGGTGCTCGACGGCTTCAGCGGCTGGGCGCCGCAGTGGCTGGTCGACGCGGTGGCGTCCCTGAGCTTCCTGACCCGTTTCGAGGCCATCAGCAAGGGCGTGATCGATGCCCGTGACCTGCTGTATTTCATCTCCCTGATCGCCGCCTGGCTGGCCGCGACCGCGGTGGTCATCGACCTGAAGAAAGCCGACTGAGGACTAGCACCGATGAAAAAGCTGATGTATTCCAGCGCCGGGCTCGTGCTCATCGCCCTGGCGTTTCTCGCCTTCAACCTGCTTGCCGGCCTGGGCCTGACCCGCGCGCAGCTGGACCTGACCGAGCAGCAGCTCTACACCATCTCCCAGGGGACCGAGCAGATTCTCGACGAGCTGAAGGCGCCGATCGAACTGAGCTTCTTCTACTCCGACAGCACCGCCAAGGACCTGCCGGCGCTGCGCAATTACGCCCGGCGGGTGGAGGAGATGCTCAAGGCCTACCAGCGCGAGGCCGACGGCAAGATCACCCTCAGGGTCATCGACCCGCAACCCTTCTCCGAGGAGGAGGACCAAGCGGCCGAGTTCGGCCTGCAGGGCATTCCCCTGCAGCAGGGCGGTGACAAGATCTACTTCGGCCTGGCCGGCAAGAATGCCCAGGGCGACACCCAGGTGATCCCGTTCTTCGCCCTGGATCAGGAGGAGTTCCTCGAGTACGAACTGAGCCGCCTGGTGCAGAGCCTGGCCAAGCCGGAACGGCCGGTGGTCGGCGTGCTCTCGGGGCTGCAGATCAATGGCGGCTTCGACATGATGGCGCGCCAGCCGACGCCGCCGTGGATGGTGATGGAGGAGATCCGCCAGCTGTTCCAGATCGAACGGCTCAAGGCCGACGTCGACCTGATCCCGGAAAAGGTCTCGGTGCTGCTGCTGGTGCACCCGAAGAACCTGCCGCAACAGACCCTCTACGCCATCGACCAGTTCGTCCTGCGCGGCGGCAAGTTGCTGGCCTTCGTCGACCCCCTGAGCGAGGCCGACAACCAGGCGGACATGCCTGGCGAGATGGCCCTGGACAAGTCCTCCAACCTGGAACCGCTGTTCAAGGCCTGGGGCCTGCGCATGCGGCCCGACCAGGTGCTCGGCGACGGCTCCTACGCCATGTCGGTGAGCATGGGCCAGGACCGCCGTGCGGTGCGCCATGCCGCCTGGCTCAGTCTGCCGAAGAATGCCCTGGACCAGGATGACATCAGCACCGCCGGGCTGGAGAACCTGACCGTGGCCGCCGCCGGCATCCTCGAGCCGCTGGAAGGCGCCAAGACCCGCTTCATCCCGCTGATCCAGAGTTCAGAGTACGCCATGCCCTTCGATGTGAAGCGCTTCGGCATGCTGCAGAATCCGGAAGAGCTGATCCGCGACCTCGAGCCGACCGGCGAGCGCTACAGCATCGCCGCGCGCATCAGCGGCCCGGCCGTATCGGCCTACCCGGACGGCATCGAGGGGCGCAAGGACGGCCTCAAGCAGGCGGACAGCATTAACGTCATCGTGGTCGCCGATACCGACCTGCTTACCGATCGCATGTGGGTTCAGGTGCAGGACTTCTTCGGCCAGCGCATCCCTCAGCCCTGGGCGGACAACGCCGCGTTCGCGATCAATGCGCTGGATAACCTGGCTGGTTCCGATGCCCTGATCAGCGTGCGTTCGCGCGGCCGCTTCAGCCGCCCGTTCGAGGTGGTCGAGGCGCTGCAGCGCGAGGCCGAGACCCGCTTCCGTGAGAAGGAGCAGGCCCTGCAGGCGCGCCTGGCCGATACCGAGCAGAAGCTGGCGGCATTGCAGCAGAGCGACGATCCGAACAAGGCGCTGGAGTTGACCCCGGAGCAGCAGGCCGCGGTGCGCCAGTTCCTCGACGAGAAGCTGAAGATTCGCAAGGAGCTGCGTGAGGTGCGCTACCAGCTCAATGCCGATATCGAGGCACTGGGACGTACCCTGAAGTTCGTCAATATCGCCCTGGTGCCGCTGCTGCTGACCCTGGCGGTGCTGGCCCTGTGGTTGTGGCGGCGGCGCAGGCACGGCTGAGGGCATGCCGCGCGGGGGAGGGCCGGCGGCGTGCCGGCCATCCCTCGCAACTATGCTGTAGCCCTTGTCCTGTATGGCCTGCAGCCGATTGGAAAAAGTGCTTTTCAGGCCCAATGCTTGATCTATACTCGACGGCGGATCGCCATTCGAATGGCTCCTCCGCCGCAGGTAAATCCCTATGTGGGCCTGCCGGCTGGGCGCGCATTCGGCGAGCCGGCAAACCGTCGATGCGTCGAACGTCGAACCGTCGAACGGGACAATAAAAATTGCGAGTTGGAGACAGTGGTAATGGCTGATCGTGAAACCGGGACCGTCAAGTGGTTCAATGATTCCAAGGGCTATGGCTTTATTCAGCGCGAAAGCGGTGCCGACGTGTTCGTCCATTTCCGCGCCATTCGCGGTGAAGGCCACCGTACCCTGACCGAGGGACAGAAGGTCGAGTTCGCCGTGACCCAGGGTCAGAAAGGCCTGCAGGCAGACGACGTTTCGGCGCTCTGAGGCCTGTTCCCGCTATGGCAAATGCCCGTCGAATGACGGGCTTTTGCGTTACTGGAGCGCGACTCGGCCTCAGCCGGTGCGCCAGGTGATCTCCTCGACGCCGTCGGCGCTGATGCGCAGCCAGCGGTCGGCCTGCTCGTCGCTTTCCTCTTCCTGCCAGCCGCCTGGCGCACAGCGCACCTCGACGTTCAGCGCGACGAATGCGGCCTGGGCACAGGCCAGGTCGTCGGCCCAGGGCGTGGCGTCGCTCTCCAGGTAGAGGCTGTGCCACTTGCCCACGGCTTTCGGCAGCCAGGTTACCGGCACCTCGCCGGCCCGGCACTTGAAGGTCTGGCCCTTCTGTTGCCAAGGCGTGCAGGGCCCCAGCACCTCGCTCAACCAGGTGGCGATGGCCTGGTGATCGGTGTCTTTCAGGTAGATCTCGATATCCGGTTGGCGCATGGTCAGTTCCAGTTCTGGGAGGCCTAGAGTTTCTCGATCCAATCGTAGCGGATGGCTACCGTGACTTCGAATGGCTCGGCGATCACCGCGGCGCGTCGCTCGGCGCTGGCGCGCCAGCCGTGGGGGGTCATCGCCAGCAGGTCGGCTCGGGTCTGGCTGCTGGTCAGTTGCAGCTTGAAGCTGAGGCTGTCGCTGTGCGCCAGGCGCATGCCCTCGGGGATCAGCTCGAGGTGCTTCTGGTCGTCGTAGTCGCGTACCTGGTCATACAGCTTCTGCCGTAGTTCGATCAGGTGCTCGCGGCTCGGCCCCATGCGCAGCAGGCCGCCACCGGGGGCGAGCAGGCGCCTGGCCTCCTGCCAGTCGAGGGGGCTGAACACGCTGGCGAGCAACTGGCAGCTGGCATCGCTCAGCGGCACGCGTGCCATGCTGGCCACCAGCCAGGTGAGCTGCGGCGCGCGCTTGCAGGCGCGCTTGACCGCCTCGCGGGAGATATCCAGGGCATAGCCCTCGGCCCGGGGCAGGCGCTCGGCGAGTTGCGCCGTGTAATAGCCTTCGCCGCAGCCGATATCCAGCCACTGCCCTGGTGCGCGCGCGGCGGCCAGTTCGGCCAGGCGCGCGGCCAGCGGCGCATAGTGGCCGCCGTCGAGAAAGCGCCGCCGGGCCTCGACCATGGCCGCATTGTCGCCGGGATCGCGGCTGTTCTTGTGCTGCACCGGCAGCAGGTTCAGGTAGCCCTGGCGTGCGCGGTCGAAGCGGTGGCCGCTGGCGCAGGCGACGCCGTTGTCGACGGTGCTCAGGGCGCCCTGGCAGAGGGGGCAGGTGAGCATCAGGCGAGCAGCTTCACGAGGGTCTGGTAATAGATGTCGGTGAGCACGTCCAAGTCGCTGGCCAGCACCCGCTCGTTGATCTGGTGGATGGTCGCATTGACCGGGCCGAGTTCGACCACCTGGGTGCCCAGGGTGGCGATAAAGCGCCCATCGGAAGTTCCGCCGGAGGTCGAGGGCGTGGTCTCGCGGCCGGTCACCGCCTTGACGCTGGCCGCCACCGCATCGAGCAGGGCGCCCGGTTCGGTGAGGAACGGCAGGCCTGACAGCGCCCACTCCACGTGATAGTCCAGGCCATGCTTGTCGAGGATCTGGTTGACCCGGTGCTGCAGGCCTTCGACCGTCGATTCGGTGGAGAAGCGGAAGTTGAAGACCGCCTGCAATTCGCCGGGGATCACGTTGGTCGCGCCGGTGCCGGCGTTGAGGTTGGACACCTGGAAGCTGGTCGGCGGAAAGAAGTCGTTGCCGTCGTCCCAGTGCTCGGCGGCCAGTTCGGCCAGGGCCGGCGCCGCCAGGTGGATGGGGTTCTTGGCCAGGTGCGGGTAGGCCACGTGGCCCTGCACGCCGCGCACCGTGAGCTTGGCGCCGAGCGAGCCGCGGCGACCGTTCTTGACCACGTCGCCGACCAGCGAGGTGCTCGAGGGTTCGCCGACGATGCACCAGTCCAGGCGTTCGCCGCGAGCGGCCAGGCGTTCGACCACGGCCTTGGTGCCGTGCTGGGCCGGACCTTCCTCGTCGCTGGTGATCAGGAAGGCGATACGGCCCTTGTGCTTGGGGTGGTCGGCGATGAAGCGTTCGACCGCGATGATCATCGCCGCCAGGCTGCCCTTCATGTCGGCGGCGCCACGGCCGCAAAGCATGCCGTGCTCGTCGATCTGGGCGTCGAACGGCTGGTGCTGCCAGGCCTGCAGCGGCCCGGTCGGCACCACGTCGGTGTGCCCGGCGAAGCACAGCACCGGCCCTTGCTGCTCGCCATGGCTGGCCCAAAAGTTGTCCACCTCCTCGATGCGCATCGGTTCGATCTGGAAGCCCAGCGCCTGCAGGCGGCGGATCATCAGTTCCTGGCAACCTTCATCGACCGGGGTCACGGACGGGCGACGGATCAGGTCGCAGGCAAGCTCCAGGGTGGCGGAGAGGGTCGGGGCGGGGGCAGTCATTGCGGCTCCTGGGCGGCGTCGAGCGGAAAGGTCGCCATCTTAAAGCAAAATCGCCGACAGGGGCCGCCGCCCGGCGCGGTTAGGTTCGGGGCAGTCGGGCGGATGGCCGCAGGCGCCACCGGCGCCGCTATAATGCGCGCCTGCTCGAGTGCTGGCTGTTGAGGTGATGAGATGCCCTTCGATGATCAACGTTTTTCCGGCGTCGCCCGGCTCTATGGCCGCGAAGGCGCCGAGCGGCTGGCGGCCGCCCATGTGGCGGTGGTCGGCATCGGCGGCGTCGGTTCCTGGGCGGCCGAGGCCCTGGCCCGCTCCGGGGTGGGCGAGATATCGCTGTTCGACCTGGATGATGTCTGCATCACCAACAGCAATCGCCAGGTGCATGCCCTGGAGGGCAGTGTCGGCCAGGCCAAGGTCGAGGTGATGGCCGCGCGCATTCGTGCCATCAGTCCGGGCTGCGTGGTACATGCGGTGGCCGACTTCGTCACCCGCGAGACCATGGCCGAATACATCACCGAGGGGCTCGATGCGGTGATCGACTGCATCGACAGCGTCAACGCCAAGGCGGCGCTGATCGCCTGGTGCAAGCGGCGCAAGATCCAGATCGTCACCACCGGTGGCGCCGGCGGGCAGGTCGACCCGACGCAGATCCAGGTCGGCGACCTGAACAAGACCTTCAACGATCCGCTGGCGGCCAAGGTGCGCTCGACCCTGCGCCGCGACTACGGTTTCTCGCGCACCCCAGGGCGCAACTACAGCGTGCCCTGCGTGTTCTCCACCGAGCAGCTGCGCTACCCCAAACCCGATGGCACGGTCTGCCAGGCCAAGGGCTTCGTCGGCGAAGGGGTCAAGCTCGACTGCGCCGGTGGCTTCGGCGCGGTGATGATGGTCACCGCCAGTTTCGGCATGGCGGCGGTGGCCAAGACCCTGGACAAGCTGGTGGCCGGTGCGCGGCGACCGTCCGAGCGGACCCGTCCCGCCTGACGGCGCGTGCCGGCAGGACTTGACTAAGCTCCACCTAGAACCATTGCACGCCAGGGACGGTTTCATCTTGTTGCCTAGCGAGGGCCATGGAGCGTGTCCAATCCATTGCGTTGCTTAGCGCCCGTTGCTGGCGCACTGCTGTTGATTCTGGCGTTGCTCGCCAGCGTTGGGGCGCGCGCCGAACCGACCCTACGCGTCGGCACCGGCGACTGGCCGCCCTATGTCGATCAGGGGCGTGACGACGGCGGCGCCCTGGGGCGCTTGATCAGCGCGGTGTTCGCGCAGGCCGGTTATCGGGTCGAGTACGTCTTCAACCCATGGAAGCGCAACCTGCTGATGCTGCGCAAGGGCGAGCTCGATGCGGTCATGCCCTATGCGTGCAGCGAGGCGAGACAGGCCTATAGCCTGTGCAGCGCCCCTTTGGTCTACGGCGATGTGGTTTTGTTCCGAAGCAAGGGCGCGGATTTTGACTGGCAACGTATCGAGGACCTTGCCGCCTATCGCATCGGCACGACCCTGGGCTACAGCTACGGGCCACAGTTCGATGAGAAGCGAGGCCAGGGGCTATTCAATATCCAGGAAAGCGCCAAGAGCGAGACCGCTTTGCGCCTGTTGCTGCACGGACGCATCGACATTCATCCGCAGGACCGGGCGGTCGGCTATGCCCTGTTGCAGCGGCAGTTCAGTGCGGCAGAGCGGGCGCTTATCGACCACCACCCGCGTAGCCTGAACCGTGAGTCCTTGCATCTGCTGTTTCGAAGCGGCGATGCGCAAGCGGCCGAGCTCCACCGCCGGTTCAACCAGGGGCTGCAGGCGTTGGCCCGCAACGGTGAATTGCAGCGTCTGCAGAAGGCGCTGTATGAGGGCAAGGTCGACGCCTGGGCGCCGCGTAGCGAGCCTTAGTCGCCGGCCATCTGGCGCATGCGCTGCAGTACCGCATTCAGGCCGTTGCTGCGCGACGGCGAGAGCTGGCGTGCCAGGCCCAGCTGCTCGAACCAGGCCACCAGGTCGACCGCGGCCAGCTCCTCGGCCGTCAGGCCATTGACCCGCGCCAGCAGTACCGCGAGCAGGCCACGGATCAGCCGGGCGTCGCTGGCCGCACGGAATTGCCAGTGGCCCTGGGCGAGTTCGCCGACCAGCCAGACCTGGCTTTCGCAGCCATGTACACGGTTGCCCTCGCCGCGTTCGGCCTCGTTCAAGGGCACCAGGCGTTCGCCCCATTGCATCAGCAGGCGCGCCCGCTGCTCCCAGCCGGGGCACTGGGCGAAGTCGTCGAGCGCTTGCTGCGCGGCGGTCGGCAGGCTCATCGCAGCAGCTCCAGCGCCCGATCCAGGGCGGCGAAGAAGCGCTCCAGATCGGCGCCGTCGTTGTACAGGCCCAGTGACACGCGAATGGCCCCGGCCAGGCCGAGACGCTGCAGCAGCGGCATGGCGCAGTGGTGGCCGGCACGCACGGCGACGCCTTGCTCGGTGAACAGGTGAGCCAGATCGGCATTGTGCACGCCGGTGACGACGAAGCTGGCCAGGGCTACCTGGGGCGAGCCGAGCAGGCGGATGCCCTCGCGCGCGCCGAGGCCGGCCAGCAGCTTGGCATGCAGCGCCGCCTCATGAGCGGCGACTGCGGCCTGATCCAGTGCGCCCAGGTAGTCGAGGCTGGCGCCGAGGCCGATCACCCCGGCAATCGGCGGGGTGCCGGCTTCGAAGCCCAGCGGCGCGCCGCGGAATTCGGCGTCCTGATAGTCCGCCTGGCGCACCATCTCGCCGCCGAACTGCCAGTGCCTGAGGCGTTGCAGGGCCGCTGCGCGGCCATAGAGCACGCCGACGCCGTCCGGCCCATAGAGCTTGTGGCTGGAGCAGACGTAGAAGTCGCAGTCCAGCGCGCGCAGGTCCTGCCGGCCGTGCACCACACCCTGGGCGCCGTCGACCACGGTCAGCACCCCCTGGGCCTTGGCCAGGGCCAGCAGGGCGGTGAGCGGTTGCCAGCGTCCGAGCACATTGGACAGCTGGCTGACCGCCAGCAGGCGGGTTCGCGGGCCGATCAGCGTGGCGGCCTGGTCGAGGTCGACTCCGCCCGCGCTGTCCAGTGGCAGGACCACCAGCTTGAGCCCGCGGCGCCGCGCCAGCTGCTGCCAGGGCAGCAGGTTGGCATGGTGCTCCAGGGCGCTGATGACGATCTCGTCACCGGCCTGAAATTCGTCGTCCAGGCCGTAGGCGAGCAGGTTGAAGGCCTCGGTGGCGCCGTGGGTGAAGACGATCTCGCTGGCGCTGGCGGCATTGAGCCGTTGCGCCACCTTGTGGCGGCAGTCTTCGAAGGCGCGGGTGGCGCGTTCGCCCGGCAGGTGCTGGGCACGGTGCACGTTGGCCGCGCCGCCGGCGTAGTAGCCGAGCAGGGCGTCGAGCATCGCCTGCGGCTTCTGCGCGGTGGCGGCGCTGTCCAGGTAGGTCTGGCCTTCGGCTTCGAGGGCGAGAATGCCGGGAAAGTCGCGGCGCCAGGGGGAAGTCAGGGGCATGGAATCAGACCTGCAAGGCTGCAGAAACGCAAAATGGCCAGGACCGCTCGGGTGGTCCTAGCCATCCTACAAGGCGGGTGCGCATTGCGCACCCTGGTGCGGATCAGTTGTGCGCGTGCAGCGCTTCGTTGAGTTCGATCGCCGACTTGTGGCTCTTGCACTCCACCGCGCCGGTCTGCGAGTTGCGGCGGAACAGCAGGTCCGGCTGGCCAGCCAGTTCGCGGGCCTTGAGGACCTTGACCAGCTCGCCCTGGTCGTCGAGCAGGGCAACCTTGGTGCCGGCGGTGATGTACAGGCCGGATTCCACGGTGTTGCGATCGCCCAAGGGGATGCCGATGCCGGCGTTGGCGCCGATCAGGCAGCCTTCGCCGACGGAGATGACGATGTTGCCGCCACCGGACAGGGTGCCCATGGTCGAGCAGCCGCCGCCCAGGTCCGAGCCCTTGCCGACGAACACGCCGGCGGAGACGCGGCCTTCGATCATGCCCGGGCCGGCGGTGCCGGCGTTGAAGTTGACGAAGCCCTCGTGCATCACCGTGGTGCCTTCGCCGACATAGGCGCCCAGGCGCACGCGGGCGGTGTCGGCGATGCGCACGCCGGCCGGGACCACGTAGTCGGTCATCTTCGGGAACTTGTCCACCGAGAAGACTTCGAGCAACTCGCCCTTCAGGCGCGCTTCCAGCTGACGCTCGGCCAGTTCGCCCAGGTCGATGGCGCCCTGGCTGGTCCAGGCCACGTTGGGCAGCAGCGCGAAGATGCCGGTCAGGTTCAGGCCGTGCGGCTTGACCAGTCGGTGCGACAGCAGGTGCAGCTTGAGGTAGGCCTCGGGGGTGCTGATCGGCGCTGCATCGTCGGCGAGCAGGGTGGCGACCAGTGGCTGGTGGCTCTCGGCCAGGCGGGTGAGCAGCTTGGCCTGGGCCGGATCGACGCCCTTCAGGGTCTCGGCCAGCTCAGCGGCCTGGGTGGTGGTGAAGGCGATGGCCTGGTTGCCACCTTCGTAGCCGAGCTTTTCGGCGACCTTGGCCACCAGGTCTGCGGACGGGTTGAGCAGCGGCTGGGCGTAGAACACCTCCAGCCAGGTGTTTTGACGGTTCTGGGTGCCGACGCCGAAGGCCAGGCTGAACAGGGTAGTAGTGGTCATGGAGTAGTTCCTTGCAACGAATTAGGAGGGCGTTACGCCAGTTCGGCGGCGTAGCGCTCGGGTTTGTAGCCAATCAGGGTCTTGTCGCCGAGATCCAGCACCGGGCGCTTGATCATCGACGGCTGGGCCAGCATCAGTTCGATGGCCCTGTCCTGGTCGAGGTCGCACTTCTGCGCCTCGTCCAGCTTGCGGAAGGTGGTGCCGGCACGATTGAGGACGGTTTCCCAGCCGTGCTCGTTGCACCACTTTTCCAGGTTGCCGCGATCGATGCCGACGGCTTTGTAATCGTGGAAGTGGTAGTCCACGCCGTGCTCGTCGAGCCAGCTGCGGGCCTTCTTCATGGTGTCGCAGGCTTTGATGCCGTAGAGGGTCTTGCTCATGCTTGCAGGCTCTTCACAAAGGCACGGATTCGCTCGGCGGCCTCGACGCATTCGGCCAGAGGCGCCACCAGGGCCATGCGCACGCGGCCGGCTCCGGGGTTCTGGCCATCGACACTGCGCGACAGGTAGGAGCCGGGTACCACGGTGACATGCTCGCGGGCGTACAGCTCGCGGGCGAAGGTCTCGTCGTCGACCGGGGTCTTGGCCCACAGGTAGAAACCGCCGTCCGGGCGCTGCACGTCCAGCACGCCGTCGAGGATGTCGAGCACCGCGGCGAACTTCTCGCGGTACAGCTCGCGGTTGGCCCGCACATGCTCTTCGTCGTTCCAGGCGGCAACGCTGGCCAGCTGCGTCTGCACCGGCATGGCGCAACCGTGGTAGGTACGGTACAGCAGGAAAGATTTCAGAATGTCGGCGTCGCCGGCGACGAAGCCCGAGCGCAGGCCGGGCAGGTTGGAGCGCTTGGACAGGCTATGGAACACCACGCAGCGTTTGAAATCGTTGCGGCCGAGTGCGGCGCAGGCGCTGAGCAGGCCCGCCGGCGGATTCTGCTCGTCGAAGTACAGCTCGCTGTAGCACTCGTCTGCGGCGATCACGAAATCGAACTGGTCGGCCAGGGCGATCAGCTTCTTCAGGGTGGCCAGCGGAATCAGCGCGCCGGTGGGGTTGCCCGGCGAGCAGAGGAAGAGGATCTGGCAGCGCTGCCAGACCTCGTTCGGTACCGCATCGAAATCCGGGTTGAAGCCATGCTCCGGCAGGCAGGGCAGGTAGTGCGGCTGGGCGCCGGCGAGCAGCGCCGCGCCCTCGTAGATCTGGTAGAAGGGGTTGGGGCTGACCACCAGGCCGTCGGCGCCACGCTGTACCACCGTCTGGGTAAAGGCGAACAGCGCCTCGCGGGTGCCGTTGACCGGCAGCACCTGGCGCGCCGGATCGAGCGCGCCGGCCGGCAGGCCGAAGCGCCGGCTGCACCAATTGGCAATCGCCTCGCGCAGCGCCGGGATGCCCAGGGTGGTCGGGTAGACGGCCAGTTGCTCGAGGTTGGCGCTCAGTGCCTCGGCGACGAAGGCCGGGGAGCGGTGCTTGGGTTCGCCGATCGACAGGGCGATGGCCTGTTTCTCGACCGGCGGCTGGGCGCCGGCCAGCAGGGCGCGGAGCTTCTCGAAGGGGTAGGGTTGCAACTGGTTCAAAGCGTCATTCATGGGTCTTTCCTGGTGCTGCAAGCGACTGCCGCGATCAGAACTCGATCGGGCTCGATTCGGTTGTTTGGCCATTGGCTTCCGACAACTGCGAGACGATGGTCTCCTGCAGCCGGGCACAGAGCTGCGGGTCGGACAGTGGCTGGTTGTGCGCGTCGGTGACGAAGAACACGTCCTCCACCCGCTCGCCAAGGGTGGCGATCTTGGCGTTGAGCACCGACAGGTCGAAGTCGAGAAAGATCCGTCCGATGCGCGCCAGCAGGCCGGGGCGGTCCGGGGCGGTCAGCTCGAGAATGGTCAGCGGGCGCTGGGCGTCGTTGTGGATGGTGACCCGCGGGGCGAAGGCAAAATGCTTGAGCTGGCGCGGCACCCGACGCTGGATGATGCTCGGGTACTCGTCCGGGTTCTTCAGCGCATCGATCAGCCCTTCGCGGATCTGCTTGATCCGTGCCGGGTTGTCGCCAATCGAGCCGCCTTCGGCTTCCAAGACTATATAGGTGTCGAGGGTGAACTGGCTGGTCGAGGTGAGAATCCGGGCATCATGGATGCTCAGGTTGAGCTGGGCCATGGCGGCCACGGTCACGGCGAAGAAGTCGTGCTGGTCGGCTGCGTAGATGAAGATCTGGGTGCCGCCTTCGGACTCGCGCTGGGTGGTTTCCTTGATCAGTACCAGCGGGTTGCCGTCGTCGGGATGCTGGAGGATCGCCACCGTGTGCCAGGCCACGTCATCGGCGGCGTGGCGCAGGAAATAGTCGTCGCCCAGCTGTGACCACAGCTGCTCGGCGTCGTCCGGGTCGGTGCCGTTGCGCACCAGGATGTCCAGCGCGGCGCTCTGGGTCAGGCGGATCTGCTCTTCGCGGTCCAGCGGGTTTTCCAGGCCGCGGCGCAGGGCGCGCTTGGTCTCGGTATACAGCTGGCGCAGCAGGCTGGCCCGCCAGGAGTTCCACAGGCTGGGGTTGGTGGCGTTGATGTCGGCCACGGTCAGCACGTAGAGGTAGTCCAGGCGGGTCTGGTCGCCGACCAGGCGTGCGAAGTCGAAGATCGCCTGGGGGTCGGACAGGTCCTTGCGCTGCGCGGTGGTGGACATCACCAGGTGGTTCTGCACCAGCCAGACCACCAGCTTGGAATCCCAGTTGGGCAGGTGGTGGCGGTTGCAGAACACCTCGGCATCGGCGGCGCCGAGTTCCGAATGGTCGCCGCCGCGGCCCTTGCCGATATCGTGATAGAGACCGGCCAGGTAGATCAGCTCGGGCTTGGGCAGCTTGCCGATCAGCGAGCTCGCCAGGGGGAACTTCTCCGCCAGCTCCGGCCACTTGAACTTGCGCAGGTGCTTGATCAGGTTGAGGGTGTGGGCATCGACCGTGTAGATGTGAAACAGGTCGTGCTGCATCTGCCCGACGATGTGGCCGAACTCCGGCAGGTAGCGGCCGAGGATACCGTAGCGGTTCATCCGCCGCAGGTTGCGGTGAATGCCCTGGTTGCTCTTGAACAGCTCGATGAACAGGCTGGTGTTGCGGATGTCGCTGCGAAAGTCGTCATCAATCAGGTGGCGATGGTCGCGCAGCAGGCGAATGGTGTCGGCGCACACGCCCTTGATCTCCGGGTGCTGGGCCATCAGCACGAAGATTTCCATGATGGCGAACGGGGTGCGTTTGAACACATTGCTGTGGGTGACTTCGATATAGCCGTCACGCAGCTGGAAGCGGCTGTTCAGCGGCATGGCCTGGCCGCTTTCGCCGGCGCGGAGAATTTCTTCCTCGAAGTGCTGCTTGATCAGGTCGGAAAGCTCGGCGATGCCCATCACCACTCGGTAGTACTTCTGCATGAAGCGCTCGATCGCCAGCTTGGCGTCGCCGTCCTGGAAGCCGAGCAGGCTGGCGATGGCGCGCTGGTGGTCGAACAGCAGGCGGTCTTCGGCGCGTCCGGCGAGCATGTGCAGGGCGTAGCGAACCTTCCACAGGAACTCCTGGCTGGAGGCCAGCAGGGCGTACTCGCTTTCCAGCAGGAAGCCCTGGCCGACCATGGCGTGCAGGTTGAGGGTGCCGAAGTGACGGCGGGCGACCCAGAGGATGGTCTGGATGTCGCGCAGGCCGCCCGGCGAGCCCTTGACGTTGGGCTCCAGGTTGTACTCGGTGTCGTTGTACTTGGCGTGGCGGCTGCGCTGTTCCTTGCGCTTGGCCAGGAAGAAGTGCTTGCTCGGCCACATCCGCTCGGTGCTGGTGACCTCCAGCATGCGCTGGCGCAGGCGCTCCGGACCGGCGATGGTGCGGCTTTCCATCAGGTTGGTGATGATGGTCAGGTCGGCGCGGGCCTCCTCGGCGCATTCGTCGACCGAGCGCACGCTCTGGCCGACTTCCAGGCCGATGTCCCAGAGCAGGGTGAGGAACAGTTCGATCGGTTCACGGAAGGTTTCGTGGTCGGCGCTGTCGAGCAGGATCAGCAGGTCGATGTCGGAAAAGGGGTGCAGTTCCCCGCGACCGTAGCCACCGACCGCCAGCAGGGCGATATCGGCGTCCTCGCTCCAGTCCAGGCGATCCCAGGCCTCGCGCAGGATCTGGTCGGTGAACCAGGCGCGATCCTCGACCAGCCGGCGGATGTCGAAGCCCTCGCGAAAGCGCGTGTTGAGCACGTCCTGGGCGCGGCGGATGGCCTTCTTGAAGGCCGCTATGGGGCTGGCCTTCAGGGCCAGTTCCGCCTGGAACTGGCCGCGGTCGAACAATTCGGGATCTACCTGCGCCATGCGCGGTCTTCCTTATTGAGGCAGTGAGGCGCGTCCGCCCTCGGTCAAGCCGAGGTGCGTGCGATGGTGTCGTCACTGCGCAGGGTGAAGATCTCGTAGCCGTCGGCGGTCACCAGAATCGTATGCTCCCACTGCGCCGAGAGCTTGCGGTCCTTGGTGATCGCGGTCCAGCCATCACCGAGCAGGCGGGTTTCCGCCCGGCCCTGGTTGATCATCGGCTCGATGGTGAAGGTCATGCCTTCCTTAAGTTCCATGCCGGTGCCGGCGCGTCCGTAGTGCAGCACCTGCGGTTCTTCGTGGAACACCTTGCCGATGCCATGGCCGCAATACTCGCGTACCACCGAGAAGCCGCTCTTCTCGGCATGCTTCTGGATGACTTCGCCGATGTCGCCCAGGCGCGCACCCGGGCGAACCAGCTCGATACCCTTGTACATGCACTCCTGGGTGACCCTGGCCAGGCGTTCGGCCCACTCCGGTACCTTGCCGACCATGAACATCTTGCTGGTGTCGCCGTGGTAGCCGTCCTTGATCACGGTGACGTCGATATTCAGCACGTCGCCGTCCTTCAAGGGCTTGTCGTTGGGGATGCCGTGGCAGACCACATGATTGACCGACGTGCAGATCGACTTGGGAAACCCCTTGTAGTTCAGGGGGGCCGGGATCGCCTGCTGTACGTTGACGATATAGTCGTGGCAGATGCGGTCCAGTTCGTCGGTGGTGACGCCAGGCTTGACGTACTCGCCGATCATCTCCAGCACCTCGGCGGCCAGACGGCCGGCCACGCGCATTTTTTCGATTTCCTCGGGCGTCTTGATAGTGACGGTCATGTAAGCTCTCTGGCGCAAACGGAAAGGGCGATATGGTAGCAGCTTCAAGCCGCAAGCCATAAGCCGCAAGCGCCCACTGCGTTATCCGGCTAGCTTGCGCGCGCCATCTGTGGTATAAAACGCGCCGCTTTACGGGCGGTGCGTCCGGAAGCACTAACCCACACACGTATCGACACGGTTTTCTGGGTGCCTTCCGACTGGTTCGGCAGGTTGGAAACTGGGATGCGTGGAGGCCTAACCCGACTTATTAAGGAACGACCATGTCCCAAGTCAATATGCGCGATATGCTGAAGGCCGGTGTGCACTTCGGCCACCAGACCCGTTACTGGAACCCGAAGATGGGCAAGTACATTTTCGGCGCGCGCAACAAGATTCACATCATCAACCTGGAAAAAACCCTGCCGATGTTCAACGAAGCGCTGTCTTTCGTTGAGAAACTGGCTTCGGGCAAGAACAAGATCCTGTTCGTCGGCACCAAGCGTTCCGCTGGCAAGATCGTCCGCGAAGAAGCCGCTCGCTGTGGCTCGCCGTTCGTCGATCATCGCTGGTTGGGCGGCATGCTGACCAACTACAAGACCATCCGTGCTTCGATCAAGCGCCTGCGTGATCTGGAAACCCAGTCCCAGGACGGCACCTTCACCAAGCTGACCAAGAAAGAAGCCCTGATGCGCACCCGTGATCTGGAAAAGCTGGATCGCAGCCTAGGTGGCATCAAGGACATGGGCGGCCTGCCGGACGCGCTGTTCGTGATCGACGTTGACCATGAGCGTATCGCCATTACCGAAGCCAACAAGCTGGGCATCCCGGTCATCGGCGTGGTCGATACCAACAGCAGCCCGGAAGGTGTGGACTACATCATCCCGGGTAACGACGACGCCATCCGCGCCATTCAGCTGTACATGGGCGCCATGGCTGACGCCGTGGTACGTGGTCGCAGCAATGTTGGCGGCGCTACCGAAGAGTTCGTCGAGCAGGCCGCTGCTGAAGCGAGCGAAGGCTAAGCGGTAAGCAACTGGCGTCAGTCGTTGCGCAAAAAGGGGGCTAGGCCCCCTTTTTGCCACTCACAGAATTAATCGCCCGGTTTGTCGGGTGAAATGGTTGAAGACCTAGACACGAGGATTTCCAACATGGCAGAGATCACTGCAGCCCTGGTTAAAGAACTGCGCGAGCGCACCGGCCAAGGCATGATGGATTGCAAGAAGGCCCTGACCGCCGCTGGTGGCGATATCGAGAAGGCCATCGACGACATGCGTGCCGCTGGTGCCATCAAGGCCGCCAAGAAGGCAGGCAATATCGCCGCCGAAGGCTCGATCGCCATCAAGGTGGCCGATGACAACAAGCGCGCCATGATCATCGAAGTCAACTCGCAAACCGACTTCCTGGCCCTGCAGGACGACTTCAAGGCGTTCGTCAATGCCAGCATCGAGAAGGCCTTCGCCGAAAACATGACCGAAGCCGCGCCGCTGATCGCCGCGCAGGAATCCGATCGTGAAGCGCTGGTAGCCAAGGTCGGTGAAAACGTCAACATCCGTCGCTTGGCCAGTGTCGAGGCCGACGTGGTGGGCTCCTACCTGCACGGCCACCGTATCGGTGTCCTGGTCGCCCTGAAAGGCGGCAGCGTCGAGCTGGCCAAGGACATCGCCATGCACGTGGCAGCGAGCAACCCGCAGTTCCTCGATCCGTCCCAGGTTTCCGAAGAAACCGTGGCCAAGGAAAAGGAAATCTTCCTGGCGCTCAACGAAGACAAGATCAAGGGCAAGCCTGCCGATATCGTCGAGAAGATGGTTGCCGGGCGCATCCAGAAGTTCCTCGCCGAGTCCAGCCTGGTTGGCCAGCCGTTCGTCAAGGATCCGGAAATCAAGATCGGTGACCTGGCGAAGAAGGCCGGCGCCGAGATCGTTTCCTTCACCCGTTTCGAAGTGGGCGAAGGCATCGACAAGGGTGAAGTCGACTTCGCTGCTGAAGTTGCCGCTCAAGTGGCTGCCAGCAAGCAATAAGACGGTTTCATACTGTCGCCCCGAAGAGGCTGCCCGCACTTGCGCGCGGCCTCTTTGTCGAATTAGGGCGTAGTCTGGAGCTGCTGTTTCGGGCCTGAGGCGCCGTCTGGCGCCGATGGCTTCGGGTGCCGCCAAGGCGCTCGATTAAGATGGGCTCAAGTGGGCCCGAAGAGCATTAAACACGCCGCAGGAGAGACTGGTAATGGCTCAGCAGGTGAGTGGTCGCCAACCCCGCTACAAACGCATTCTGCTCAAACTCAGCGGCGAGGCCCTGATGGGGTCGGAAGACTTCGGCATCGACCCCAAGGTGCTCGATCGCATGGCGCTGGAGGTCGGCCAGCTGGTCGGTATCGGCGTTCAGGTCGGCCTGGTCATCGGTGGCGGCAACCTGTTTCGCGGCGCGGCCCTGAGTGCGGCCGGCATGGATCGGGTGACCGGCGACCACATGGGTATGCTGGCTACCGTGATGAATGCCCTGGCCATGCGCGATGCCCTGGAGCGTTCGAACATTCCGGCCATCGTCATGTCGGCGATTTCCATGGTCGGGGTGACCGATCACTATGACCGGCGCAAGGCCATGCGCCACCTGAAGACGGGTGAGGTGGTGATCTTCGCCGCCGGTACCGGCAACCCCTTCTTTACCACCGACTCGGCCGCCTGCCTGCGGGCTATCGAGATCGACGCCGATGTGGTGTTGAAGGCGACCAAGGTGGATGGCGTGTACACTGCTGACCCGTTCAAGGACCCGCATGCAGAGAAATTCGAGCGCCTGACCTACGACGAGGTGCTCGATCGCAAGCTGGGCGTGATGGACCTGACGGCCATCTGTCTGTGTCGCGACCACAAGATGCCGCTGCGTGTGTTCAATATGAATAAGCCCGGTGCCCTGCTGAATGTCGTGGTGGGTGGCGCCGAGGGTACTCTGATCGAGGAAGGTGAAGAATGATTAACGAGATCAAGAAAGACGCCCAAGCGCGCATGCAGAAGAGCGTGGAGTCGCTGATTCACGCATTCAGCCGTATCCGTACCGGCCAGGCGCACCCCAGTATCCTCGGTGGCGTGATGGTGCCCTACTACGGCGCGGACACCCCCTTGAACCAGGTTGCCAGCGTGACTGTCAAGGATTCGCGCACCCTGCAGGTCGTGGCGTTCGAGCGCAACATGCTGGCTGCCGTCGACAAGGCGATCCAGAGCTCTGGTCTGGGCTTCAATCCAACCAACCTGGGTGAGCTTCTGCTGATTTCCATGCCGGCGCTGACCGAGGAAACCCGCAAGGGTTATACCAAGCAGGCGCGCGATGCGGCGGAGGATGCCAGGGTGGCGGTGCGCAATATCCGTCGCGATGCGCTGAGCCAGCTGAAAGATCTGGTCAAGGAAAAAGAGATCAGCGAAGACGAAGAGCGCCGCGCTGCGGACGATGTGCAAAAGCTGACCGACAAGTTCGTGGCAGAGATCGAAGTGGCGGTGAAGCAGAAAGAAGCGGATCTGATGGCCGTCTGACGGTCAGGAATCGTCATGGACAAGACCAATAGTGGCGTCCCTGCGTCCGTGCCTCGGCACGTGGCGATCATCATGGACGGCAATAACCGCTGGGCGAAGAAGCGCCTGTTGCCAGGAGTAGCCGGGCACAAGGCTGGTGTCGATGCGGTGCGCGCGGTGATCGAGGTGTGCGCCGAGGCGGGGGTCGAAGTGTTGACCCTGTTCGCCTTCTCCAGTGAAAACTGGCAGCGCCCGGCCGATGAGGTCGGCGCCCTGATGGAGCTGTTCTTGGGCGCGCTGCGCCGCGAGACGAAGAAGCTCAACGAGAATGGCATTAGCCTGCGCATCATCGGCGATCGCTCACGCTTTCATCCCGAGTTGCAGGCGGCCATGCGCGAGGCCGAGGCGCTGACTGCTGGCAATCAGCGCTTCATCCTGCAGATCGCCGCCAACTACGGCGGTCAATGGGATATTGCCCAGGCTGCCCAGCGCCTCGCGCGCGAGGTCCAGGCCGGCCATCTGCAGCCCGAGGACATTACCCCGGGACTACTGCAGGGCTGTCTGGCGACGGGTGACCAGCCGCTCCCGGATTTGTGCATTCGCACCGGTGGCGAGCATCGCATCAGCAACTTCCTGCTCTGGCAGCTGGCCTACAGCGAGTTGTACTTCTCCGACCTGTTCTGGCCGGATTTCAAGCAAGATGCCATGCGCAAGGCCCTGGCGGATTTCGCCAGGCGCCAGCGGCGTTTCGGTAAAACCAGCGAACAGATCCATGCCGGCGAGGCTCGGGCCTAGGCCTGGGTCCTGGCTGATGATGGTTGTGCCAGTGTCTCGCTAGGCGCGAGACGAAAAAAGGAGTGCGGTTTGCTTATTCCACTTGCAGGACGAATGACAGCGGATCGCGCCTTGTCGTCGGCGCGCCCGGCAATGCTCCCCGCCAAGCTGGTCGCGCGCCCATGTTGAAGCAGCGGGTGATTACCGCCCTGATCCTGTTGCCGGTGGCGTTGGCCGGGTTTTTCCTCCTCGATGGCGGGGCTTTCGCCCTGTTCATCGGTCTCGTGGTCAGCCTGGGCGCCTGGGAATGGGCGCGCCTTGCCGGCCTGCTCGCGCAGTCGCAGCGCATCGCCTACGCCGGTGTCGTGGCGCTGTTGCTGCTCGGGCTCTATAAGCAGCCTGCCATGGCCGCCTGGGTGCTGGGGTTTGGGGTGCTCTGGTGGGTCCTGGCTACGGCGCTGGTGCTCAGTTACCCGGCTTGCAGTCGCTACTGGGGTGGGCTGCCGGGCAGGTTGCTGATGGGGCTGCTGATCCTGCTGCCGGCTTGGCAGGGCTTGCAGCTGTTCAAGCAGTGGCCCCTGGCCAATGGTCTGATCCTGGCGGTGATGGTGCTGGTCTGGGGGGCGGATATCGGTGCCTATTTTGCTGGCAAGGCGTTCGGCAAGCGCAAGCTGGCACCGCGGGTCAGTCCGGGCAAGAGCTGGGAGGGCCTGATCGGCGGTCTGTTGTTCAGCCTGGTGATCGCCGCGGCAGTTGGCGTTTATCGCGACTGGCAGGGCCTCGAGTTCGGCCTGGCGCTGGCCGGTGCTGCGCTGGTGGTGCTGATTTCGGTGGTTGGGGATCTGACCGAAAGCATGTTCAAGCGCCAGGCGGGGGTCAAGGACAGTAGTAGTCTGCTGCCGGGGCATGGCGGGGTGCTCGATCGGATCGACAGCCTGACCGCGGCCATTCCGGTGTTCGCCGCCCTGCTGTGGTTGGCTGGTTGGGGTGCGCTGTGATCGCTGCGCAGCAAGTCTGTGTGCTTGGGGCGACCGGCTCCATCGGCCTGAGCACCCTCGATGTGATCGCCCGGCATCCGGACCGTTACCAGGTCTTTGCCTTGTCCGGTTTCAGTCGCCTGGCCGAGCTGCAAGCGCTCTGTTTGCGCTTTCGCCCCTGCTTTGCGGTGGCGCCTGATGCGCTGGCTGCGCGCCAGCTGCAGGAGGCGCTGCATGGCGCGGGTCTGAGCACCCGGGTGCTGTTCGGCGAGGCCGGTCTCTGCGAGGTGGCCGCTCATCCGGAGGTCGATAGCGTGATGGCGGCAATCGTCGGAGCCGCCGGTCTGAAGCCGACCCTGGCCGCTGTCGAGGCGGGCAAGAAGGTGCTGTTGGCCAACAAGGAGGCGCTGGTGATGTCCGGTGCACTCTTCATGCAGGCCGTGCGGCGCAGTGGTGCCCTGTTGTTGCCCATCGACAGCGAGCACAACGCCATTTTCCAGTGCCTGCCCGGCGACTACTCGCGCGGCCTGGCCCAGGTCGGGGTCAGGCGGGTCCTTCTGACCGCCTCGGGTGGGCCCTTCCGTGAGACGCCACTCGAGCAACTGGCCGATGTTTCTCCCGAGCAGGCCTGCGCCCATCCCAACTGGTCGATGGGGCGCAAGATCTCGGTGGACTCGGCGAGCATGATGAACAAGGGGCTCGAGCTGATCGAGGCGTGTTGGCTGTTCGATGCTGCGCCGGCGCAAATCGAAGTGGTCATTCATCCGCAGAGCGTGATTCACTCGCTGGTCGACTATGTCGACGGCTCGGTGCTGGCGCAGCTGGGTAATCCGGATATGCGCACGCCCATCAGTCATGCCCTGGCTTGGCCGCAGCGGATCGATTCGGGGGTGCCGCCACTGGATCTATTCGCCGTCGCGCGCCTGGACTTCCAAGCGCCTGACGAGCAGCGCTTTCCCTGCTTGCGCCTGGCGCGCCAGGCAGCGGAGGCGGGTGGTACGGCGCCGGCCATGCTTAATGCCGCCAATGAGGTGGCGGTGGCGGCCTTTCTCGATCGGCGTCTGCGCTTCCCGGAGATCGCGAGTATGATCGACTCAGTACTGAACGCGGAGTCGGCTGTTGCGGTCGAAAGTATCGATGCGGTCATGGCGGCCGATCGACGGGCTCGCGAGCGCGCGGGCCAATGGCTGAGTCGCCATGGGTAACGGTCGCGGAGAACGTTGATGAGTGCGCTCTACATGATTGTCGGTACCCTGGTGGCGCTCGGGGTCCTGGTCACCTTCCACGAGTTCGGTCACTTCTGGGTGGCGCGGCGCTGCGGGGTCAGGGTGCTGCGCTTCTCCGTCGGCTTCGGTGCGCCCTTGCTGCGTTGGCATGACCGGCATGGCACCGAGTTCGTGATTGCCGCGATTCCCCTGGGTGGCTACGTGAAGATGCTCGACGAGCGTGAGGGAGAGGTGCCGGCGGAGCTGCTCGGGCAATCCTTCAATCGCAAGTCGGTGCGCCAGCGCATTGCAGTGGTGGCCGCCGGGCCGATCGCCAACTTCTTGCTCGCATTGCTGTTTTTCTGGCTGGTGGCCATGCTCGGCAGCATGCAGGTGCGGCCGGTGATCGGTGCGGTCGAGGGCGGTAGCCTGGCCGCCGAGGCTGGCCTGCAGGCTGGTCAGGAGATAGTTGCGGTCAACGGCGAGCCCACCCTTGGTTGGGCGGAAGTCAACCTGCAGCTGGTACGCCGTCTGGGCGAGAGCGGTAGCTTGAGTCTGAGTGTGCGGGATCAGGGTTCATCGGCCGAGCGCCTGCTGCAGCTGCCGCTCAAGCAATGGCTGCAGGGCGTCGACCAGCCCGACCCCATCGCCTCGCTGGGCATACGCCCATGGCGTCCGCCGGTCGAGCCGGTGCTTGCCCAGTTGGACCCGCAGGGCCCGGGCCTGGCGGCAGGCCTGCAGCCCGGCGACCGCCTGCTGGCTCTCGACGGCCAGGCTCTGGATAACTGGCAGCAAGTGGTCGACCGGGTGCGTGCGCTGCCGGGGCGGTCGATCAAGCTGCTGGTCGAGCGTAACGGGGAACAGGTGCAGGTGTCGGTGGATCTGGCTGCGCGTGGCGAAGGTGAGGCGCGTAGCGGCTACCTGGGCGCCGGGGTGCGCGGCGTCGAGTGGCCGCCGGAGATGCTGCGCGAGGTGCGCTTCGGGCCTATGGACGCTGTCGCCGAAGGCCTGCGGCGAACCTGGTCGATGAGCCTGCTGACCCTTGATTCGCTGAAGAAAATGCTGTTTGGCGAGCTCTCGGTAAAAAACTTGAGCGGGCCGATAACCATTGCTAAAGTGGCGGGCGCTTCGGCCGAGTCGGGTCTGGGGGATTTCCTGAATTTCCTCGCCTACTTGAGCATAAGCTTGGGGGTTCTCAATCTATTGCCCATCCCGGTGTTGGACGGCGGGCATCTGCTTTTTTACCTGGTCGAGTGGGTGCGTGGTCGCCCGCTGTCGGAACGGGTGCAAGGTTGGGGGATGCAGATTGGTATTAGTTTGGTGATCGGGGTGATGTTGCTGGCCCTGGTCAACGACCTGAGTCGACTGTAAGCCACTGCTGAATTACAAATCTGTCGCCCTGAGCGACAGATTTTTTATGGTCAGTTGAAATAAGAAAGGACTTCATGAAACGTCTGCTGCTACCTGCGGTGCTTGCCGCATTGATGATCGCCGAAGTTCACGCCGAGTCCTTCACAATTTCCGATATTCGCGTCAACGGCTTGCAGCGGGTTTCTGCCGGCAGTGTGTTCGGTGCGCTGCCGCTCAATGTGGGCGAAGAGGCCGATGACCGTACCCTGGTCGAGGCCACGCGCGAACTGTTCAAGACCGGCTTCTTCCAGGATATCCAGCTTGGCCGCGATGGCGATGTGCTGGTCATCAGCGTAGTAGAGCGCCCGTCGATCTCCAGCATCGAAATCGAGGGCAACAAGGCGATCAGCAGTGAAGACCTGCTCAAGGGCCTCAATCAATCCGGTCTGGCCGAGGGCGAGATCTTCCAGCGCGCGACCCTCGAGGGTGTGCGCAACGAGCTGCAGCGCCAGTACGTTGCCCAGGGCCGCTATTCGGCCGAGATCGAAACCGAGGTGATTCCCCAGCCGCGCAATCGCGTGGCGCTGAAGATCAACATCAACGAAGGCTCGGTCGCCGCCATCCAGCACATCAACGTGGTGGGCAACAGTGTCTTCGACGACGAAGACCTGATCGATCTGTTCGAGTTGAAGACCAGCAACTGGTTGTCGTTCTTCAGAAACGACGACAAGTATGCGCGCGAGAAGCTCTCCGGTGACCTGGAGCGTCTGCGTTCCTATTACCTGGATCGCGGTTATATCAACATGGATATTACCTCGACCCAGGTGTCCATCACCCCGGACAAGAAGCACGTCTACATCACCGTCAACGTCGACGAGGGGCAGAAGTACAGTGTGCGCGACGTCAAGCTGTCCGGCGACCTCAAGGTGGCGGAAGCGGATATCCGTGCACTGCTGCTGGTCAAGGAAGGTCAGGTGTTTTCGCGCAAGGTGATGACCACTACCTCCGAGCTGATTACCCGCCGTCTCGGCAACGAGGGCTATACCTTCGCCAACGTCAATGGCGTGCCGCAGGCCCATGACGAGGACAACACGGTATCCATCACCTTCGTCGTCGACCCGGGCAAGCGTGCCTACGTCAACCGCATCAACTTCCGCGGCAATACCAAGACCGAAGATGAAGTGCTGCGTCGCGAAATGCGTCAGCTCGAAGGAGGCTGGGCCTCGACCTACCTGATCGACCAGTCGAAGACGCGCCTGGAGCGTCTGGGCTTCTTCAAGGAAGTCAACGTCGAAACCCCGCAGGTGCCGGGCACCGATGACCAGATCGACGTCAACTACAGCGTCGAGGAGCAGGCCTCCGGTTCGATCACCGCCAGCGTCGGCTTCGCCCAGAACGCCGGCCTGATCCTCGGCGGCTCGATCACCCAGAACAACTTCCTCGGTACCGGCAACAAGGTCAGCGTCGGCCTGACCCGCAGCGAATACCAGGAGCGCTACAACTTCGGCTTCGTCGACCCCTACTGGACCAAGGACGGCGTCAGCCTGGGCTACAACGCCTTCTACCGCACCACCGACTACGATGAGCTGGACACCGATGTCTCCAGCTATGCGGTGGACAGCTACGGGGTGGGGGCCAGCATCGGTTACCCGATCAGCGAAACCTCGCGTCTGTCCTATGGCCTGACCCTGCAGCAGGACGACATCAATACCGGTGTCTACACGGTGGACGAGATCTTCGACTTCCTCGAGCAGGAGGGCGACAGCTACCTGAACCTGAAAGCCTCGGTGGGCTGGTCGGAATCGACCCTCAACCGCGGCGTCATGGCCACCCGCGGTCATTCGCAGAGCCTGGTGTTCGAGACCACGGTGCCGGGCAGCGACCTGGCGTTCTACAAGCTCGATTATCAGGGGCAGATCTTCAAGGCGCTGACCGACAGGTACACCCTGCGTTTCCACACCCAGCTGGGCTATGGCGACAGCTACGGCTCGACCGAGCAGCTGCCCTTCTACGAGCATTACTACGCCGGCGGTTTCGGTTCGGTACGGGGCTTCGAGGACAACAGCCTGGGGCCGCGCAGCACGCCGAGCCGGGGTGCCGCAGTGACTGGCAACACCGGTACTCTGGCGGATCCAGATCAGGATCCATTGCCGTTCGGTGGTAATGTGCTGGTCCAAGGCGGCGTGGAATTGCTGTTCCCGATGCCGTTCGTCAAGGACCAGCGCTCGCTGCGCACCGCCTTCTTTTGGGATGTGGGCAACGTCTTCGACACCAGCTGTGGCAGCACCCAGGCCGACTGCGGCAGCATCGATGCCGGTCAGCTGGCCAGCTCCGTCGGTCTCGGCCTGACTTGGATCAGCGCCCTCGGACCGCTGAGCTTCAGTCTGGCCATGCCGGTGGTGAAGCCGGACGATGCCGATACCCAGGTTTTCCAGTTCTCCCTCGGTCAGACGTTCTAAGTGCCTGATTACCGAACAACGACAACAGTTTTTGCAGGAGTTGCACCGTGCGTAAGTTGACTCAACTGGTTCTGTTAAGTGTTGCCCTGCTGGCGTCCCCGGCATTCGCCGAGATGAAGGTGGCGGTACTGAATTATCAGATGGCCCTGCTCGAATCCGATGCGGCCAAGCGCTACGCCGTGGACGCCGAGAAGAAGTTCGGTCCGCAGCTGAACAAGCTGAAGACCCTGGAGGGCGACGCCAAGCGCATCCAGGATCGCATCGTCAAGGAAGGCGAGAAGATGCAGACCGCCGAGCGCGAGCGCCTCGAGCTCGAGTTCAAGCAGAAGGCCCGTGACTTCCAGTTCCAGTCCAAGGAACTGAATGAATCCAAGGCGATTGCCGACCGGGAGATGCTCAAGAAGCTCAAGCCGAACCTGGACAAGGCGGTCGAGGAAGTGATCAAGAAGGGCAACTACGACCTGGTGCTCGAGCGCGGTGCGGTGATCGATGTCAAACCTCAGTTCGACATCACGCTGCAGGTCATCGAGCGCATGAACCAGCTGCGCTGATCATGACGGCTACGCATCTGACCCTCGGCCAGCTGGCCGAACGCCTCGGTGCCACCCTGCGCGGCAGCGCGGACAAGCCGATCAGCGGCCTGGCGACCTTGCAGGAAGCCGGCCCCGATCAGTTGAGCTTTCTCGCCAATGCCCAGTACCGCAAGTTTCTCGTCGACTGCCAAGCCGCTGCGGTACTGCTGACTGCCGCCGATGCCGAAGGCTATGGCGGTGATGCGCTAATCGTCGCCAACCCCTACCTGGCCTACGCGCAGTTGTCCCACCTGTTCGATCGCAAGCCACAAGCCGCGGCTGGCGTGCACCCGACTGCCCAGGTGGCGGCCGACGCGCGGGTCGACGCCAGTGCCAGTATCGGTGCCTTCGCGGTGATCGAACGCGGCGCGCAGATCGGCGCTGGGGTTACCGTCGGCGCCCACTGTGTGGTCGGCGCCCGATCGCAGATCGGCGAGGG
The DNA here is from genome assembly GCF_041027545.1 of Pseudomonas zhanjiangensis. NCBI lineage: Bacteria > Pseudomonadati > Pseudomonadota > Gammaproteobacteria > Pseudomonadales > Pseudomonadaceae > Pseudomonas > Pseudomonas zhanjiangensis. The sequence continues at coordinate 233,117 of NZ_JBFTEG010000002.1, read as the reverse complement.
CGGCTGGCTGGCGCCGCGGGTGACGCTGTACCACGACGTGCGCATCGGCAGGCGCGTGGTCATCCAGTCGGGTGCCGTGATCGGTGGCGAAGGCTTCGGCTTTGCCAATGAGAAGGGCGTCTGGCAGAAGATCGCCCAGATCGGCGGTGTGGTGATCGGTGACGACGTCGAGATTGGTGCCAACACCACCATCGACCGCGGCGCGCTGGCGGACACCCTGATCGGCAACGGGGTCAAGCTGGACAACCAGATCATGATCGCGCACAACGTGCAGATCGGCGACAACACCGCCATGGCCGGCTGCGTCGGCATCTCCGGCAGCACCAAGATCGGCCGCAACTGCATGATCGCAGGCGGCGTCGGCATGGTCGGGCATATCGAGGTCTGCGACGGCGTGTTCGTCACCGGCATGACCATGGTCACCCGCTCGATCACCGAGCCGGGCGCCTACTCCTCCGGTACTGCGATGCAGCCGGCGGGCGAATGGAAGAAGAGTGCGGCGCGGATTCGTCAGCTGGACGACATGGCACGGCGTCTGAAAGACCTGGAAAAGCAGCTGGCGGCCGTGACCTCGAGCGCGAATACCGCTTCTGATGCCTGAGCCGGCTGTTGCCGCGCTCTCTTCTTTTTACTACAGGCTTCTCTGGAAATGATGGACATCAACGAAATACGCGAATACCTGCCCCACCGTTACCCGTTTCTGCTGGTCGACCGGGTGGCGGAGCTGGATGTCGAGGGCAAATGGATTCGTGCCTACAAGAATGTCAGCGTCAACGAGCCCTTTTTCAATGGGCATTTTCCCGAGCACCCGATCATGCCGGGTGTCTTGATTATCGAGGCCATGGCCCAGGCGGCCGGAATCCTGGGTTTCAAGATGATGGGCGCCAGGCCTTCCGATGGCACCCTGTATTACTTCGTCGGCTCGGACAAGCTACGCTTTCGCCAGCCGGTGGTCCCGGGTGACCAGTTGATCCTCGAGGCCAGGTTCCTCAGCACCAAGCGCAGCATCTGGAAATTCGAGTGCAAGGCGACGGTGGATGGCAAGGAAGTCTGTGCGGCCGAAATCATCTGTGCGGAACGCAAACTATGAGTTTGATTGACCCTCGCGCCATCATCGACCCCAGCGCCCAGTTGGCCGACGACGTTGTCGTCGGCCCCTGGTCGATGATCGGGGCCGATGTGATCATCGGCGAGGGTACAGTGATTGGCCCCCATGTGATCCTCAAGGGGCCGACTCGAATCGGCAAGCACAACCGCATCTACCAGTTTTCCTCGATCGGTGAGGATACCCCGGACCTCAAGTACAAGGGCGAACCCACGCGCCTGGTGATCGGCGATCACAACGTGATCCGCGAGGGCGTCACCATCCACCGCGGCACCGTCCAGGATCGCAGCGAGACGACCCTGGGCGATCACAACCTGATCATGGCCTACGCGCATGTGGGGCACGACAGCGTCATCGGCAACCATTGCATTCTGGTCAACAACACCGCCTTGGCCGGACATGTCCTGGTGGATGACTGGGCGATTCTCTCCGGCTATACCCTGGTCCATCAGTTCTGCCATATCGGTGCGCACAGTTTTTCCGGCATGGGCACCGCCATCGGCAAGGATGTGCCTGCCTATGTCACGGTCTTCGGCAATCCAGCCGAGGCGCGCAGCATGAACTTCGAAGGCATGCGTCGTCGCGGTTTCAGTAACGAGGCGATCACCGCACTGCGCCGCGCCTACAAGACGGTGTATCGCCAGGGGCTGACGGTGGAGCAGGCGCTGGCCGAGTTGGCCGAACCTTCGGCGCAGTTTCCCGAGGTCGCGGTGTTCCGCGATTCTATCCAGGCCTCCCGCCGCGGCATCACCCGTTAATCCATGAGCAAGCAACTACGCGTTGCGCTGGTGGCAGGCGAGGCTTCCGGCGACATACTCGGTGCGGGCCTGATGCAGGCGCTCAAGGCCCGTCATCCGCAGGTCGAGTTCATCGGCGTCGGCGGTCCGCTGATGGAGGCCGAGGGGCTGAGCTCGTACTTTCCCATGGAGCGACTGGCGGTCATGGGCTTAGTCGAGGTGCTCGGCCGCCTGCCGGAGCTGTTGCTGCGTCGCCGGCGTCTGGTCACTGCCCTGATCAGTGCCAAACCGGATGTATTCATCGGCATCGATGCCCCGGACTTCAACCTGGACCTGGAGCTCAAGCTGCGCCGTGCCGGCATCAAGACCGTGCATTACGTGAGCCCTTCGGTCTGGGCCTGGCGGCAGAAGCGGGTGCTGAAGATCCGTCAGGCCTGCGACCTGATGCTCACTCTGTTTCCATTCGAGGCGCAGTTCTACGACGCTCATCAGGTCGCGGTGCGCTTCGTCGGTCATCCATTGGCCGACGCCATTGCGCCGCAGGTCGACCGAGCGGCGGCGCGGGCGGCGCTGGATCTGCCTGCGGACGGTCCGGTGGTGGCACTGCTGCCGGGCAGCCGGGGGAGCGAGGTGGCTCGCCTGGGCGGCCTGTTCCTCGATGCGGCGGTGCGATTGCGTGCACTACGCCCGGGTATTCGCTTCGTCCTGCCCTGTGCCAGCCCTGAGCGGCGTGCGCAGCTGGAGCAGCAATTGGTCGGGCGGGATCTGCCGCTGACCCTGCTCGACGGGCGCTCCCACCTGGCGCTGGCGGCTTGCGATGCGGTGCTGATCGCCTCGGGTACCGCCACCCTGGAAGCCCTGCTGCACAAGCGACCTATGGTGGTGGCCTATAAGGTCTCGCCCATGACCTACAGGATTCTCAAGCGCCTGGTGAAGAGTCCCTACATTTCCCTGCCGAACCTGCTGGCCGAGCGTTTGCTGGTGCCCGAGCTGATCCAAGATGCGGCCACGCCCGAGGCGCTGGCGCAGACCCTGGCGCCGCTGCTGGAGGGCGGCGAGGTGCAGACCGAGGGCTTCGACGTGATTCACCGCGCGCTGCGGCGCGATGCCTCGGCTCAGGCGGCCGATGCCGTGCTCAAGCTGCTGGGGCAGGGCTGATGCAGTTGGGGCTGGATTTTTCCCAGGTGCAGGAGCTGGTCGCCGGTGTCGACGAGGTCGGGCGCGGCCCCTTGTGCGGCGCTGTGGTCACGGCGGCGGTGATACTCGATCCGTTGCGGCCGATTCAGGGGCTCAATGACTCGAAAAAGCTCAGCGAGGCTCGGCGCGAGGCGCTGTTCGACGAGATCTGTGAAAAGGCCCTGGCCTGGTGCATTGCCCGTGCCGAGGTGGAGGAGATCGATCGGTTGAACATCCTCCAGGCCACCCTGCTGGCCATGCAGCGTGCGGTCGAGGGGTTGAGCGTCACGCCGCGTCTGGCGCTGATCGACGGCAACCGCTGTCCGCGCCTGCAGGTACCGAGCGCCGCGGTAGTCAAGGGCGACAGCCAGGTGCCCGCGATCGCGGCCGCCTCGATCCTGGCCAAGGTCAGTCGCGATCGTGAGATGCAGGTGCTCGATGCCCAATACCCCGGGTATGGCATCGCCGGGCACAAGGGGTATCCGACGCCGGTACACCTCGAAGCCCTGCGCAGATTGGGGCCGACGCCCATCCATCGGCGCTCGTTCGCGCCGGTGCGCGCCTTGCTGCCAAGCTGAGCCCGTCGGTCCGCCGGCGCCTCTCTGGTCTTTATTTCAAGGCCCGGTACAATCCGGGCTTTGTCGTTTTCGTGTTTCGTATAGGACTGTCATGACCGCTTCGTTCGTCCATCTGCGTCTGCATACCGAGTATTCCCTGGTCGACGGCCTGGTGCGGGTCAAGCCGCTGATCAAGGCCGTGGCAGGCGCGCAGATGCCGGCGGTGGCAGTCACCGACATGAGCAACATGTGCGCCCTGGTTAAGTTCTACAAGGCCGCCATGGGTGCCGGGATCAAGCCGATCTGCGGGGCCGATATCTGGCTGGCCAGCGCCGAAGAAGACGGCCCGCTCACTCGCATGACCTTGCTGGCGATGGATGCCAAGGGTTACCGCAATCTGACCGAGCTGGTCTCCCGCGGCTGGATGGAGGGCCAGAGCAACGACCTGGTGATTATCCAGCGCGACTGGGTAAAGGAAGCCGCCGAGGGGCTGATCGCCTTGTCCGGTTCGAAAGAGGGCGAGGTTGGGCAGGCCCTGCTCGGCGGCGATGCCGCCGAGGCCGAAGCGCTGCTGCGCGAGTGGATGGCGGTTTTCCCCGAGCGCTTCTACCTGGAAGTTCAGCGTACCAATAGGGTCAACGACGAGGAGCATCTGCACCTGGCTGTCGAACTGGCTGCCAGGCTTGGGGCGCCGCTGGTGGCGACCAACGACGTGCGCTTCCTCAATCAGGACGATTTCGCCGCCCATGAAACCCGTGTCTGTATCGGTGAGGGGCGCAGCCTGGATGACCCGCGCCGGCTACGCACCTATTCGGATCAGCAATACCTGAAGACACCGGAAGAAATGGCCGAGCTGTTCGGCGACCTTCCCGAGGCGCTGGCCAACAGCGTGGAGATCGCCAAGCGCTGCAACATAGAAGTTCAGCTGGGCAAATATTTCCTCCCCGACTTCCCGGTGCCGGCCGGCATGACCATGGACGAATACTTTCGCAAGGTCTCCTTCGACGGCCTGGAGGAGCGCCTGCAGGTGCTGCTGCCCAAGGATACGCCGGACTATGAGGCGAAGAAGCAGGTCTATATCGACCGGCTGAATTTCGAGCTGGATATCATCATCCAGATGGGCTTTCCCGGTTACTTCCTGATCGTCATGGACTTCATCCAGTGGGCCAAGAGCAACGGCGTTCCGGTCGGCCCCGGCCGCGGCTCGGGTGCCGGCTCGCTGGTGGCCTATGTGCAGAAGATCACCGACCTCGATCCCTTGGCCTACGACCTGCTGTTCGAACGTTTCCTCAATCCGGAACGGGTCTCCATGCCCGACTTCGACGTCGACTTCTGCATGGACGGTCGCGACCGGGTGATCGACTACGTCGCCGAGAAATACGGGCGCAACGCGGTGAGCCAGATCATCACCTTCGGCTCCATGGCGGCCAAGGCGGTGGTGCGAGACGTGGCGCGGGCCCAGGGCAAGTCCTACGGCCTGGCCGACCGGCTGTCCAAGATGATTCCGTTCGAAGTCGGCATGACCCTGGAAAAGGCCTACGAGATGGAGGAGCCGCTGCGCGACTTCCTCAAGGTCGACGAGGAGGCCGCGGAAATCTGGGAGATGTCGCTCAAGCTCGAAGGCATCACCCGCGGCACCGGCAAGCACGCCGGCGGCGTGGTGATCGCGCCGACCAAGCTCACCGATTTCTCGCCGATCGCCTGCGACGACGAGGGTGGCGGCCTGGTGACCCAGTTCGACAAGGACGACGTCGAGGCCGCCGGCCTGGTCAAGTTCGACTTCCTCGGCCTGCGCACCCTGACCATCATCAAGTGGGCGATGGAGACGATCAACCGCGAGCAGGCCAAGAAGGGTCTGGAACCGCTGAACATCGACTTCATTCCGCTGGATGACAAGCCGACCTTCGCCATGTTGCAGAAGGCCGAAACCACGGCGGTGTTCCAGCTCGAATCACGCGGCATGAAGGAGCTGATCAAGAAGCTCAAGCCGGACTGCCTGGAGGACATGATCGCCCTGGTGGCGTTGTTCCGTCCGGGGCCGCTGCAGTCGGGCATGGTGGACGACTTCATCAACCGCAAGCACGGCCGCGAGCCGATCTCCTACCCGCATCAGGACTATCAGTATCCGGGCCTGGAGCCGGTGCTCAAGCCCACCTACGGCATCATCCTGTACCAGGAGCAGGTGATGCAGATCGCCCAGGTGATGGCCGGCTATACCCTCGGTGGCGCGGACATGCTGCGCCGCGCCATGGGCAAGAAGAAGCCCGAGGAGATGGCCAAGCAGCGCGGCGGTTTCATCGAGGGTTGCGCCAACAACGGCATCGATGCCGATCTGGCGGGCAACATCTTCGACCTGGTGGAAAAGTTCGCCGGCTACGGCTTCAACAAGTCGCACTCGGCCGCCTATGGTCTGGTTTCCTACCAGACTGCCTGGCTCAAGGCGCATCACCCGGCGCCGTTCATGGCCGCGGTGCTGTCGGCGGATATGCACAACACCGACAAGGTGGTGACCCTGATCGAGGAGTGCCGCAGCATGAAGCTGCGCCTCAATGCGCCGGACGTGAACATGTCCGAGTTCAAGTTCACGGTCAACGACGAGGGGCATATCGTCTATGGCCTGGGCGCGATCAAGGGGGTCGGCGAGGGCCCGGTCGAGGCCATTGTCGAGTCGCGCCGCGACGGTCCGTTCAAGGACCTGTTCGATTTCTGTTCGCGCATCGACCTCAAGCGCATCAACAAGCGCACCCTCGAGGCGCTGATTCGTGGCGGTGCCCTGGATCGCCTGGGGCCTTACTTCCATGAGGAACTCAAGGCCTACCAGGCCAATATCGACCGTAATCGGGCAGTCCTGCTGGCGGCCATGGAGGAGGCGGTGCAGGCGGCCGAACAGACCGCGCGCAGCCACGACAGTGGTCACATGGACTTGTTCGGCGGGGTTTTCGGCGATGCCGAGATGGACGTCTACGCCAACCATCGCAAGGCCCGCGAGCTGTCCTTGAAGGAGCGCCTGAAGGGCGAGAAGGACACCCTCGGCCTCTACCTGACGGGGCATCCGATCGACGAATACGAAGGCGAGGTGCGCCGTTTCGCCCGCCAGCGCATCGTCGACCTGAAGCCGGCCCGCGACAGCCAGACGGTGGCCGGCCTGATCGTCGCCCTGCGGGTGATGAAGAACAAGAAGGGCGACAAGATGGGCTTCATCACCCTCGACGATCGTTCCGGGCGGATCGAGGCCTCGCTGTTTGCCGATGCCTTCGCCGGCGCCCAGGCGCTGCTGCAGACCGATGCCCTGGTGGTGGTCGAGGGCGAGGTGAGCAACGATGACTTCTCCGGTGGCCTGCGTCTGCGGGCCAAGCGGGTGATGAGCCTGGAAGAGGCGCGCACCGGGTTGGCCGAAAGCTTGCGCCTGAAGGTCGCCGGGGCCGCCCTGCAGGGTGATCGGCTACGCTGGCTGGCCGACCTGTGCGGGCGCCACCGCGGTGCCTGTCCTATCACCCTGGACTATACCGGCGAGCAGGCCAAGGCCTTGCTACAGTTCGGCGAAGGTTGGCGAATCGATCCGGCCGACAGCTTGATTCAGGCATTGCGTGACCAGTTCGGGCGAGACAACGTCTTTTTGCACTACCGCTGATTTGCGCGGCCCCTGCCGCGCAATTCGCTTGTGACACCTGTTTGGTGTCGACCTGAATGCGCCTGTTCCTATATGGTAGGGCGCGAAACGGATACCGCTCCCCGGCCGCTTGGCCGTCGACGCAAGACGGATGACTATGAACCCGAATTTTCTCGATTTCGAACAGCCGATCGCCGACCTGCAAGCCAAGATCGAAGAGCTTCGCCTGGTCGGTAACGACAACGCACTGAACATCGGCGACGAGGTCGCGCGCCTGCAGGACAAGAGCAGTGCGCTGACCGAAAGCATTTTCGCCAATCTGAGCAGCTGGCAGATCGCCAAGCTGGCTCGCCACCCCCAGCGCCCCTATACGCTGGACTACCTCGAGCACATCTTCACCGAGTTCGACGAGTTGCACGGTGACCGGCATTTCTCCGACGATGCGGCGCTGGTCGGTGGCGTGGCGCGTCTGGATGGCGAGCCGGTGATGGTCATCGGTCACCAGAAGGGCCGCGAGGTGCGCGAGAAGGTGCGCCGCAACTTCGGCATGCCGCGTCCGGAGGGCTATCGCAAGGCCTGCCGGCTGATGGAATTGGCCGAGCGTTTCAAGATGCCGATCCTGACCTTTATTGATACCCCTGGGGCCTACCCGGGCATCGATGCCGAGGAGCGCGGTCAGAGCGAGGCGATCGCCTGGAACCTGCGAGTGATGGCGCGCCTGAAGACCCCGATCATCGCCACCGTCATCGGCGAGGGCGGCTCCGGCGGTGCGCTGGCGATCGGTGTGTGCGACCAGTTGAACATGCTGCAGTATTCGACCTACTCGGTGATTTCGCCGGAAGGCTGTGCCTCCATTCTGTGGAAGACCGCGGACAAGGCGCCGGAGGCGGCGGAAGCCATGGGGATCACCGCCGAGCGCCTGAAGGGCCTGGGCATCGTCGACAAGGTGATCGGCGAGCCGTTGGGCGGCGCCCATCGCGACCCTGCGGCGGCGGCCGAGTCTATTCGCCAGGAACTGGTGGCTCAGCTCAAGACCCTGCGCAAGTTCGACACGTCCGAGTTGCTGGCGCGGCGTTATGAGCGCCTGATGAGCTACGGCGTCGCCTGATCAGCGCAGTAGAATGAGGCGCCGGCCTGTTTTCGTCGACTCCGCTGCTGTCGGTGTCGCTCGATATGGCTGGCCGCCCTCCAGTTGTGCGGGTGGGCCAGTGTCCACTCGACAATCCGAATGCACTCCATGACCCTCGAAGAGCGCCTGCTCGCTACCCTTGCGCCCTGGCGCGATGCGCCGGCCTGGCTGATCGCCCTGTCTGGCGGTCTTGATTCCACTGTCTTGTTGCATATGCTCGCCGGCCTCGCCCGGCGGCAGCCTCTGCCACCCCTTCGCGCCATTCATGTCCACCATGGCCTGCAGTCGATTGCCGATGGCTGGCCGGCGCATTGCCAGCGTCTGTGCGCGGCGCTGGGCGTGCCGCTGCAGGTCGAGCGGGTCGATGTCTCGCCGGGAGCCAGCCTGGAGCAGGCCGCCCGACAGGCCCGTTATGCCGCCTTCGAGTCGGCCCTGGGGGCCGGGGATTTGCTGTTGCTGGCCCAGCACCGCGATGACCAGGCCGAGACCCTGCTGTTTCGCCTGATGCGCGGTGCCGGAGTACTTGGCCTGGCCGCCATGCCGGCGCAGCGGGTTCTGGGGCGCGGCCATCTGTTCAGGCCGCTGTTGAATCTTTCGCGGGACGAATTGCGCGCCTATGCGGACGAGCATCGGCTGCGTTGGCTGGAGGATCCGTCCAACGCCAATTGCCGCTTCTCGCGCAACTACCTGCGTCACCGGATCATGCCGCTGCTGGCCGCGCGTTGGCCACAGGCCGCCGTCACCCTGGCGCGCTCGGCCGAACACCTCGGCGAGGCCGCGCAATTGCTCGACGAGCTGGCGCAGCAGGACTTGGCGGCTGCGCATGACGCCCCGGCTTTCCCCTGGCTGGCGCTGCCGAGCCTGAGCTTGGCGCCGCTTCTGGGGTTGAGCGAGGCGCGCCAGCGCAATGCCCTGCGCTACTGGCTGCGCGCGCTGACGATCTTGCCCGATAGTCAGCACTGGGCGGGCTGGCAGGCGCTGCGTGATGCTCGGAGCGACTCGGTTCCGCTCTGGCGCCTGGCTGGCGGCGAGCTCAGGCGCGCCGACGGGCGGCTGTGGTGGCTGAGCGGCGACTGGCTGCGCGCGCCGGCCATGCCGACGGCGCCTGTCGGGCAAAACCGGCCGATGGCGCTGCCGGGCAATGGCTGTGCATGGATTGACGGTGTGTTGCCGGCCGGCAACTGGCGCCTGGCCTATCGACAGGGGGGCGAGGTGTTGAAGCTGGCGGGGCGTGGCCATCGTGACCTCAAGCGCCTGCTCAACGAGCGCCAGCTTCCGGCATTCGTGCGCGGGCGCCTGCCCTTGTTGTACGACGACGGCGAGCTGCGCGCGGTGGCCAATCTGCCCGGTCTGGATGCGCCGCCTGACGGTCAATGGCGACTGCGTTGGCAGCCGCCGATCGATGATCAAGGTTTGAGCTGAAAAGGCCTTTCCGGTAGACTACGCTCCCGTCTTATCAGAGCTTTTTCTGATTCCTTTTCACCTGGTGAATAGGAGTCGGCAATCGCTTGTCAGTTACAGTGCTTGAGTAACTGAGGGCTTCGGCCTTCCTTCGCTTTCCCCGGCGGCGCAGACCGCTTAAACGCAGACTTCTAGGGTTTTTCATGACGCGCTACATCTTCGTCACGGGTGGTGTTGTTTCTTCTTTGGGGAAAGGCATCGCTTCGGCTTCATTGGCGGCTATCCTGGAGGCGCGGGGCCTGAAGGTCACGATGCTCAAGCTGGATCCCTATATCAACGTCGATCCGGGCACCATGAGCCCGTTCCAGCACGGTGAGGTGTTCGTCACCCATGACGGCGCCGAGACCGACCTCGACCTGGGCCACTACGAGCGGTTCATCCGCACCACCATGACCCAGAACAACAACTTCACCACCGGCCGTGTCTACGAGCACGTGCTGCGCAAGGAGCGCCGTGGTGACTACCTGGGTGCGACCATCCAGGTCATCCCGCATATCACCGACGAGATCAAGCGACGCATCATCAAGGGTGCCGGCGATGCCGACGTGGCCCTGGTCGAGATCGGCGGTACCGTGGGCGACATCGAGTCGCAGCCGTTCCTCGAGGCGATTCGCCAGCTGCGAGTCGAAGTCGGTGCCAAGCGAGCCATGCTGATGCACCTGACCCTGGTGCCTTATATCGCCACCGCCGGCGAAACCAAGACCAAGCCGACCCAGCACTCGGTCAAGGAACTGCGTTCGATAGGCCTGCAGCCGGACGTGCTGATCTGCCGTTCCGACCACCCGGTGGATGCGTCCTCGCGGCGCAAGATCGCGCTGTTCACCAACGTCGAAGAGCGTGCGGTGATTTCCCTGGAAGACGTCGATACCATCTACAAGATCCCTTCGGTGCTGCATGCCCAGGGTCTGGACGACTTCGTCGTCGAGCGTTTCGGCCTGGAGTGCGGCGGTGCCGATCTGTCCGAGTGGGAGCGGGTGGTCGATGCCAAGCTGCACCCCGAGCATGAAGTCACCATCGCCATGGTCGGCAAGTACATGGAGCTGCTGGATGCCTACAAGTCGCTGATCGAGGCGATGAGCCATGCCGGCATCCAGAATCGCACCAAGGTCAACCTGCGCTATATCGATTCCGAAGACATCGAGAACCAGGGTACCGGCCTGCTCGAAGGTGTCGACGCCATCCTGGTGCCGGGCGGTTTCGGCCTGCGCGGCGTCGAAGGCAAGATCAAGACCGTGCAGTTCGCCCGCGAGAACAAGATTCCCTACCTGGGCATCTGCCTGGGCATGCAGGTCGCGGTGATCGAGTTTGCCCGCAATGTGCTGGGCTGGACCGACGCCAACTCCACCGAGTTCGACAGCGCCAGCGAGCACCCGGTGGTCGGTCTGATCACCGAATGGCAGGATGCCACCGGCGAAGTGGAACAGCGTAGCGAGACCTCCGACCTCGGCGGCACCATGCGCCTGGGTGCCCAGGAGTGCCTGCTCGAGGATGGCTCGCAGGTGCACCAGTGCTACGGCAAGGATGTGATCGTCGAGCGGCATCGCCATCGCTACGAGGTGAACAACAACCTGTTGCCGCAGCTGATCGAGGCTGGCCTGAAGGTTTCCGGTCGCTCCGGCGATGGTGCCCTGGTCGAGGTGGTCGAGGCGCCGGATCATCCGTGGTTCGTGGCTTGCCAGTTCCACCCCGAGTTCACCTCGACGCCGCGTGATGGTCATCCGCTGTTCAGCGGTTTCGTCAACGCCGCCCTGGCGCAACACGCGAAGAAGGCATAAGGACATGACCCAGAAGACCATCAAGGTTGGCGCCATCGAGATCGCCAACGACAAGCCGATGGTGCTGTTCGGCGGCATCAACGTCATCGAGTCGCGCGACCTGGCCCTCCGCGCCTGCGAAGAGTATGTGCGGGTCACCGAGAAGCTCGGTATTCCCTATGTCTTCAAGGCCAGCTTCGACAAGGCCAACCGCTCCTCCATCACCTCCTTCCGTGGCCCCGGCCTGGAAGAGGGCATGAAGATCTTCGAAGAGGTGAAGCAGGCCTTCGGCGTGCCGGTGATCACCGATGTGCACGAGCCGCATCAGGCGGCCACGGTGGCCGAGGTGTGCGACATCATCCAGCTGCCGGCCTTCCTCTCGCGGCAGACCGACCTGGTGGTGGCCATGGCCAAGACCGGCGCGGTAATCAACATCAAGAAGGCCCAGTTCCTCGCGCCCCAGGAGATGAAGCACATCCTGTCCAAGTGCGTGGAAGCCGGCAACGATCAGCTGATTCTCTGCGAGCGCGGCTCCTCCTTCGGTTACAACAACCTGGTGGTGGACATGCTCGGCTTCGGCATCATGAAGCAGTTCGAGTACCCGGTGTTTTTCGACGTGACCCACGCCCTGCAAATGCCGGGGGGGCGCGCCGACTCGGCGGGCGGTCGCCGTGCCCAGGTCACCGACCTGGCCAAGGCCGGCATGAGCCAGGCCCTGGCTGGGCTGTTCCTCGAGGCACACCCTGATCCGGACAACGCCAAGTGCGACGGCCCCTGTGCCTTGCGTCTGGACAAGCTGGAGCCCTTCCTCAGCCAGCTCAAGCGGCTGGATGACCTGATCAAGAGTTTTCCGCCGATCGAGACTGCCTGAAACGGTCATTCTCGAGTAGAGCGCTGTTTGTATACAATATGACTCGTTAGTCGGTACATTTTCCGCGTCGGCAGGTTGCCGGCGTGTGGTGGGCGATCCGCCCGGCACTAACTTTTAAGTCAACTTTTTGGAGTGCTACACGCAATGGCAAAGATCGTCGACATCAAAGGCCGTGAGGTTCTCGACTCCCGTGGCAACCCGACCGTGGAAGCCGATGTGATCCTCGAAGGCGGCATCATCGGCAGCGCCTGTGCGCCGTCCGGTGCCTCCACCGGTTCGCGCGAGGCGCTGGAACTGCGTGATGGCGACAAGAGCCGTTACTTGGGCAAGGGCGTGTTGAAAGCCGTAGCCAACATCAACGGGCCGATCCGCGATCTGCTGCTGGGCAAAGACGCCGTCGATCAGCAGGCGCTGGACCGCGCAATGATCGAGCTGGACGCTACCGAGAACAAGGCCAGCCTGGGCGCCAACGCCATCCTCGCCGTGTCCCTGGCGGCTGCCAAGGCCGCCGCGCAGGCCAAGGGCGTGCCGCTGTACGCGCATATTGCCGACCTCAACGGCACCCCGGGTCAGTACTCCATGCCGGTGCCGATGATGAACATCATCAACGGCGGCGAGCACGCCGACAACAACGTCGACATCCAGGAGTTCATGGTTCAGCCAGTCGGCGCCAAGACCTTTGCCGATGCCCTGCGCATGGGTGCGGAGATCTTCCATCACCTCAAGGCCGTGCTCAAGGCTCGTGGCCTGAGCACCTCGGTGGGCGACGAGGGCGGCTTCGCGCCGAACCTGGCGTCCAACGAAGACGCCCTGGCGGCCATCGCCGAGGCCGTGGCCAATGCCGGCTACAAGCTCGGCGACGACGTTACCCTGGCCCTGGACTGCGCCTCCAGCGAGTTCTACAAGAACGGCCAGTACGACCTGGCCGGTGAAGGCAAGGTGTTCGATGCTGCCGGCTTCGCCGACTACCTGGCCGGTCTGTCCGAGCGCTATCCGATCATCTCCATCGAGGACGGCATGGACGAGTCCGACTGGGCCGGCTGGAAGGTGCTGACCGACAAGATCGGCGCCAAGGTGCAACTGGTCGGCGACGACCTGTTCGTTACCAACACCAAGATTCTCAAGGAAGGCATCGAGAAGGGCATCGGCAACTCGATCCTGATCAAGTTCAACCAGATCGGCTCGCTGACCGAGACCCTGGAAGCCATCCAGATGGCCAAGGCCGCCGGTTACACCGCGGTGATCTCGCACCGCAGCGGTGAAACCGAGGACAGCACCATCGCCGACCTGGCCGTGGGCACCGCCGCCGGCCAGATCAAGACCGGCTCGCTGTGCCGTTCCGACCGCGTATCCAAGTACAACCAGCTGCTGCGTATCGAAGAGCAGCTGGCTGGCAAGGCACCTTACAAGGGCCGTGCCGAGTTCCGCGGCTGAGGCCAGGCGTGGTAAAAGAGGGGCGGCTTTTGCCGCCCTTTCTATATCTGAATTGAAGTGTTTCGATGTCCAAGACTCCCTACTGGCTGTTGGCCGTGCTCATCGCGCTGCTGCTCGGATTGCAGTACCGCCTGTGGGTGGGGGACGGCAGCCTGGCCCAGGTCACCGACCTCAAGCAGCAGATCGCCGAGCAGCGCGGCGAAAACCAGCGTCTGCTGGAGCGCAACCGCATCCTCGAGGCGGAAGTGCTGGAGCTCAAGAGCGGCATGGAAACCGTCGAGGAGCGTGCTCGCCACGAACTCGGCATGGTCAAGGAGGGCGAGACCCTCTATCAGTTGGCCGAATGAGCGGTCAATCGCTTCCCGCCTTCTGGGTCCTGGTTCCGGCTGCTGGCGTTGGCAGCCGGATGCGCGCCGACCGTCCCAAGCAGTACCTGCAACTGGCCGGCAAGACCATTCTCGAACACACCCTGGATTGTTTCCTGGGCCACCCCGGCCTGCGTGGCCTGGTGGTCAGCCTGGCGGCCGACGATCCCTATTGGCCGACCCTGAGCTGTGCGCAAGACCCACGGGTGCGGCGCGCCGAGGGGGGGCGTGAGCGTGCCGATTCGGTGCTCGGCGGCTTGTCGCGTCTGATCGAGCTGGGCGCCCGGGAGCAGGACTGGGTGCTGGTTCACGATGCCGCGCGACCGAACCTGGCGCGTTCCGATCTGGACCTGCTGCTCAGCGAGCTCGCCGATGACCCGATCGGCGGGCTGCTCGCCGTGCCGGCGCGCGACACCCTCAAGCGTGCCGGCGCCGACGGGCGGGTGCTGGAAACCGTCGATCGCTCGCCGATCTGGCTGGCCTACACACCACAGATGTTTCGCCTGGGGCCTTTGCGGCGGGCGCTGGTGGATGCCCTGGCCGCCGGGGCGGCGATTACCGATGAGGCGTCGGCCCTCGAGTGGGCCGGGGCGGCGCCGCGCCTGATCGAGGGGCGGGCGGACAATCTGAAGATCACCCGTCCGGAAGATCTCGACTGGCTGCGCCAGCGCTGGTCCGCGGGTCGTTAGGCGTCTGCGGCGCTAGCGTCGGTATTCGCGGCGCTGGCCCAGGCCGCGTTTGAGGAAGTCCACCAGCTGGCGCACTTTGGGCGACAGATGGCGCTGCTGCGGATAGAGCGCCCAGACGGCGGTGTTGGGGGGCTGGTGGTTGTCCAGCAGCGAGACCAGGGCGCCGCTGCGCAGGTGTTCGAGGACGTAGTAGTCCGGCAGCTGGCACAGGCCCAGGCCGCGAAGAGCCGCTTCCAGCACCGCCTGGCCGCTGTTGCAGCGCCAGTTGCCCTGCACCCGGACGCTGGTTTCCCTGTCGTCGAGCTGGAAGCTCCAGCTATCCGAGCTGCCGATCAGGCAGTTGTGTCGAGCCAGCTCCGACAGGCTGTGTGGTCGGCCATAGTGCTGCAGGTAGTTCGGCGCCGCGCACAGGTACATCTGCCGTGGTGCCAGACGCGTCGCCACCAGGCGAGAATCCTGCAGGCGGCCCAGGCGGATGGCCAGGTCCAGCCCTTCGTGGACCAGGTCCAGGCTGCGGTTGCTCAGTTCGATGTCCACCCGCAGCTGGGGATGGCGGCTCATGAAGTCGGTCACCAGGGGCACGATAAAGCGTTCGCCATAGGCCACCGCGCAGGTCATGCGCAGCAGGCCCTTGGGTTCGCTGCCCAGGTCGCCGACCGCACGCAGCGCTTCCTCGCGGGCATCCTGCAGGCGCCGGCAATGTTGCAGGAAGGTCTGTCCCGCCTCGGTCAGCGCCACGCGCCGTGTGCTGCGGTAGAACAGGCGGGTCTGCAGGCGCTCTTCCAAACGTGCGACCTGGCGGCTGATCTGCGAGGCGGATAGCCCGAGGCGTTCGGCCGCGCCGGTGAATTGGCCGCATTCGGCGACGGCGACGAATTCATCCAGACCTTCCCAGCGGTTCATGACCTCTTTCTCCTGCGCAGTGCGGCGCCGGCTAATGGCGGCATCGGTGCATGGTAATGCGAGGAGGCCATATTATCCCTGTATGGCAATAATGTTTTGATAAATGCCTGATTATTGATTCTGGGTCGCTGATCTACACTCTCTGCCACCGTTACAACCAGCTGGAGAGCGAACATGATCAAGTCACGTGCCGCGGTAGCCTTTGCCGCCAACCAACCGCTGCAAATCGTCGAAGTGGATGTCGAGCCGCCTAAGGCTGGCGAGGTGCTGGTGCGCATCGTCGCCACCGGTGTCTGCCATACCGATGCCTACACCCTGTCCGGTCAGGACTCCGAGGGTGTGTTTCCCTGCATCCTGGGTCACGAAGGCGGTGGCGTGGTCGAGGCGGTCGGCGAGGGCGTGACCTCAGTCAAGGTGGGCGATCACGTGATCCCGCTGTACACCGCTGAATGCGGCCAGTGCAAGTTCTGCAAGTCCAACAAGACCAACCTGTGCAGCTCGGTGCGTGCCACTCAGGGCAAGGGCCTGATGCCCGATGGCACCACCCGCTTCTCCTATCAGGGCCAGCCGGTCTACCACTACATGGGCTGCTCGACCTTCTCCGAGTACACCGTGCTGCCGGAAGTCTCGGTCGCGGTGATCCCGAAAGAAGCGCCGCTGGACAAGGTCTGCCTGCTGGGCTGTGGTGTCACCACCGGCATCGGCGCGGTGCTCAACACCGCCAAGGTGGAGGAGGGCGCAACCGTGGCCATCTTCGGCCTGGGCGGCATCGGCCTGGCCGCCATCATTGGCGCCAAGATGGCCAAGGCTTCGCGCATCATCGGCATCGACATCAACCCGGCCAAGGAAGCCGTGGCCCGCGAGCTGGGCATGACCGACTTCGTCAACCCGAAGGAGCACAGCAAACCGATCCAGGAGGTCATAGTCGAGATGACCGACGGCGGCGTCGACTACAGCTTCGAGTGCATCGGCAACGTGCAGCTGATGCGTGCGGCGCTGGAGTGCTGCCACAAGGGCTGGGGCGAGTCGACCATCATCGGCGTGGCGCCGGCCGGTGCCGAGATCAGCACCCGTCCGTTCCAGCTGGTGACCGGCCGCGTCTGGCGCGGCAGCGCCTTCGGTGGGGTGAAAGGTCGCAGCGAACTGCCGGGCTACGTCGAAAAGTCGCAGAAGGGCGAGATCCCGCTGGACACCTTCATCACCCACAACATGCCGCTGGACGATATCAACCAGGCCTTCGATCTGATGCATGAAGGCAAGAGCATCCGTACGGTCATCCATTTTTGAGTGTCTAGGGTGGGTGGCCTCGTCTGCACCCACCGTCTTGCGCCGGAAAGCCCGAGCTGGCTTTCCGGCCTACGGAGATTGTCATGACCCTGGAAAACATTTCCTGCCAGAAAAGCTTCGGCGGCTGGCACAAGCGTTACCGTCATCGTTCCACCTCGCTCAACTGCGACATGCAGTTTGCCGTCTACCTGCCACCGCAGGCCGAACAGGATGCCAAGTTGCCGGTGCTGTACTGGCTCTCCGGCCTGACCTGCACCGACGAGAACTTCATGCAGAAGGCCGGCGCCCAGCGTCTGGCTGCCGAATTGGGCCTGGTCATAGTGGCGCCGGACACCAGTCCGCGCGGAGACGATGTACCGGGTGACCCCGAGAATGCCTGGGACTTCGGCAAGGGCGCCGGTTTCTACGTCAATGCCACGCAAGAGCCCTGGTCGCGGCACTACCGTATGCACGACTACGTGGTGCACGAGCTGCCGGCGTTGATCGAGGCGAACTTTCCGGTTTCGGACAAGCGCGGCATCAGCGGCCACTCCATGGGCGGCCACGGTGCCTTGGTCTGCGCCTTGCGCAACCCGGGGCGCTACCAGTCGTTGTCGGCGTTCTCGCCGATCACCAACCCGATGAACTGTCCGTGGGGCGAGAAGGCGCTCTCGCGCTATCTGGGCGAGGACCGCTCGCGCTGGAAAGGCTGGGACGCCTGTGCGCTGCTCGCCGAAGCCAGCGAGCGTCTGCCGATTCTGCTGGATCAGGGCGACCGCGACGACTTCCTGGAAACCCAGCTCAAGCCCGAGGCGCTGGAGGCTGCGGCCAAGGCGGTTGGTCATCCGCTGACCCTGCGTCTGCAGCCCGGCTATGACCACAGCTACTACTTCATCGCCAGCTTTATCGACGATCACCTGCGCCATCACGCCCAGGCATTGCATGGCTAGGGGCTCCGGCCCGTTGATAGTCCTGTAGAATAACGCCCTGAATTTCCAGGGCGTTTTTCATTATGCGTATTGGTCATGGCTACGACGTGCACCGTTTCGCCGAGGGCGACTTCATCACCCTCGGCGGGGTGCGAATCCCTCACGGTTTCGGATTGCTCGCGCACTCCGACGGCGATGTGCTGCTGCACGCGCTGAGCGATGCGCTGCTCGGCGCCGCGGCGCTCGGCGATATCGGCAAGCACTTCCCGGATACCGATCCGCGCTTCAAGGGCGCCGACAGCCGCGTGTTGTTGCGTCACGTCCTGGGTTTGGTTCAGGCGAAGGGGTGGCAGGTCGGCAATGTCGACGCCACCATCGTCGCCCAGGCGCCAAAGATGGCGCCACACATCGAGGCCATGCGCGAGCTGATCGCCGCGGATCTGCACGTCACCCTGGAGCAGGTCAACGTCAAGGCCACCACTACCGAGAAGCTCGGCTTCACCGGCCGCCAGGAAGGCATCGCGGTGCACGCCGTCGCGCTGTTGGTGGGCCTGTGAACGAACTGGAGCTGCTCGGGCCGCGGGGTCATGGGCTGGCTTGCGGCACGGCGGTGCTCAAGGCCTGCGCGGAGGATTTTCAGGTCGATGAGGTGCTGGATATTCCCCTGGCCGGAGAGGGCGAACACCTGTGGCTGTGGGTGGAGAAGCGCGGGCTGAATACCGAAGACGCGGCGCGGCGCATCGCCCGCGCCGCCGGCGTGCCGTTGCGCATGATCAGCTATGCGGGCCTCAAGGACCGCCAGGCGTTGACCCGCCAGTGGTTCAGCCTGCACCTGCCCGGCCAGGCCGATCCCGATCTGTCTGCCGCCGAGGGGCCGAGCCTGGGCATCCTCAAGCAGGTTCGCCACAAGCGTAAATTACAGCGTGGTGCCCATTCGGCCAACGGCTTCACCCTGCGCCTGACCCAGCTGGTCGCCGATCGCGACGCGTTGGCGCGGCGGCTGCAGGCAATCGCCGCTCAGGGCGTACCCAACTATTACGGCTTGCAACGCTTCGGTCATGGTGGTGGCAATGTGCTGGAGGCGCGCCGCTTCGCCGCCAGCAAGGCGCTGCCGCCGCAGCGCAATATCCGCTCGCGGCTGCTTTCGGCGGCGCGCAGCTACCTGTTCAACCAGTCCCTGGCAGAGCGTGTTTCGGCCGGTACCTGGAATCAGGCGTTGCCCGGCGACCTGCTCGCCTTTACCGACAGCCGCAGCTTCTTCCCGGCCGGCGAGGCCGAGTGCCAGGACCCGCGCTTGGGCATTCTCGATCTGCATCCGACCGGCCCGCTGTGGGGGGAGGGCGATTCTGCGGCCGGCGGCGACCAGCAGGTGCTCGAGCGGCGTCTGGCAAATGCCGAGAGGGATTTGGTGGCCTGGTTGGCAGAAGCGGGGATGGCGCACGAACGACGCATACTGCGCCTCCCCATCGGCGGTTTGACGTGGCATTATCCCGAGCCTGACATTCTGCAACTGGAATTCGTCCTGCCGGCTGGATGCTTCGCTACCGTATTGGTGCGCGAACTCGTCGATCTGTTGCCGGCAGGGCAGACGGATAACCCATGCGTATTCTGATTTCTAACGATGATGGTGTGGCCGCGCCGGGCCTCGCCGCCTTGCACGCCGCCTTGACCGATTATGCCGAGTGCACGGTGATCGCCCCCGACCAGGACCGCAGTGGCGCCAGCAGCTCGCTGACCCTCGACCGTCCGTTGCATCCGCATACGCTGGCCAACGGCTTCATCAGCCTTAACGGAACCCCCACCGATTGCGTGCACCTGGGCTTGAACGGCCTGCTGCCGGAACTGGCGGATCTGGTGGTGTCGGGCATCAACCTGGGTGCCAATCTGGGCGATGACGTCCTCTATTCCGGCACCGTGGCGGCGGCTCTCGAGGGGCGCTTCCTGAGTCGCCCGGCATTTGCCTTCTCGCTACTGTCGCGCCAGCCGGACAACCTGGCCAGTGCCGCCTACTTCGCCCGCAAGCTGGTGGCGGCCCATGAGCGCCTGGATCTGCCGCCCCGCACCGTGCTCAACGTCAACATCCCCGATCTGCCGCTGGAGCAGATCCGTGGTGTCCAGCTGACCCGCCTCGGCCATCGAGCCCGTGCGGCGGCGCCGGTGAAGGTGATTAACCCGCGAGGCAAGGAAGGCTACTGGATCTCCGCCGCTGGCGATGCCGAGGACGGCGGTCCGGGGACCGATTTCCACGCGGTGATGCAGGGCTATGTGTCGGTGACGCCGCTGCAGCTGGATCGTACCTTCCAGGACGGCTTCCGCAGTCTGGAGCCCTGGCTGGAGGGCCTGCTCTGATGAATCGCGAGCAAGACGAACTGCAGCGCCGGGGGATCGGCATGACCTCGCAGCGGACCCGCGAGCGCTTGATTCAGCGCCTGTATGAGGAAGGGTTGTCCAATCCTCATGTGCTCGAAGTGATCAGGCGTACACCGCGCCACCTGTTCGTCGACGAGGCCCTGGCCCATCGGGCCTACGAAGATACCGCGCTGCCCATCGGGCACAATCAGACCATCTCCCAGCCCTATATGGTTGGGCGCATGACCGAGTTGCTGCTGGGCGCCGGGCCGCTGGACAAGGTGCTGGAGATAGGCACCGGCTCGGGCTACCAGACCGCGGTGCTGGCGCAGCTGGTCGAGCGGGTGTTTTCGGTCGAGCGTATTCAGGGCTTGCAGGATCGCGCCAAGGAGCGCCTGCTCGAACTCAACCTGCGTAACGTGGTGTTCCGTTGGGGGGATGGCTGGGAAGGTTGGCCGGCCCTGGCCCCGTACAACGGCATTATCGTTACCGCCGCCGCCGCCGATGTGCCCCAGGCGCTGCTCGACCAACTGGCACCCGGGGGACGCCTGGTAATCCCGGTCGGTGCCGGCGACGTGCAGCAGTTGCTGTTGATCGTTCGCGAGGAGCAGGGCTTCTCCAGGCATGTGCTGGATGCCGTGCGCTTCGTTCCACTGCTCAACGGGCCGTTGGCCTGACCCCCTCGTTCGATTGGAAGGATTCATGAACAAGTATTTCCTGCTTTTCGCCAAAGGCATTGCCATGGGCGCTGCCGACGTCGTGCCTGGGGTTTCCGGCGGCACCGTGGCTTTTATCAGTGGCATCTATGACGAACTGCTGCGCTCCATCGCCAGCGTGCCTCACGCCTTGGGTCTGCTGCTGCGTGGGCGGGTGAGCGCGGCCTGGCAGGCGGCCAATGCCACCTTTCTGCTGGTACTGCTGGTCGGGATCCTCACCAGCGTGGCCAGTCTGGCACGCCTGATCACCTATCTACTGGTGCATCAGCCGATTCCGGTATGGTCTTTTTTCTTCGGTCTGATCCTGGTTTCTTCGCACCTGGTGGCGCGAGATATCCGGCGTTGGAACTGGTCCCGTGGAGTGGCTTTTGCCCTGGGCGGTGCATTCGCCTACTGGGTCACGGTCGCCTCGCCCATGCAGTGGGGGACCGACTCCCTGAGTATTTTCCTGGCTGGCGGCATTGCCATCTGCGCGATGATCCTGCCCGGTATTTCCGGCAGCTTCATTCTGGTTCTGCTGGGCCTGTATCCCTTTATCCTTGGCGCCGTGAAGGGCCTTGAGATTACCGTGCTGGCCCTTTTCGCCAGCGGCTGTCTGGTAGGGCTGGTCAGCTTTGCGGGCCTTCTGCGCTGGTTGCTGGTGCGTTGGCGCGACCTGGGTCTGGCGTTCCTCACCGGGCTGATGCTTGGCTCGCTGAACAAGATCTGGCCCTGGAAGGAAACCCTGAGCTGGCGCCTCGATCGTCATGGCGAACAGGTGCCGCTACTCCAGGCCAACCTGTTGCCGCAGCGCTTTGCCGAGGTCACCGGGCAGGATCCGCAGGTGCTGTTGGCTATGCTTTTGGCAGTGGGCGGAATTGTATTGGTGCTGGGGCTGGAGTGGATCGCCAGGCGTCAGCAGCAAAGCGCTGGCTACGCCGAATAATTCCGGCACAATACGCGCCAGTTAGCAGGTGCCAGTAGCCGGCAGGGGAGAACGGGGTGAGTTTCACGGCCATTCAACGGCAAATTCGCTGCAGCAGCACTCGGTGGCTACTGAGTGGCCTGGTCTTGGGCGCCTTGCTCGCAGGCTGTGCGAGCCCGCCGCCCGGAGACGTACAGGTGGTCGATCGCGATCGCCGTGCGCCCGCGCACAAGCGTCCGACCGTGACCCACGGGCAATATTTGGTGCAGCGTGGTGACACCCTCTACTCGATCGCATTTCGCTTCGGTTGGGACTGGAAGGCCTTGGCTGCGCGCAATGGCATCTCCCCGCCCTATCTGATTCGGGTCGGGCAGGCGATCCGCTTCGATGGCAAGCAGCCGACCAGTTCGACCAGGGCGACGGCTGCGCGAGCCACCCCTGCCACGCCTTCGCGGCCACCCGCCGCCCCTGTTCAGAGCCGGGTTGTGGCTGCTCCGGCGACGTCTGCCACGCCCGTCAAGAGCGCCCCTGCCACCACACCGGTACAGGCCGTTGCGCGCTCGGCGTCGGGATGGGCCTGGCCTTCGAATGGGGTGCTGATCGGGCGATTTTCCTCAAACGGTAGTTTGAATAAAGGCATTGATATAGCCGGGGAATTGGGACAGCCTGTTCTAGCTGCGTCTGATGGATCAGTGGTGTACGCCGGGAGTGGTTTACGGGGCTACGGCGAGTTGGTGATCATCAAACACAGCGATACCTACGTAAGCGCCTACGGTCATAACCGCAGGCTGTTGGTGCGGGAGGGACAGCAGGTCAAAGTCGGGCAGACCATTGCCGAGATGGGTTCCACGGGAGCCGACCGGGTGAAGCTTCATTTCGAAATTCGCCGCCAGGGTAAGCCTGTAGATCCATTGCAATACCTGCCACGCCGCTGACCTGAATCCAGCCTTTCCCTTCACGTGGGTGGGACAGGCTCAGGTGTGGCCAAGGACTCAGGCGCCGCCAGAGCTTGCTGTCGAACTCAGCAAGGGACAATAACAATGGCACTCAAAAAAAAAGTAGCGCCGGAGTTTGACGTAGACGATGAGGTGCTCCTTATGGAGTCGGGCATTGTCCTGGCCGATGTGGGGAGTGAGAAGACAGACGCGTCGACTGCTCAAACCAAGGCCAAGCGCTCCACCAGCAGCAAGCAGCACAAGTACATCGATTACACGCGTGCGCTTGATGCCACTCAGTTGTACCTCAACGAAATCGGTTTCTCCCCTTTGCTTACTCCCCAAGAGGAAGTGCACTTCGCGCGACTGGCGCAGAAGGGCGATCCGGCTGGGCGTAAGCGCATGATCGAAAGCAACCTGCGCCTTGTGGTGAAAATAGCCCGCCGCTATGTCAACCGCGGCTTGTCGCTGCTGGACCTTATTGAAGAAGGCAACCTCGGCCTGATCCGGGCGGTCGAGAAATTTGATCCGGAGCGGGGGTTTCGGTTTTCCACCTATGCTACCTGGTGGATCCGTCAGACCATCGAGCGGGCGATCATGAACCAGACCCGCACTATTCGTCTGCCGATTCACGTGGTCAAGGAGCTCAACGTCTATTTGCGCGCGGCGCGCGAGTTGACGCAAAAGCTCGACCATGAGCCCTCGGCCGAAGAAATTGCCAACCTGCTGGAAAGGCCGGTAGGCGAGGTCAAGCGCATGCTGGGCCTGAATGAGCGGGTGTCCTCGGTGGATGTCTCCCTCGGGCCGGACTCTGACAAGACGCTGCTCGATACCTTGACCGACGATCGCCCGACCGATCCTTGTGAATTGCTGCAGGACGATGATCTTTCACAGAGCATCGACCAGTGGTTGTCGGAGTTGACCGATAAGCAGCGTGAGGTGGTAGTGCGTCGCTTCGGCTTGCGTGGTCATGAAAGCTGTACGCTCGAGGAGGTTGGTCAGGAGATCGGCTTGACTCGAGAGCGAGTGCGGCAGATTCAGGTCGAAGCGCTAAAGCGCCTGCGTGAAATTCTGGAAAATAACGGCCTGTCGAGCGACGCATTGTTTCAATAGGCTTGCATGACTGTCAGGAAACCCGGCCGCGGCCGGGTTTTTTGTGCGCGCCCATGTAAGTATTTGCTTACGCGGTCTGTAAGCGATTGCCGGAAAGCTTCGCCTGTTAGTCGCTTGCTTTCATTTTCAACTTATTTAAGTATTTGATTTATAAGAAATTATTATGTGTGTCGCGCGCTGTGTGAGCAATGTCGGTCGTAGTTCCATGACTTGTTAAGCGCGAGGAAGTCGCTAGTATTTCAACTGTGCCGAGGGACAGGCACGGGCTGCCAAGGATGGTCGCCAGGACAATCGCGGGAAGCGATCTCATCAGGATGATGAACAGGGAATACAGGGAATAGGGACAAAAGAGTGGGCGGGTAACACCGCCCCTTTTTTTGCCTGCAGAAAAGTAAAAGACCCGCATCTAGCGGGTCTTTTGTCTGGGGCCGGGGGGGTGTGACTAGCGCTCCAGGTGTTGCAGCTTGTCTTTCACGCCATCCCACTCTTCGGCGTCTTCCAGCGCTTCTTTCTTCTCGGTAATGTTCGGCCAGACTTCGGCCAGGTCGGCGTTGAGTTCGATGAATTCTTGCATGTCCTCTGGCACTTCGTCTTCGGAGAAGATCGCCTGGGCCGGGCACTCGGGCTCGCAGAGTGCGCAGTCGATGCACTCGTCCGGGTGGATCACCAGGAAGTTCGGGCCTTCGTAGAAGCAGTCCACCGGGCAGACTTCCACACAGTCGGTGTATTTGCACTTGATGCAGTTGTCGGTAACGACGAAGGTCATGGTCTGATTCTCTCCTCGGGCAGCGTTCTGGTCCCTTTCTGGACAGGGCTTGCAGGCGCTCGTTAATGCCACGGCTCAGGCTGTAAACCGGGCTATCGTAAAAATGCGCGCGATTCTAACAGTTTGTGCGTTTATAGGTTAGATGCGTGTCTTCCATGTATATAACAGCTCGAGCGCACTGCGCGGTGTCAGATCATCCGGATTGATTTTCAGCAATTCGTCCAGTACCGGGTGCGGCAGGCTGGCAAACAGGTCGCTTTGCAGCGGCGCCGGGGCCTGGCCCGGTGTTTGCCGCGGTTGCTCGTGGGGCAGGCTGGTGGTTTCCAGGCGGGCCAGGTGCTCCCGGGCGCGCACGATCACCTCGTTCGGTACCCCCGCCAGTTGCGCGACGGCCAAGCCGTAGCTCTGGCTGGCCGGCCCCGGCAGCACATGATGCAGGAAGACGATGCGTTCGTTGTGCTCGGTGGCATTGAGGTGCACGTTGGCCACGTTGGGCTCGCTCTCCGGCAGTACCGTCAGCTCGAAGTAGTGGGTGGCGAACAGGGTGTAGGCGCGCAGTTTGGCCAGCTGCTCGGCGGCGGCCCAGGCCAGGGACAGGCCGTCGAAGGTACTGGTGCCGCGGCCAACCTCGTCCATCAGCACCAGGCTGTGCTCGCTGGCGTTGTGCAGGATGTTGGCGGTTTCACTCATCTCCACCATGAAGGTCGAGCGGCCACCGGCCAGGTCATCGCTCGAGCCGATGCGGGTGAAGATCCGGTCGACCAGCGACAGTTCGCAACGGGCGGCCGGGACGAAGCTGCCGATATGGGCCAGCAGCACGATCAGGGCGGTCTGGCGCATGTAGGTGGATTTACCACCCATGTTCGGCCCGGTGATGATCAGCATGCGCGTGGCATCATCCAGGTTCAGGTCGTTGGCGACGAAAGGGGTGGTCAAGACCTGTTCGACCACCGGATGGCGGCCTTGCTCGATGCGCATGCACGGCTCATCGACGAAGCGCGGGCGGTTGAGGTCCAGGTTCAGGGCACGTTCGGCCAAGTTGCTCAGCACGTCCAGTTCGGCCAGCGCGGCGGCGCTGTCCTGCAGCGGAGCCAGGCGACCGATCAACAGTTCCAGCAGTTGCTCGTAGAGCATCTTTTCGCGCGCCAGGGCGCGGCTCTTGGCCGACAGCGCCTTGTCCTCGAACTCCTTGAGCTCGGGAGTGATGAAGCGTTCCGCGCCTTTCAGGGTCTGGCGGCGGATGTAGTCGGCGGGGGCGGACTCGGCTTGCTTGCTCGGCAGCTCGATGAAGTAGCCATGCACGCGGTTGTAGCCGACCTTGAGGTTGGCCAGGCTAGTGCGAGCCTTCTCGCGGGCCTCCAGGTCCATCAGGTACTGGCCGGCGTTCTCGCTTAGCGCCTGCAGTTCGTCGAGTTCGGCGTCGTAGCCGGTCTTGAGTACGCCGCCATCGCGGATCACCGCCGGCGGGTTGTCGATGATGGCGCGGCCGAGCAGTTCGGCCAGTTCCGGGTAGGTGCTGACCATGCCCGCCAAGTCGGCCAGGTGCGGCGACTCAAGGTTGCTCATGGCCATCTGCAGCGTGGGCAGGGTGGCCAGGGCATCGCGCAGGCGCGCCAGATCGCGTGGCCGGGCATTGCGCAAACCGATCCGCGCGAGGATGCGCTCTAGGTCGCCGATTTCCTTGAGCTGCGGTTGCAAGGTCTCGAAGCGGTAGCGCTCCAGCAGGCAGGCAATCGACTCCTGGCGCGCCTTCAGTACCGTACGATCGCGCAGCGGCCGGTTCAACCAGCGGCTGAGCAGGCGGCTGCCCATGGCTGTCTGGCAGCGGTCGACCACCGATTGCAGGGTGTTGTCGCGACCGCCGGCGAGGTTGATGTCCAGCTCCAGGTTGCGCCGGCTGGCGCCGTCGAGGATAACCGTATCGTCCAGGCGCTCATGGCGCAGGCTGCGCAGATGCGGCAGGGCGGTGCGCTGGGTCTCCTTGGCGTAGCCGAGCAGGCAGCCGGCGGCGCCGATGGCCAGGGTCAGGTTCTCGCAGCCGAAGCCCTTGAGGTCTTGGGTGGCGAACTGTTGGCAGAGGCTCTTGTGCGCCGAGTCGCGCTCGAAGTCCCAGGGCGCCCGGCGTCGCGCGCCACGGCGCTTCTCGGCCGGCAGGCCCTGGGGCCAGTCGTCCGGGATCAGCAGCTCGACCGGATTGAGTCGCTCCAGTTCGGCCAACAGGTTCTCCCAGCCCCGAATCTCCAGCACGCTGAAGCGGCCGCTGGTGATATCCAGCACCGCCAGACCGAACAGGCGCTCATCACCCAGCACTGCGGCCAGCAGATTGTCGCGCCGCTCGTCGAGCAGGGCCTCGTCACTGACCGTACCGGGGGTGATGATGCGCACCACCTGGCGTTCCACTGGGCCCTTGCTGGTGGCTGGGTCGCCGACCTGCTCGCAGATCACCACCGACTCGCCGAGCTTGACCAGCTTGGCCAGATAGCCCTCGACCGAGTGGTAGGGTATTCCGCACATGGGAATGGCCTGCCCGGCCGACTGGCCGCGGGCGGTGAGGGTGATGTCGAGCAGCTTCGCGGCCTTTTTCGCGTCCTCGTAGAAGATCTCGTAGAAGTCGCCCATGCGGTAGAACATCAGCTGGTCGGGATGCTGGTTCTTCAGCTTCCAGTACTGCTGCATCATGGGGGTGTGGGCGCTGAGATCGCTCTGGCTCATCTTTAATAACTGTCCGGCTGAATCGCAAAAGCGCCTAGTGTACGGTATCCCCCTGTCAGGCTTTAACCCCGGAGTGCAGATGAGTGTGAACGATCAGGCTTCGACCCGTTTGGCCGCCGAGCTGGGGCGCCGACTGCTGGCGCTCGGGGCTCAGGTCAGTACCGCCGAGTCCTGTACGGGGGGCGGCATTGCCGAGGCCATCACCCGAGTGCCCGGCAGTTCGGCCTGGTTCGAGGCCGGCTATGTGACCTATTCCAATGCGCAGAAGAGCAAGCAGCTGGATGTGCCGCAGCACCTGTTCGCTAGCGTCGGGGCCGTCAGCCGGGAGGTGGTCGAGGCCATGGTCAGAGGCGCCCAGGTCCATAGCGGCGCACGTTTCGCGGTCGCGGTGAGCGGGGTGGCCGGCCCGGATGGCGGCTCGCCGGACAAGCCGGTGGGTACGGTCTGGCTGGCCTGGGGCGCGCACGATCGATTGGTCAGCGAGCGTCGGCAGTTCTCTGGTGATCGTGGCGAAGTTCGCCGACAAACGGTCGAGGCCGCGCTAGAGGGGCTGCTGCGGCTGGTCGCGGAAGAAAATCCAGATGCGGGGTAGGCGAGCGACTTGCCCTATGGAATAATACTGGCTACTTATACAGTTGTTGGCGGCCGTTAGCTGGCCCTCTTGATCACGTGAGGATATCAATGGACGAGAATAAGAAGCGCGCCTTGGCGGCTGCCCTGGGGCAGATCGAAAAGCAGTTCGGCAAGGGTGCGGTGATGCGCATGGGCGACCATGAGCGGCAGGCGATTCCGGCTATTTCCACCGGCTCGCTCGGCCTGGATATCGCCTTGGGGATTGGCGGTCTGCCGAAGGGCCGGATCGTCGAGATCTACGGCCCCGAGTCTTCCGGCAAGACCACCCTGACCCTGTCGGTGATCGCCGAGGCGCAGAAGCTGGGGGCGACCTGCGCCTTCGTCGACGCCGAGCACGCGCTGGATCCCGAATATGCCGGCAAGCTGGGGGTGAATGTCGACGACCTGCTGGTCTCGCAGCCGGATACCGGCGAACAGGCCCTGGAAATCACCGACATGCTGGTGCGCTCCAATGCGGTCGACGTGATCATCGTCGACTCGGTGGCAGCCCTGGTGCCCAAGGCGGAAATCGAAGGCGAGATGGGTGACATGCACGTGGGCCTGCAGGCCCGCCTGATGTCCCAGGCGCTGCGCAAGATCACCGGCAACATCAAGAATGCCAACTGCCTGGTGATCTTCATCAACCAGATCCGCATGAAGATCGGCGTGATGTTCGGCAGTCCGGAAACCACCACTGGCGGTAACGCCCTGAAGTTCTACGCCTCTGTGCGCCTGGACATCCGCCGCACCGGTGCGGTGAAAGAAGGCGACGAAGTGGTCGGCAGCGAGACCCGGGTCAAGATCGTCAAGAACAAGGTGGCACCGCCCTTCCGTCAGGCCGAATTCCAGATCCTCTATGGCAAGGGCATCTACCGCAACGGCGAGATCATCGACCTGGGCGTGCAGCAGGGGCTGCTGGAGAAGTCCGGCGCCTGGTACAGCTACCAGGGCAACAAGATCGGCCAGGGCAAGGCCAATTCGGCCAAGTACCTGGAAGACAATCCCGAAGTGGCACGCACCATCGAGGGCCTGATTCGCGAGAAGCTGCTGGTTTCCGGCGCACCGGTCAAAGCCGTGGTCGACGATCTGGCCGCTGTCGAAGTCGACGCTTGATAGGCGCCTAGAGCCTCTTCGTGGAGCTGGATAACCCGCTTGCCGTACGTCGCGCGGCAATGGACCTGCTGGCGCGTCGCGAGCATGGGCGCGTCGAGCTGTTGCGCAAGCTGCGCAAGCGTGGCGCCCCCGAAGCGTTTATCGAGCCCGCCCTCGACCGCTTGGAGCAAGAGGGCTTGTTGTCCGAATCACGCTACCTGGAAAGCTTTGTCGCCTACCGTGCGCGGGCCGGTTACGGCCCGCTGCGGATTCGCGAGGAGCTGACGCAGCGAGGCCTGGCTCGTGCCGATGTCGAGCAGGCCCTGCGCGACAGCGGCATCGACTGGGCGGTTCAGCTGCAGGCGTGCTGGCAGCGCAAGTTTTCCGGGCGGCTGCCGGAGGATGCCCGCGAGCGTGCCCAGCAGGGGCGCTTTCTCAGTTATCGCGGTTATCCGCTGGAGCTGATCGGTCGGCTATTGCGCGGCACGCTGGACGACTGACCATCGGCTGCACGACCGCGCCCGACGGGTGTGTATTGGTCAGGCATGAGCTGACGCTCCTGCCCAGTGCCTGGGTTGGTTGAGCAGATTCAGCAGTTCCCGCAAGCGGCCATGATCCCGTCCGTTGAAGGCAAACGCCAAGCGGCTCAGGTGGCGCAGTTCCGGCTCGTCCCGCTCCAGCTCGGAGGGCGGCTGCAGGGTGAATCCGCCATCGGTGCAGAGGCCGCTGAAATCACGGTTTATTGCCTCCATGGCCGCCTCATTGAGTGGATGGTTCAGGCGCACGACAAAGCGGTCTCTGAGCCAGCGACTGGAATGGTAGTTGCGATAGAACTGGGCGATCTCCGCTGCTGCCGCTTCGGCACTATGCGCCAGATGCATCAGGTGCATGTCGCTGGCGAGGATGTAGCCGTTGTCCCGCAGGTGTTTCTCGATGAACGCCAGGGCTTCCTTCCAGTAGGTACCGCCCGGCTGATCCAGCAAGACCACCGGTACCAGCGGGCTCTTGCCGGTCTGAATCAGGGTGAGCACTTCCAGGGCTTCATCCAGGGTGCCGAAACCTCCAGGGCAGAGCACCAGGCCGTCGGCTTCCTTGACGAAGAACAGCTTGCGCAAGAAGAAGAAGTGGAACGACAGCAGGTTGCCGCTGCCGTGTACCGTGGCGTTGGCCCCTTGCTCGAAGGGCAGGGTGATGTTGAAGCCCAGGCTGTTTTCCAGTCCAGCACCCTCGTGGGCGGCGGCCATGATGCCGCCACCTGCGCCGGTGACGACCATCAGGTCATGGTGCGCCAGCGTGGCGCCGAGTTCGCGCGCCAGGGCGTAGAGCGGGTGGTCGATGGGCGTGCGCGCCGAGCCGAACACGGTGACTTTGCGGCGTCGTTTGAACTGCTCCAGGGTGCTGAAAGCGTTTTCCAGTTCGCGTAGGGTCTGCAGCATGATCTTGGCGTCCCAGCGATTGCGGTCGGCCTGCGCCATGCGTATCACCGTGATCAGCATGTCACGGTAGAGCGGCAGGTTCGGACTGTCGGAGGGGGCGACCAGGGTCACCAGCTCGTCGACTTTATCGGCCAGGTCGATGCCGCTGGTCTGGAAATGGCGGGATAGGTAATCGTCCGGTTCGTAGGGCATTCGACTTCTCCTTTCTGGATGCCGACCGGGTCACTAGGTGCCTCGAAGAACCCGGCCCTGATCAGAGTATGGCCGGGCCAGAGCCTTTTGCCGGGCAAAAAATACCTACGGGTGGGCGTAGTCCGGTGTTCCAGGTCGCCAGCTTGGCCATCGCGGCACGGCCTAGGGGGGCTCCTCGCACGGGTCCCATATCAGTCTGCAAGACCCGCTCGGTTGGTGTGCACCCAATGGCGTTCTGAATGCTCCGATGCAGCTGGCGTCCCCTCAGAGGGCGATCTGTTCGCCGGGTTCGGGAATGTTGGCGATCCAGTTCAGGCGCTCGCGCAGCACTTGCTGCAGTATCTGCATTTTCTCCAGTTCGCCATGCACCAGGTAGAGTTCGGGGTGATGGTCGAAGTGGCTGACCCAGTCCAGCAACTGCGACTGGCCGGCGTGGGCGGAGAATCCGCCCAGGGTATGCACCTGGGCTTTTACCGCGATGCGCTGATGGAGCATCTTTACCGTGCTGGCGCCCTCGACGATGGCGCGGCCGGGCGTTCCCCGGGCTTGGAACCCCGGGAACACCACATGGCAATCGCTGCGCCAGAGGTTGTGCTTGAAGTGGTGGGCGATGCGCCCGCCGGTGCACATGCCGCTGCCGGCGATGATGACCGCGCCGCTCTTGATCCGGTTGATCGCCATGGATTCTTCCGGGGTCGGGGTGCAGCGCAGTACCGGTAGCCAGTCTTCGATGCGTTTGATGTGGTTGGCGGCGATGGTCGCCTGGTCGGCCGCATTGAACAGGTGGGGGAAGTGCGAATAGATGGCATTGGCCCTGATGGCCATCGGGCTGTCGAGGAAGACTGCCTGTTGCGGCAGACGTCCCTCTTGGTAGAAGCGCCCGAGGTGGTAGATCAGGTCCTGGGTGCGGCCCACGGCGAATGCGGGAATCAGCACATTGCCACCGTCGCGATGGGCCTGCTGGAGGATTTCTGCCAGCTCTTCGATGGTCTCGCTGCTGGAGCGGTGGTCGCGGTCGCCGTAGGTGGACTCCATCAGGATCACGTCGGCCTGGTCGAGTGTGGTCGCTTTGCGCATCAGCGGCGAGCAGCTGTTACCCAGGTCGCCGGAGAATACCAGTCGGCGGGTCAGGTGATGGTCCTGCACCTGCATTTCGACGATGGCCGAGCCGAGGATATGGCCGGCATCGTGAAAGGTCACCTGTACGCCCGGGGCCACTTCGCAGGGCTGGTCGTATTTCTGCGGGCGCCGCTGTTTGAGCGTCTGCTCGGCATCCTCGGTGGTGTACAGCGGGTCAATCGGTGCTTTGCCCAGGCGAGCACGCCACTTGTTCTCCCACTCGGTGTCTTTCTCCTGAATGTTGGCGGCATCCAGAAGCATCAGCTCCATCAGCTCGCAGGTTGCATTGGTGGCGAAGACCGGCCCGCGATAGCCGGCGCTGACCAGCTTTGGCAGCAGGCCGGTGTGGTCGATGTGGGCATGGGAAACTACCACGGCGTCCAGGCTCAGCGGGTCGAAGGCGAAGGCGCCCCGATTGCCTTCCTCATCTTCGCGACGGCCCTGGCGCATGCCGCACTCGAGCAGCACCTTGGCGCCGTCGCGGCTTTCGACCAGGTAACACGAACCGGTGACTTGCTGAATCGCGCCAAGAAAGCTGAGCAGAGCCATGGGAAAAGTCCTGTTGTTAGCCTGAAGGCATCAGGTTGCCGCGAATCTGTGGCCGCAGCCTTGATACAGGTCAGCTTAGCCCCGTCCTCGCTTGCCTAGACTGCAGGAGAACAACAGGAGTGCACTCATGTCGCAGATACTGCCCAGCGCCAACGAATTGGCCGACCACGCCCGGGCCGAGCCCAGCTTTGCCGACTGGCAGCAGGGCTATGGTCCGCTGCAGCACAGCCTGGAGACCCGCGCCGCGGTATTTCGCCTGGCCCACCAACTGGTACAGGCGGGATTGCAGCCCGATGTGGCTCGCGTCTATCGATTGCTCCATGGGCTGGACCGAATCAATGCGGCGGCCCTGTGGTTGGTGGTGCACATGACCTACGCGCAGCGCGTTCGCCTGGACGGTAGCGCGCTTGCTGCCGCCGACTTCAAGGTCACGCCGGAGGGGCATACCGGTGGCGCCCTGAATATGGTGCCGGCC
Source organism: Pseudomonas zhanjiangensis (assembly GCF_041027545.1). NCBI lineage: Bacteria > Pseudomonadati > Pseudomonadota > Gammaproteobacteria > Pseudomonadales > Pseudomonadaceae > Pseudomonas > Pseudomonas zhanjiangensis. The sequence goes on along the minus strand of NZ_JBFTEG010000002.1, from coordinate 200,161 downwards.
TACGCCGGCTACCTGGCGCTGAACGCCCTGACCGGCGAAACCCGCGGTTGGCTCATGGGTCAGGGCCATTGTGTGGCGGCCATCGAGGCACTCAACCTGCTGACCGCTAACCAGCATCCCGAGCAGGCCGAGCGTTACCCGTGCGATGAGACGGGCATGAGTCGCCTGGTCGGGGATTTCTACAGCTATGCGCAGGCTGCCGATGGTCGTGCCGGGATTCCGCTTGGCAGCCACGTCAACCCGCATACCGCCGGGGGGATCGCCGAGGGTGGCTACCTGGGTTTCGCCGAACTGCAATATGCGCACCTGCCGTTGCCCGGGGAGACGCTGGTGGCCTTCCTCTCCGATGGCGCGGCCGAGGAGCAGCGCGGCAGCGACTGGATGCCGCGCTGGTGGCGGGCGGAGGATTGCGGGCTGGCCCTGCCGGTGATGATTGCCAATGGCCGGCGCATCGAGCAGCGCACCGAACTGGGGACCGACAGGGGCATGGCCGGCTTCCGTGAGCATCTGGCGCACTGTGGCTTCGACCCGATCGGCCTCGATGGCCGTGATCCGGCGGCCTTTGCCTGTGCCCTGTGGGAGATGGAGCAGCGTTTGGCTCACCGGGTCCAGGAACGGCGCAGCGGCATCCTTCGCTACCCGTTGCCGATGCCCTACGCCATCGCCGAGGTCGAGAAGGGTTTCGGTTTCTATGGCGCCGGCAGCAACGCCGCGCACAACCTGCCGTTGCCGGGCAACCCCCATGTCGATGACGAGTCCCGGGCGCTATTCAATCAGCATGCTGGCGTATTGTGGGTGCCGCCGGCCGAGTTGCAACAGGCCTGCGCGCGCTTGCTCGAAGGTCGCGGGGCGCGGCCGCTGGAACGTGACCATCCGCTGGCGCTGCGTCGGCCGGCGTTGCCCCGTATTCCCGCGCTGCATTACAGCGACGCGGCCTGTTCGCCGATGGCCGCGCTGGATCGCTTCTTCGTCGACCTGGTTGCCGCCAACCCGCAGCTGCGTCCACGGGTCGGCAATCCGGATGAGCTGGCCAGCAACCGGCTGGGTGAGGTGCTCAAGACCCTCAAGCATCGGGTCAGCCAACCGGAAAGCGAGCTCGAGGCGGTGGATGGCGCCATCATCACTGCGCTCAACGAGGAGGCGGTGGTGTCGGCCTGCCTGGCCAACCAGGGCGGCCTGAACCTGGTGGCCAGCTACGAGGCCTTCTGCGTGAAGATGCTCGGGGCGGTGCGCCAGACGCTGATTTTCGCCCGTCAGCAGAAAGAGGTCGGACGCCCCGCCGGGTGGCTGGGCTGGCCCCTGGTGGCGACATCGCACACCTGGGAGAACGGCAAGAACCAGCAGTCGCACCAGGACACCAGTTTCTGCGAGGCGCTGCTCGGGGAGATGGGCGACATGGTACGGCTGGTATTTCCGGCCGACCACAACTCGGCGTTGGCCCTGCTGCCGGCGATCTATCAGGCGCGCGGGCAGCTGGCCTGCATGGTCATCCCCAAGCGCGAGCAGCCCAGCCAGTTCGGCCGACGCCAGGCGGAGCAGCTGGCCGCCGATGGCGCCATTCTGGTAGATGAGTACCTGGGCGACAGTGCACCGGGCGACGACTCGCCGGGCAACGATTCGCCGGGCGACGCCCCGCTGCTGCTGATTGCCACCGGCGCCTACCAGTTGACCGAGATGCGCCGGGCCGCCGCGCGCCTGAGTGCCGCGCACTGCAGCTGGCGGCTGATCTACCTGCAGGAGCCCGGGCGTTTCCGCGCGCCGCGCGATCATTGGGAGCAGGCCGCCATCGCCGAGGCCGCGGTGCGCGACAGGCTGTTCCCGCAGGCCTGCGCGCGGCGCATTCTGCTGACCCACATGCGCCCCGAGGTGGCCCGTGGCTACCTCGGCGCGATTCTTCCTGATGTCCGCCAATCCCGCGCATTGGGTTATCGCAATCGAGGTGGCACATTGGATCAGGCCGGCATGCTGTTCGCCAATCGCGCCAGCTGGGCACATGTTCTGGAGGCTGCCGCCGAGCTGCTCGGCGTGGCGCTGGAGCACCTGCTCGACGCCGACGAGCGGGCGGCGGTGGCCGGTAGGGGAGAACCGCGTGTGCTGTGCTGATGGCGCCAGCGGATGCAGGCGGCGTGTATTCAGTCGGGCGAGGTGCAATCGCTCTCGCGGAAGGTCTCGCTGGCGATCGGCCGATTGCTGCGCAGCTCGCTGAATTCGTAGCGCAGCAGCGCACCCTGAGCCAGCAGCCGGCGATAGCCGTCGTTGGCGCAGACGCTGTTGCTCAGCTGGACCCGCACCTGCTCGGGATTGGCGCGCATCTGCGCGGCATGCGCCGGGCGCACGCTGAGGTGATTGACCAGCTGATTGCCATCGACGCTATAGCCCCGATCGAGAATGTCTTGGTTGATCGCCCGGGGCGTGCCGATACTGCTGTCGCGGGCAACCCGTTGCAGCAGGCGGCTCAGCTCGTGGTCCTTGAGCGAGGCCGCCTGGGCCAGCAGTGGCAGGCACAGGGTGATGGCCAGGAGGAAGCGCGGCATGGGTACTCCAGTCGGTTGGTGGATACGACAGGCTGAGGTGCATGGGGTTCAGCCTCGATGGATGCGCTTTGTTAGACTGCCGGGCTTTGGCCGCCAGGATCAAGCATGAGCCCCTCTTCTTATTACTGCATGGCGCCGCTGCGATGAGCCATGCGGTCGCCCGTCTGCGTGCCGCCCGCCTGGCGCGCAGTGAAAAACCCTTTCTCGCCCGCGGTTCCAGAGCCGTACGGTGCCCGAGCTGTCGTCTGGCGGTGAGCCACTGCCTGTGCGCCTGGCGTCCGCGGGTGCAGGCGCAATCGGCCGTGTGCCTGCTGATGCATGACGTCGAGGCGCTCAAGCCGAGTAACACCGGCTGGCTGATCGCCGATGTGCTGGCCGATACCTCGGCCTTTGGCTGGCTGCGCACGGCCGTCGAGCCCGGCTTGCCGGCGCTGCTGAGCGATCCGCAGTGGCAACCCTACCTGGTATTTCCCGGCGAGTATGCGGCGCCCGAGCGGGTGGTCGACAGCGTGCAGCTGGCCCCTGGCAAGCGACCGCTGTTCGTTCTGCTCGATGCGACCTGGACCGAGGCGCGCAAGATGTTCCGCAAGAGCCCCTACCTGGACGGCTTGCCGGTGCTCAGTCTGCAACCTGAGCAACTGTCGCGTTACCGCTTGCGGCGCTCCAAGCGCGACGACCACCTGTGTACCGCCGAGGTGGCCGCCCTGTGCCTGGAGCTGGCCGGCGACCGCTGCGCCAGCGAGGCCCTGGACGCCTACCTGGACGTGTTCAGCCAGCACTACCTGGCGGCTAAAGCCCCACGCGCGGTTGACCTGGAGGATGCCCTGCATCAGCGCCTGCGACAGTTTCTCTGAGGTCGGTGCTGGGCGAGGGCAAGGCTTTTGGCCACAGCTGGGCGAGCAGCATGCCGGCGAACATCAGCGCGCAGCCGATGTAGCCGCGCAGGTGCAAGGCTTCGCCGAGTAGCCAGGCGCCGGCGATGGCGGCGAACACCGCCTCCAGGGAGAGGATGATCGCGGCGTGGGAGGCGATCGCATGCTGCTGTGCCACCACCTGCAGGGTAAAGCCGATGGCCACGCCGAACAGGCCGCCGTAGAGAATCGCCGGGCCGGCGGCGAGGATGGCGTCGAGCTGGATGTCCTCGAAGATCACCGCCAGCAGCAGGCTGATCAGCGCGCAGGTGGCAAACTGGATGGCCGCCAGGCGCAGCGGGTCGTGACGACTGGCGAAGAAGCCCACCAGCAAGACATGCAGACCCCAGACGAAGGCGCCGGCCAGCTGCAGCCAATCGCCGGAGGCGATCTGGAAGCCGTCGCCGACGCTCAGCAGGAACATGCCGACCACCGCCAGCGAGGCGCCGAGCCAGATGCCCAGCCCGGCCCGCTGGCCGATCAGCAGGCCCAGCAGCGGCACGATGATCACATAGAGCCCGGTGATGAAGCCCGAGTTGGTCACGCTGGTAAACAGCAGGCCCACTTGCTGCAGGTTGATCCCCAGCGCCAGCACCAGGCCCATCAGGCCGCCCCCCAGCAGCAAGGGGCGGCTAAGCCCGGGGGGCGGCGCCAGTGCCGGGCGGCGCTGCAGCCAGCCGAGCAGCGGCAGCAGGACCAGCGCCGCCAGCGCGAAGCGCAGTCCGCTGTAGAGAAAGGGGCCGATCGAGTCCATGCCCAGGCGTTGGGCGACGAACGCCGAACCCCAGATCATGGCTGTGACCAGCATCAGCAGGTCGGCGCGCAGGGCTTTGTTTTGCATTAAGGACGCTCGTTGAGCAAAACTGCAGACTCTGCCGCAAAGTGTCGTGCTTGACCACCCCGTGTTCGCTCGGCATGCTGGGCGCCGCCTCAGGCGCCTCTGTGGTCCAAGCCCCTTGCTTCGCGGGGCAACTCAGGCGCCGCCGATGGCCAGGTACCGCTGCCCTCGCCACCGAGGCTACTCCCATAACAAGAACAGGATCCGCCATGGCTGCTTTTGAAATCCTGATTGCCGACGATCACCCATTGTTTCGCAGTGCCCTTCAGCAGGCGCTGACGCTTGGCTTGGGGCCCGAGGTGCGATTGGTCGAGGCGGCCAGCATCGCCGAGCTGGAGGCCTGCCTGGCGCAGAAGGCGGATTGGGACCTGGTCCTGCTCGACCTGAATATGCCCGGCGCCTATGGCTTCTCCGGTCTGGTTTTGCTGCGCGGACAGTACCCGCAGGTTCCTGTGGTGATGATCTCGGCACAGGAGGACCCGGCGGTGGTGGCGCGCTCGCGTGAGTTCGGCGCCAGTGGCTTCATTCCCAAGTCCAGTTCCTTGGAAACCATTCAGCAGGCGGTGCGCGCGGTGCTCGATGGCGATGCCTGGTGGCCGCTGCAAACCGAGGAGGCGAGCGGCGTTTCCGCCGAGGCCAAGGCCGCCAGTGACGGTCTGGCCAGCCTCACGCCGCAGCAGTTTCGCGTATTGACCATGGTCTGCGAGGGCTTGCTGAACAAACAGATCGCCTACGAGCTGAGTGTCTCGGAGGCAACCGTCAAGGCCCATGTCACGGCGATCTTCCGCAAGCTCGGGGTGCGCACCCGAACCCAGGCCGCGCTGCTGTTGCAACAGCTGGAAAGTATCCCGACCAGCCAAGCGGACTGATCCCGGGCAGGGCGAGCCCGGCACTTGGCTCGCGCGGGCAGGCGTCAGGCAATGCTCGGCAGGACGATCTCGTCGCTGCGTCTGACCCCGGCGGTCAGGGCACGGCACAGCTCGAGAAACTCGCGCATGGCCGCCGCCTGGTATTTCTGTCTGTGCCAGATGAAGTAGAACTGCCGGCGCAGGTCCAGGCTGGGGGTCTCCACCGGCACTAGGCTGCCGCGGCGGAAGGCGTCGCGCAGCGCCAGGCGCGAAATGCAGCCGATGCCCAGGCCTGATTCCACGGCGCGCTTGATCGCCTCGGTGTGCTCCAGCTCCAGGCGAATGTTCAGCGAACCGGGGTGGTGGCGCATGGCCTGATCGAAGGTCAGGCGGGTGCCCGAACCCTGCTCGCGGAGAATCCAGGCCTCACGGGTCAACTCCTCCACGCTGGCCTCGCCGCGCTGGGCCAGGCGGTGCTGGGGTGCGCAGAACACCACCAGCTCATCCTCGACCCAGGGCTGGACCTCGATGTCCGGATGCTGGCAGTCACCCTCGATCAAGCCCAGATCCAGTTCGAAGTGGGCGACCTGTTGCACCACATAGGCCGTGTTGTGCACCTGCAGGGTCACCCGGCATTCGGGGTGACGCTGCATGAAACTGCCGATCAGCAGGGTTGCCAGGTAATTGCCCACGGTCAGGGTTGCACCGACGTGCAGCGAGCCGAAACCGCGTTTGCCGGCCAGCAGGCGCTCGATCTCCCTGGCCTGGTCAAGCAGCGCCACCGCCTCGGGCAGCAGCTGCAGCCCGAGGGCGTTGAGGCTCAGGCGCTTGCCGGCGCGATCGAACAGCTGGCAGTCGGACTGGCGCTCCAGCTCGCTCAGCGAGGTGCTGGTGGCCGACTGCGACAGCGCCAGCGACTCGGCGGCGCGCGAGACGCTTTCCTGCTGGGCAACGGCGACGAATACCTGGAGTTGTCTAAGGGTAAATCGCATATCTATATAACCGATAACCTATATCTTAATAATCCACTTAACAGATATTCTGCGCCCGCCTAAAATGCGCCGCAATCACCCTGTTGCATGTCAGCGTATTTTCGAGGAAGCCAGCATGAGCAATCTGAACGTCGAGCGTGTGCTCAGCGTCCATCATTGGAACGATACCCTGTTCAGCTTCAAGACCACGCGCAATGCCGGGCTGCGCTTCGAGAACGGTCAGTTCGTGATGATCGGTCTGCAGCAGGATAACGGTCGCCCGCTGATGCGCGCCTACTCGATCGCCAGCCCGAACTACGAGGAGCACCTGGAGTTCTTCAGCATCAAGGTGCCGGACGGCCCGCTGACCTCCAAGTTGCAGCACCTCAAGCCGGGCGACGAACTGATGGTCAGCCGCAAGCCGACCGGCACCCTGGTGCTCGACGACCTGCTGCCGGGTAAGCACCTCTACCTGCTCAGCACCGGTACCGGCCTGGCGCCGTTCATGAGCGTGATCCAGGACCCGGAAACCTACGAGCGTTACGAGAAAGTGGTGCTGGTGCACGGCGTGCGTTACGTCAACGAGGTGGCCTACCGCGAGTTCATCACCGAGCACCTGCCGCAGAACGAGTACTTCGGAGAGTCCCTGAAGAGCAAGCTGATCTACTACCCGACCGTGACCCGGGAGGAGTTCGAGAACCAGGGCCGGCTGACCGATCTGATGCGCAGCGGCAAGCTGTTCCGCGACATCGGCCTGCCACCGATCAACCCGCAGGATGACCGTGCGATGATCTGCGGCAGCCCGAGCATGCTCGATGAAACCAGCCAAGTGCTGGAGAGTTTCGGCCTGAAGATCTCGCCACGCATGGGCGAGCCCGGGGACTACCTGATCGAGCGCGCCTTCGTCGAAAAATAAGGCGCAGGCCCAATAGCAGAGCTCGCCGCCCGGCGAGCTTTCTTGTTGTGGTCTCGGGCCCGGGTGCATGGCCGGGCCGCTGCTGCGCTGGACGTCTGCCTACGCCTGGCGCTCTGCCAGGCTGTCTTCCAGGTTGATCTGGAAGCGATTGCCACCGAGACGCTTGGCCAGATACATGGCCTTGTCCGCATGCTGGAGCAGCTGCTGTGCATCGGCACCATGCTGGGGGTAGAGCGCCACGCCGATGCTGGGTGGAACCAGCTGGGCCTGGCCGTTGAGGTCGAATGGCTGGTTGAGCGCCAGGCGGATCTTCTCGGCCGCGGTGATCACATGGTCCGGCGAGTGAAAGTCTTGCAGCAGCACCACGAATTCGTCTCCGCCCAGGCGCGCGACCGTGTCCGATTCGCGCAGGCAGTCGCGCAGGCGCTGGGCCACCAACTGCAACAGCTGATCGCCCACGGCATGGCCGAAGGTGTCGTTGACCTGCTTGAATTTGTCCAGGTCGAGAAACACCAGGGACAGCTGCAGCTGCTCGCGCCGTGCCCGGGCCAGGGCGATGTGCAGGCGGTCATACAGCAGGGCGCGGTTGGGTAGCTGGGTCAGCTGGTCGTATTGCGCCATGAACTGCAGGCGGCTGAGCATCTGTTGACGCTCCACGGTCGCCGCCACCTGGGTCGAGACGAACTGCAGCAGCTCCTTGTCCCGATCGGTGTAGCGTGCCTCCTGGGCATAACTCTGCACGACCAAGGCACCGATGGTGCCCTTGCGCGTATTGAGCGGCACACCCAGCCAGTAGAGCGAGTCGCAGTCGAGCTCGCGCACCTGTTGCGGCAGCGTGGCGAGGGTCTCCGGGGCGCGCAGCAGGGTCTGCCCGCTACGGATGATCTGCGCGCCGAGGGCGCAGGTATCCAGCAGGGCGGGCGCCGCCGGCTGCCGGCGTTCGTCGGCATGGTAGGCGATGCTCAGCTGGTTGCTGCGCTCATCGTGCAGCACCACCGAGAACAGGCTGGCCGGCAGCAGTTCGCCGATGATCCGGTGGATTCGCTGAAACAGGCCGGGCAGGTCCTGGGCCGAGTGCGCGGCCTCGGAAATGGCGTAGGTGGCTGCCTGCATGGATTCGCTGCGCTTGCGTTCGGTAATGTCGCGAGCGACTGCGATTCGCAGCTGATCGTCCTCCGACCAGCGTGCCGACCACATGATGTGGACGATCTGGCCATCCTTGCGCACATAGCGGTTCTCGAAGTGGGGCTTGCTGGTGCCCGCCATGATCTCGTCGGCGGCCTGCAGCGTTCTGGCCCGATCCTCCGGGAAGACCAGCTCGATCATCGGCTGGCCCAGCATTTCCTCGGGGGTATAGCCGAAGATGCGCTCGCAGGCCGCGCTGACGAAGACGAATCGCCCCTGGCGATCGACCACGCAGATGGCGTCGAGCAGGAGGTCGATGACGTTGCTGGCCGGCAGGTAAGTGGGCTTGTTCATCGATTGACGGTCTGTCTCTGACAACTGGATATCCACACGAGTGGCGTCGTACCGCTAAGCATCAAGCCTAGCGCAAGCCTGAGGGCAATCCGCTGACAGTCAGAACAATACTTCAATCGAGCCCGCAAGGGGCAGGCGAGCGCTTCGCCACGCCCCATTTTCCTGCGCCCGCCCAGTCAGCGTGGCAGTCCAGAGGCGTGTCTGGCCAATCGCTCAGGCGCGCGCAGGCGGGCTGAAGCGTTGCCCGGAGATGGCCGGGTGGTAGATCGGCTGGACCTTGTTCCCGGCCGGGTCGAGCAGGTGAAAGCTGCGGGCGCCATCGCCATGATCGAAGGGGCTGTCCAGCAGCGTCACGCCCTGTGCCTTGAGGTATTGGTACCAGGCCTCCAGTTGTTCGACGCTGTCGACGATAAAGCCGAAGTGATCCATCGCCTGGGTGCCGCTGCTGTCGGCATGGGCGCGGCCCAGCGACAGATTGTCGTTGCCGCAGGTCAGGTAGACCAGGTTCGGGCCGGCCCGGTGCAGCACCTGCATGCCGAGTATATCGACGTAGAAGCGTTCGCAGGCCTCCAGGTTGGGCACCAGCAGGGCAAGGTGGCGCAGGCCGTTGAGTCGACTCGGGCGGTTGGTCATCTTATTGATCCTCTTTTTGTATACAATTTGAGGCCAATATAAGACAAAGTGGAGTTCGCTGTGTACTGCCTGTTGCTCAAGACTCAACTCAAGCCTGGAAGTTTCGATGCGTTCATGGCGGCCATGGGCGTCAATGCCGCGGCTTCGGTGCGTGACGAACCGGGTTGCCTGACTTTCGATCTGCTGCGTGATCGTCGCGACCCCGACTGCGTCTGGCTCTACGAGCTGTACACCGACGAGGCGGCGTTCGAGGCGCACACCCGGACGCCGCACTTTCTCGCCAGTCGGCCGCTGGTCGAGCCGTTGATCGTCAGCCAGCAGGTGATAGAGGCCGACGTGCTGGCGCTCAATCCTGGCCGCTGAGAGATCACAACTCGCTCGGCGGAATGGCCGGCACCACTTCCAGCACGCAAATCCGCCCCGGCTGCGGGTAATGCCAGCGTACGTCGACATCCCAGAAGCTGGCACCGTAGCGCCGCTCCGGTTGCGGCTGCTGATAGGCCGGGCGCGGGTCCTGGGCCAGGCATTGCTCGATCAGCTCGGTCAGGGGTTCGTTCAGGCGCAGGCCATGCGCTCGCGCCTGTTGCAGGGCCTTGTCCTGCCAGTCGACGGCGATGGCCGCTGGGGCGCTGTCGGCGATGCGGTTGTAGGCGGTGGGCACGCTGTCGGCATAGGGCACGTAGGGCTTGATATCCAGCACCGGGGTGCCATCGAGCAGGTCGATGCCCGATAGCCAGAGGCGTCCGGCCTCGACGCGGTCGAGCTTGACCACCGATTGGCCGATGCCGTTGGGCCTGTGGGTCGCGCGACTGGCGAAGACCCCCAGCGACTGGTTGCCGCCCAGGCGCGGCGGCCGCACCTTCAGTCGTGGCTTGTCTTCCAGCGCCTGGTGGAACAGGAACAGCAACCAGACGTGGCTGACCTGTTCCAGACCCTGCACCGCCTCGCCCGTATCGAAGGGCGCAAGCAGCTCCAGGACCCCACGTGCGGCAGGTGCCAGTTGCGGTTGGCGCGGTATGGCGAACTTCTCCTTGAAGCAGGAGCGGACGAAGCCGATGGGCGATACGGAGTAGGGCATGAGCGCAGTTGATAGTGGTGAGGCGGCCATCTTACCCGCAATGGCCGCTGGCCTTAAGCGCGGCCTAGTAGAGCAGCAGCGCCAGCGCCCAGGCGATCAGCAGCAGTCCGGCGCCACGGCCAAGCCAGAGGCCATGGGGCAGCAGTTTTTCCAGCAGCACATAGAGGCTGATCGCGGCGACCCACAGCAGATTCATCACGCCCCCGACGAACAGCAGGGCCATCAGCATCCAGCAGCAGCCCAGGCAATACAGGCCGTGGCTGAGCCCCATCCGCCACCCGCCGAGGATACCGGCGCGCCAGTGGCCGAGGAGAAACTGCACCGGCCCGCGGCAATGGGCCAGGCAGGCGGATTTGCCGGGCAACCATTGGTAGACCCCGGCACCGAGTAGCAGGGCCGCGCCCAGCCAGTGGCTCTGGCTGCGCATCTGCGGATCGAGCAGGGTCAGTCTGTCCAGGCCCCATTGCACTGTGGTGGCGACCAGGCTGAAACCACCCCATATCAGCAGATAGGCCAGACAAAACAGCAGCAGGGCCAGATGCCGTTGTGGCGCGTTCTGGTACCTGCGCAGCATCTGTTGGTAGAGCAGGATCATCGGCAGGGCGCTGGGCAGCATCATGCCGACCATCATCACCGACCACATCGCCAGCATCAGCAGCGCATCGGCCGCACGCCAGGGCATCGGCATAGCCGCCATGGCCATGTCGGTCATGGCGCCCGGTGCGGCCAGGCGCAGCAGAATCAACCATGCCATGCCGGTCATCGCCAGCAGGCACAGCAGGCACAGCCATTGCTCCCGGCTGAGCGGCCAATGGGGCAGGCGTCGCTGCTGGTCGGCAGCGCCCGCGGACACGGCTTGCACGCTCAGCGCACCACGCCTTGGCCGGTGAAGTGCAGGCGGGCGAAGTGGCCGTGACTATTCTGCGCGGCGATCTTGATCGCCCCCTGGGTCTGGTAGGTGCCGCTGCCGACCTGCGCTTCGGTGAACTCGAAGCCTTTGGGCAGCACTATCCGCGCTTCCTCGGGCTCGCCGGTCACCGGGTTGCGAATCGGCTCGCCGGTGACTTCGAGTACCCCGGCGATGCGGGTGCGTGCCAGGCGCTTATCCACGTCGACCTCGAACTCGATGGGCACGAACTGCGGTTCGAACATTTCGCTGATGGTGCTGGCAAATACCGAGAACACTGTGCTGCCGGGCTCGCTGTCCTCGCCGGAGAGAATGCGCAGCAGCGCGTCGCGCTGCTGCGCACTGGCCTTGTCTTCGATGAAGACCTGGCAGCGGCCGTTGCCTTCATGGATGGCGCCGGGCCAGGCAAAGGTTGCCACCCAGCACAGGTCGTCGAGCTTGACCTGGTTGTAGTGGCCTTGGTCTATACGCATCGATACCACTGCCTCGCAGTGGCCGTGGCTGGGTCGCGCGCTGAATTGGCAGGGACAACCCCAGTCACAGTTGCAGGTGGCGAATTCGGCGCCCTGCATGCGCCAGTCAGCCATGCTCATGGCTTAGCTCCTTGCCGCTAGTGCAGCCTGAAGTATTCTGCCCCCCCTCAACAATAAAGCTAGCAGAGCGGCAGGTGGCCGCGCGGCCCGCCGGACTGACGGGCGCGCGGCCCGCAGCCGGGCGCGCTCAGAGGCTGAAACCACCGTCGATGGGGATGATGGTGCCGGTCATATAGGCGCCGGCAGTACTCGCCAGGCTGATCGCCAGGGCCGCCATTTCTTCCTCGCGGCCCCAGCGTTGCATCGGGATCAGGGCGCTGTCCTCGGCCATGGCTGCTTCATCCTCGGCGATATGCCGGGTCATCTTGCTGGGGAAACGACCGGGTGCGATCACGTTGACGTTGATGTGCTGGCCGACCAGTTCGCGGGCCAGCATGCGCGACAGCTGGTGCAAGGCGGCCTTGCTCGGGCCATAGGCGTAGGCCTCCTCGCCGTGGGAGCTGATGCCGGCGACCGAGCCGATATTGATCACCCGTGCCGGGTTCTGCGCAGAGCCGGCCTGGCGCAGCAGCGGCAGCAACTGCTGGATACAGCTGAACACCGACGTCACATTGAGCTGCATGACCTTTTCCCAACCCTTGACCGGATAGGATTCCAGTGGCGCGCCCCAGGTGGTACCGGCGTTATTGACCAGGATGTCCAGCCGATCGATCGCGCCATCGAGCTGCTCGACCAGCGCCCGTACGCCTTCCTCGTGGGCCAGGTTGGCGGCGATGCCGTGGCAGCTGCCGAACGCCGACAGTTCGGCGGCCGTCTGTGCGCAGGCCTCGGCGTCGCGGGCGCAGACATAGACGCTGGCCCCGGCTTCGACGAGGGCCTTGGCGATCATCTTGCCGATGCCGCGGGTGCCGCCGGTGACCAGAGCAGTGCGACCTTGCAGGGAAAAGTAGGGGTGCATGGCGAGTCCTAATGGCAGGGAAGGTGCCATCAGCCTAAACGCGCATGCGTCCTGGAGCAGGCACTATTGCGCTCGGGAATGCAGCGCCATCGGCGTTGCAGGTGACTCGCCGGCCTGGCTCAGCCGCGCAGGCGCAGGGTCAGGCCCCTGAGGAAGTTGCGCAGGAATTGGTCGCCACAGCTGCGGTAGTTGCTGTGGCCGACCTTGCGAAACAGCGCACTCATCTCGGGCTTGGACACCGGGCAGTCGACGCTGTGCATGATCGCGTGCATGTCGTCTTCCTTGAGCTCGAAGGCCACCCTCAGCTTCTTCAGCACCAGGTTGTTGCTGATCGGCAGCTCCAGGGGCTGGGGCGGGCGGCTGTCATCCTTGCCCCGCTTGAAGGTCACCAGGCCGTCGAGGAAATGTGCCATCAGCTCGTCGTCGCAGGGCTGGAAGCCGTCCTCGTCGTCCTTCTTGAGTACGGCACTGACTCGGCCCTCGGCGACCTGCAGGCCGCCGAGCTGGATGATATCGGCCATCTGTGCGTCGCTGAGGTCGAGGCTGTAGCGCAGGCTGCGCAGTACATCGTTGTTGAGCATGGGAATTCCTGGGAAAAAGGGGAGGGGCGCCGCGGTGGGCGCGGATGCCGCAGGCAAGATGCCTAGAAGCGTTCCTTGGCGGCCAGATAGCGCCACTGGCCGGCTGGAACCTTGGCCATCGGCACGCCACCGATGCGGATGCGCTTGAGCCCCAGCACCTTGAGGCCGACGCTGTTGCACATGAACACTATCTGCCCGGGCTGCGGGTTCTTCAAGGCAAAGCGCAGGCGGGTCTCGTTCTGCCAGCTGACCTTGCACGGCGGCAGCGGTGCACCATTGAAGCTCAGGCCGTGGTTCAGGCGCTTGAGTTCGGCGGCGCTGAGCTGGCCATCGACCTCGACCACATACTCCTGCTCGAGCTTGCTTTGGTCTTCCTTGAGCTTGCGCTCGACGCGCCAGTCCTGGGTCAGCACATGCAGGCCATCGGCACCGGCCTGCAGGGGGATACAAGGCGTCAGACGGGCGAAATGGCCTTTCAGCGGTCGTATGCCGCTGGCGTCGTCCGGCCAGTGGTCGCTCGGGGCCAAGGCCTGGGCCACGCGATCCGGGTTGTTTCCGCTCGGCACGTGCAGCAGCAACGTGACCGGCTCTACCGCGGCGGCCACCGCGTCCGGATGTAGTTCGACGCGCTGATTCAGCACCTTGAACTGCGGTTCCTCGATTACCTGGCCGTCGACCTGCACCCAGCCGCCCTCGATATACAGCTCGGCCTCGCGGCGCGAGCAGCCGACCAGTTCGATCAGGCGTTTGGACAGGCGGATGGCATCGGTCATGGAGGCGTCGTCGGCAGAATGTTGGCGGCCATTGTAACTGGCCCGGGCACCGCTGCGCGGACCAATGGGTGAACGGCGTCGATAAAAAAACCGCTCCGGAGAGCGGTTCTTCTGGCCCCAGGCGGCGTCAGCCGCCCAGGTAGGCGTCGCGTACCTTCGGGTTGGTCAGCAGGTCATGGCCACTGCCCTGCATGACGATCCGGCCGTTTTCCAGCACATAGCCGCGATCGGCCAGCTTGAGCGCCTGGTTGGCGTTCTGCTCGACCAGGAAGATGGTCACGCCATCCTTGCGCAGCTGCTCGATGATGTCGAAGATCTGCTGGATGATGATCGGCGCCAGCCCCAGCGACGGCTCGTCGAGCAGCAGCAGCTTGGGCTTGCTCATCAGGGCGCGGCCGATGGCGAGCATCTGCTGCTCGCCACCGGACATGGTGCCGGCGCGCTGGTTGAGGCGCTCTTGCAGACGCGGGAACAGGTGCAGGACTTTGTCCATCTGGGCCTGGAAGTCGGCCTTGGCGGTGAAGAAGCCGCCCATCGCCAGGTTTTCTTCCACGGTCAGGCGGGCGAACACCCGGCGCCCCTCGGGCACCACGGCAATGCTCTTGCGCATGATTTCCGGGGTTTCCAGGCCGACCAGTTCCTCGCCCTGGTAGCGGATGCTGCCGCTGCTGGCATGGGGGTTGCCGCACAGGGTCATCAGCAGGGTCGACTTGCCCGCGCCGTTGGCGCCGATCAGGGTGACGATCTCGCCTTTCTGCACTTCGATGCTGACGTCGTGCAGGGCCTGGATCTTGCCGTAGAAGGTGGAGACGTTGTTGAAGTTCAGCATGCTTACGCCTCCCCCAGATAGGCTTTGATCACGTCCGGGTTGTCGCGGATCTGCTCCGGCGTACCGTCGGCCAGGGGGGTGCCCTGGTTGATCACGTAGATATGGTCGGAAATGCTCATGACCAGCTTCATGTCGTGTTCGATCAGCAGCACGGTGACATTGTGCTGGTCGCGCAGCACGCCGATCAGCGCCTTGAGGTCATCGGTTTCGCGCGGGTTCAGGCCGGCGGCCGGCTCGTCGAGCATGAGAATGCTCGGCCGGGTCATCATGCAGCGGGCGATCTCCAGGCGACGCTGCTGGCCGTAGGCGAGGGTGCCGGCCGGGCGGTTGGCGAACTCGGTCAGGTTGACCTGCTGCAGCCAGTGCTCGGCATAGGCCATCGCCTCGCGCTCGCTCTTGCGGAACGACGGCGTCTTCAGCAGGCCGGCCAGGAAGTTGGTGTTGAGGTGGCGGTGCTGGGCCACCAGCAGGTTCTCCACCGCGGTCATTTCCTTGAACAGGCGAACGTTCTGGAAGGTGCGCACCACGCCCTTGCGGGCAATCTCGTGGCCCGGCAGGCCCTCGATCTGCTCGCCCGCCAGGCGGATGTTGCCGCTGGTGGGCTGGTAAAAGCCGGTCAGGCAGTTGAATACCGTGGTCTTGCCGGCGCCATTCGGGCCGATCATCGATACCACTTGTTTCTCGTTGACGGTCAGGCCCACCCCGTTGACGGCCAATAGGCCGCCGAAGCGCATGGACAGGCCGCTGACTTCCAGGATAGGGCGGCTCATTGTTTCAGCTCCAGGTGGGGGCGCTGCATGGGCAACAGGCCCTGCGGACGCCAGATCATCATCAGCACCATCAGGGCGCCGAACATCAGCATGCGGTACTCGTTGAACTCGCGGGCCAGTTCCGGCAGCAAGATCATCACGATGGCCGCGAGGATGATCCCCAGTTGCGAGCCCATGCCGCCCAGCACCACGATGGCGAGGATGATCGCCGACTCGATGAAGGTGAACGACTGCGGGCTGACCAGGCCCTGGCGCGCGGCGAAGAAGCTGCCGGCGAAACCGGCGAAGCAGGCACCCAGGGTGAAGGCCGAAAGCTTGATCACGGTGGGGTTCATGCCCAGTGCGCGGCAGGCGATCTCATCCTCGCGCAGCGCTTCCCAGGCGCGGCCGATCGGCATGCGCAGCAGGCGGTTGATCACGAACAGGGTCAGCAGCACCAGCACCAGGGCGATCAGGTAGAGGAAGATCACCTTGTTGATCGAGTTGTAGGCGATGCCGAAGTACTCGTGGAAGGTCTGCAGGCCCTCTTCGGCGCGGCGGTCGAAGGACAGGCCGAACAGCGTCGGCTTGGGAATCGAGCCGATGCCGTTGGGGCCGCCGGTCAGCCAGGTCAGGTTGTTCAGCAGGATGCGGATGATCTCGCCGAAGCCCAGGGTGACGATCGCCAGGTAGTCGCCGCGCAGGCGCAGCACCGGGAAGCCGAGGAGAAAGCCGAAGGTGGCGGCCATCAGGCCGGCGATCGGCAGGCAGATCCAGAAGCTCAGGCCGAAGTAGTGGGCCAGCAAGGCATAGCTGTAGGCGCCGACCGCGTAGAAGGCGACGTAGCCCAGGTCGAGCAGGCCAGCCAGGCCCACCACGATGTTCAGGCCGAGGCCGAGCATCACGTAGATCAGGATCAGCGTGGCGATATCCACCGCGCCGCGGCTGCCAAAGAACGGCCAGGCCAGGGCGACCAGGATCAGGCCGAGCACGACCCAGCGCTGGGTCGCCGGGCGGGTGAGCAGGTCACTCGCCTGGCTCGGCACGCTCGGCAGTCTGGGGAGCTGGCTCCAGGCCGTGCTCAGCTTGTCGCGCAGCAACTGCCAGACGAACATGGCGATGGCGCACGCGGCGATGGTCCATAGCACGGCCGGGCTGGCGCCTTGCACCTGCAGGCTGATGCCGACGGTGGTCAGTTTCAGGCCGAGCACCGGGTAGGCCACGGCCATCACCAGCAGGGCGCTGAAGAAGGCGGTTTTGAGGTTCTTGGCGATCATACTTTTTCCACCTCCGGGCGACCCAGGATGCCGGTTGGGCGGAACAGCAGCACCAGCACCAGCAGGCTGAAGGCGACCACGTCTTTGTACTGGTCGCCGAAGATGTCGGCGCCGAAGGCCTCGGCCACGCCCAGAACCAGGCCGCCGAGCACGGCGCCAGGAATGCTGCCGATGCCGCCCAGCACCGCGGCGGTGAACGCCTTGATACCGGCGAGGAAGCCCAGGTGCGGGTTGATCACGCCGTACTGCATGCCCAGCAGCACCGCGGCCACGGCGGCCAGGGTGGCGCCGATGACGAAGGTCAGGGCGATGATGTTGTTGGTGTTGATGCCCAGCAGGTTGGCCATCTTCAGGTCTTCGGCGCAGGCGCGGCAGGCGCGGCCCAGGCGTGAGCGGGAGATGAACAGGGTCAGACCGACCATCACCAGGAAGGTAACGACGAAGATCAGCACCTGCATGTAGGAGATCACCACACCCGTCATGGCGTCCTCGCCAAAGATGAAGTTACCCGGCAGCAGGTTGGGAATGGCTTTGTCCTTGGAGTCCTGGGCCAGCAGCACTTCGTTCTGCAGGAAGATCGACATGCCGATCGCCGAGATCAGCGGGATCAGGCGGTTGCCGCCGCGCAACGGGCGATAGGCGACCCGCTCGATGCTGTAGCCATAGGCACTGCAGACGATGATGCTGGCCGCGAAGGCGCTGATCATCACCAGGGGCAGGCTGTCCAGGCCGAACATGGCCAGTCCGGTGATGGCGATGAAGGCTACGTACGAGCCAATCATGTAAACCTCGCCGTGGGCGAAGTTGATCATGCCGATGATGCCGTAGACCATGGTGTAGCCGATGGCGATCAGGGCATAGGTGCTGCCAACGGTCAGGCCGTTAACCAGCTGTTGCAGGTAGTGATAAAGATCAGGCATTGCCTAACTCCTGGGTCGTCACGCACGGCGGCGCTTGTGGCGCAGCATGAGACCGGAATTCTTCTAATAAACAAAGCCCACTGCGTTTGCAGTGGGCTTTGGGTTCAGGCGGGGCCGCGCTTTTTAGTTCAGCGGCGCTTCGGTCTTGGTGCCGTCCTGGTGCCACTCGTAGACCACGAAGGCGAAGTCCTTCAGGTCGCCCTTCTCGTCGAAGGCGAGGGTGCCGGTCGGGGTGTCGAAGCTGTTGGCGCGCAGGGCGGCGGCCACTTCAGCGGTGTCGGTGCTGCCGGCTTTCTCGATGCCTTCAGCAATGACTTGCACGGCGGCGTAGGCCGGGAACACGAACGGACCGGTCGGGTCCTGGTTCTTGGCCTTGAAGGCCTCGACCAGGGCCTGGTTCTTCGGATCCTGATCGAACGACTTCGGCAGGGTGACCAGCATGCCTTCGGAGGCCGGGCCGGCGATGGCGGAGATTTCCTTGTTGCCCACGCCTTCCGGACCCATGAAGCGCACGTTCAGGCCCTTCTCGGCCGACTGGCGCAGCAGCAGGCCCAGTTCCGGGTGGTAGCCGCCGTAGTAGACGAAGTCGACGCCGGCTTGCTTGAGCTTGGCAACCATCGCCGAGAAGTCCTTGTCGCCGGCATTGATGCCTTCGAACAGGGCGACCTTGACGCCTTTGTTCTCCAGGGTCTGCTTGACCGCGGTGGCGATGCCTTCACCGTACTGCTGCTTGTCATGCAGCACGGCCACGGCCTTGGGCTTGATGTGGTCGGCAATGAAGTTGCCGGCTGTCGGGCCCTGCAGACTGTCCAGGCCGATGGTGCGGAACACCAGTTCGTAGCCACGGGCGGTGATGTCCGGGCTGGTGGAGGCCGGGCTGATCATCAGGATGCCTTCGTCTTCGTAAATGTCCGACGCTGGCTGAGTGGAGCTGGAGCAGAGGTGGCCGATGACGAACTTGACTTCGTCGTTGACGATCTTGTTGGCCACGGCAACGGCCTGCTTCGGGTCGCAGGCGTCGTCGTACTTGATGCCCTCGAGCATGGCGCCGTTCACCCCACCGGCCTTGTTGATCTGCTCGATGGCCATCTCGGCCCCGATGAACTGCATTTCACCGTATTGCGCGACGGGGCCGGTAACCGGGCCGGCCATGCCGATCTTGATGGTGTCGGCCGCTAACGAGTAGCTGGCAACGCCGGCCATGGCCATGGCGGCAAACAGTTTGGAAATCTGCTTAGTAGCCTTGTTCATAGTGCTCCACTCTTATGTTTTTCGTTGTTGTAGTTCTTGCGGCCAAAGCTGCAGAACCGGATAGATTTCCCCGGTCATACCCCCGGCAACTGTACCGGTGCAGTTTAGAGCGCCGGTTTACGCCTTGAAAAGCCAGCCATCGGGGGCAAAGTACGCGGGTGTCGCGTAAATGAAACAAACGTATAGAAAAACGGCGTGCCTTGGAAGCGCCTGTTCAGGCCAGGAGAATTTGCCTGGCCGGTGGCCGGCGCTATCATGGCCGATGATCATCACTAGGCTTATCCACTACAGGGCAAACCATGACAGAACACGCTAGCACCCTCTATGCCAAGCTGCTTGGAGAAACGGCACCAATTGCCTGGCAGGAACTGCAGCCCTTCTTCGCCCGCGGCGCATTGCTCTGGGTCGAGGGCGGGCAGGATCTGATCGCGGTGGCGCAGGCGGTGGCCGAAAATGATCGGGACAAGGTCTCGGCGTGGCTCGATAGCGGGCTGCTGGGCAAGGTCGACGATACTCGGGCCGAGGACCTGCTGGCGCGCGATCCGCAGCTCTGGGCCGTGGTGGTGGCGCCCTGGGTGCTGGTGCAGGAGCGTGGGCAGGCCCCGGCGCTGCACTGATCGGCCCCGCCGCCAGACAATGGCCGCGGCTGCGCCCGGTTGGACTATGCTCGCTGTTGACCCGTTTAAAGGAGTGTCCGCATGTTCGAGCCCGGCCATCTGCATCGCGCCAATCCGGTTGGCACGGCTGACCAACCGGTGTTCAGCATCGATCTGCATTACGAGGTGCGCCAGGACCCTGCCGAGGGCCCCATGCTGCATATGCGGCTGGTGGGGGAGATCGCCGGCAAGACTTTCGAGGAAGAGTTCGAACTGCACCGCGACACGGCCTTCAACTTTGCCAGCGTCGCCGCCCGGATAGCCCGCAAGCATGGCCTGCCGGCCGATGCCAGCCTGCTGCAGCGCAATCATCGGGAGTACGACCAGATGTTCGCCGATATCCGCACCAAGCTCGACATGCATGCCGGCGATACGGTCAATCTCGACCACTTGGAAAAGGACGGCCTCTAGCGCTCGGCGGGCTAGCTATTGACCCAGCGCTGGCGTGCCCAGCCGCTCAGCGTGTCCACTCCCAGCACCAGCACCAGCATGGCCAGGATCACCGTGGCGGCCTGGGCTTGCTGGAACAGGCTGAG
Source organism: Pseudomonas zhanjiangensis (assembly GCF_041027545.1). Classification (NCBI taxonomy): domain Bacteria; kingdom Pseudomonadati; phylum Pseudomonadota; class Gammaproteobacteria; order Pseudomonadales; family Pseudomonadaceae; genus Pseudomonas; species Pseudomonas zhanjiangensis. The sequence continues at coordinate 179,983 of NZ_JBFTEG010000002.1, read as the reverse complement.
GCTGACGTAGAGCATCTGCCCCAGGCCGCCGGCACCGACGAAGCCCAGTACGCTGGCCATGCGGATATTGTTTTCCCAGCGGTACAGCGTATAGGCGATCAGCTGCGGCCAGATGGTCGGCAGGGTGCCGTAGCAGAAGGCGGTGACGCGCCCGCCACCGGCCAGGCCAATCGCCTCGGCCGGCTCGCTCGGGCTGTTCTCAAGGGCTTCGGCGAACAGGCGCCCGAGCACCCCGCTGGTGTGCAGCGCCAGGGCCAGGGTGCCGGCGTTCGGGCCGAGGCCGGCCGCCAGCACCACCAGCGCCGCCCAGACCAGCTCCGGCACCGCGCGCAAGGCATTGAGCAGCAGGCGCGAAGCGCTCATGGCCAGCCAGCCACAGCGACCGGCAGCCGGAAGCGCCAATCCTAGGCCCAGCAGGGCGGCGAGCAGGGTGCCGATGGCCGACATGGCCAGGGTTTCCAAGGCGCCATGGGCAATGGCGCCGAGGTGCCCGGCGGAGAAGTCCGGGGACAGGAAACCGCCGGCGTAGCTGGCCATCTGGCTCAGGCTGTCTGTGCCAGCCAGGGCGCCGAGGTCGATGCCGAGGAAGTGGAACGAGCCGGCCACCGCCAGCAGCAGGGTCAGCAACAGGCCATAGTTGATCGCGCGGCTCATAGCAGCCTCGCGCGTAGCAGGCGGCTGAGCTGGTCGGCCAGCAGTACCAGGAGCAGGAAGCACAGCAGCATGCTGGCCACTTCGCCACCGGCGAACATGCGCAGCGACAGGTCGATCTGCTGGCCGAGGCCGCCGGCGCCGACGAAGCCCATCACCACCGAGGCGCGGATCGCGCATTCCCAGCGATACACGCTGTAGGAGAGCATCTCCGCCGCGGCATTGGGCAATACGCCATAGGCGAAGGCGCTCAGGCGCGAGCTGCCGGCGATCAGCAGCGCACGGTTCGGGCGCGGATCGACCGATTCGAAGATCTCCGCATAGACCTTGCCCAGCATACCGCTGTAAGTGATGGCGATGGCCAGCACGCCGGCAGTCGGACCCAGGCCGACTGCGCGGACGAACAGCAACGCCCAGACGATTTCCGGCACGCTGCGCAACACGATGAGCAGGCCGCGTGCCGGCCAGCGCAGTGCCTGGGCCCACCAAGTCGGGCGGCCGCCGCGGTGAGCGGCGGACAGCGACAAAGCGCGGCTGGCGAGCAGTGCGCCGGGAATCGCGATGAGCAGCGCCAGGGCCATGCCGGCGGTGGCGATGGCCAGGGTTTCCAGGGTGGCGCGGGCGAGCAGCGAGAGAAACTCGCGGTCATGCGCCAGGGGCCAGAAGCCGGCGAGAAAGCCGCCCATGTTGGCGGCGTTCTGCGGGTCGGCCAGCACCGCCAGGTTCAGCTCGCTGAGCGACAAGCCCGGCCATAACAGCAGCAGCGCCAGCAGGCCCAGCAGCAGGCGTGGCAGCGCGGCGGGGTCACGCAGCTGCGGCTTCAGCATCGCGGGATCTGAACGCACACCGGGGCGGCGGGCGTCGAGGCCGGCAGGGGTTGCAGTTGTTCGTTGGCATACAGCGCCTCCAGCTGGCCCGGCTGGATCGCCGCGGGCGGCAGGTCGAACAGCACCTGGCCCTCGCGTACGCCGATGATCCGCGGAAAGTGCGCCAGGGCTAGGTCGACCGCATGCAGGCTGGCCAGCAGGGTGACGCCGCGCTCGGCGGCCTGCTGGTTGAGTACAGCGAGGGTGTGCCCGGCCAGTAGCGGGTCCATGGCTGAAACCGGTTCGTCGGCGAGGATCAATTCCGGCGCCTGATAGAGCACCCGGGCGATCCCGACTCGCTGCAACTGACCGCCGGAGAGCTGGTCGCAGCGCTCGAACAGCTTGTCGGCCAGGTCCAGGCGAGCGAGTGCCGCGCGGGCGCCCTGGGCATCCACTGGATGCAGCAGATTGAGCAGGCTCTTGGCCAGCGACCACTGGCCGAGCTTGCCGGCCAGTACCGCGGTGACCACGCGCTGGCGCGGCGGCAGCGGCGGCGCCTGATGGATCAGGCCGATTCGGCTGCGCAGGCGCTGACGCTGGCCAGCGGCCAGTTGCCAGGGCTGCTGGCCGAACAGCTCGAACTGGCCGGCGCTTGGGCGCAGGCTGGTCGCGAGCAGGCGCAGCAGGCTGGTCTTGCCGGCGCCGGACGGCCCGATGATGGCGAGCCGTTCGCCGGGGCGGACCCGCAGCTCGATATCGCGAAGCGCAACCTGGCCATTGGCGTGGGACAGGCCCACGCCATGCAGGCTGATGCTCACTTCAACAGGCCGGCCGCGCGGGCTGCTTCCTCAATGCCTTGGTAGTTTTCCGCCTTGGTGGCGATGAAGCGGCTGGCCGCCTGCAGGTCGAGGATCGCCTTGTGCTCCGGATTGGCCGGGTCGAGGGCGAGGAACGCGGCCTGGATCTTGTCGCGCAGGGCCGGATCGAGGGTGCCGCGCACGGTCCAGTTGTAGTCGTAGTAGGGCGGGGTGGTGGCGATCACCTTGACCTTGGCGGTGTCGACCTTGCCGGCCGCGACCAGCTTGTCCCAGACCGAGGCGTTGAGCACGCCGCCGTCGGCCTTGCCGGCCTGGACCCAGGCCGCGGTGGCGTCGTGGGCGCCGGAGTAAGCGATGCGGCTGAAGAACTCTTCCGGCTTGATGCCGTCCTGCAGCATGAAATAACGCGGCATCAGGCTGCCGGAGGTGGAGGAGACCGAGCCGAAGGCGAAGGTCTTGCCTTTGAGGTCCTGCAGCGAGTTCACGTCCGGGTCGGCGCTGATCAGCTTGCTGGTGAACTTCTCATCCTCGGCGCGCTGCACCAGGGGCAGGGCATTGCCGGTCTTCAGGCGGGTCTGGACGAAGGTGAAGCCGCCCAGCCAGGCCAGGTCGACGCGGTCGGCGGCGATCGCCTCGACCACCGCGGCATAGTCGGCAACCGGCACGAACTCGACCGGCATGCCCAGTTGCTGTTCGAGGTAGGCACCCAGCGGCTTGAACTTGCGCAGCAGTTCGGTGGGGGCTTCGTCGGGAATGGCCGAAACCTTGAGGGTGTCGGCCGCGTGAGCGAACAGGGCAGAAAAACTAAGGGCCACGCCGGCGGCGAGCGCGAGGGTACGCTTGATCATGGGGGTTCTCCGGTTCAATAGCGGGGAAAGCGGGCGGATTATAGGGACATGTGCGCTTGAGCGCAGCTCTCATCGACTGACTTCGTGGTTAACATGGGTGCTTTCTCGAATCGTATGGAGTCTCTGTATGACGGCCTCGCTACCTTCACTCGCCTTCGCCGGCATCGGCCTGATGGGATTGCCGATGTCCCGCCGGTTGCTCGCCACCGGCTACCCGCTGACACTGTGGAACCGCTCGGCGGACAAGTGCCTGCCACTGCTGGAACAGGGCGCGCGGCGGGTCGAGCGTCCGGCCGAACTCTGCGCCGACAGTGAGGTGGTGATGCTGTGTCTGGCCAATACCGCGGTGGTGCGCGAGGTGGTCTTCGGCCCCGGCGGCATCGTCGAGGGCGCCAGGCCAGGGCAGCTGCTGGTGGACTTCTCCAGCCTGGATCCGGCGGCGACTCGCGAAATGGCCGCTGAATTGGAGGCGCGCACGGGCATGCGCTGGGTCGATGCGCCGGTCTCCGGCGGTACTGCGGGGGCCGAGGCGGGCAGCCTGGCGATCATGGCCGGCGGGAGCGAGTTGGACGTCGAGCGGGTGCGGCCGATCCTGGCCCATCTGGGCCAACGCCTGACCCGCATGGGCGACGTCGGTGCCGGTCAGGTGACCAAGGCGTGCAACCAGATGATCGTGGCCTGCAACGCCCTGGTGATTGCCGAGGTGGTGGCCCTGGCCGAGCGCGCGGGGGTCGATGCCAGCCTGATCGCGCCGGCTTTGGCCGGGGGCTTTGCCGACTCCAGGCCGCTGCAGATTCTGGCCCCGCAGATGGCCGCCAGCACATTCGAACCGGCCAAGTGGCATGTACGCACCCTGCTCAAGGATCTGGAGACCGCGGTCAAGCTGTCCCGCGAGATCGGTTCGGCGACGCCGCTCAGCGGCCTGGCCGCGCAGCTGATGCGCCTGCATGGCGGCCGGGGCAACCTGGAGCGCGATCCGGCGACCCTGGTCGAGCTGTACCGCGAGGGCGAGGCATGAAGATCGCCGCCAACCTGTCGCTGCTGTTCACCGAGCTGGCGCTGATCGAGCGTGTCGTCGCCGCGCGCGCGGCGGGTTTCGACGGCGTGGAGATTCAGTTCCCCTACGAGGTACCGGCCATTCGATTGCAGGAGGCCCTGCACGCTGCTGGCATGCCGCTGGTGCTGATCAACCTGCCTGCCGGTGACCTGATGGCCGGCGGCCCCGGGCTGGCCGCGGTGCCGGCCCGGCAGGCGGAGTTCGACGCCGCCCTGCAGGAGGCGCTGACCTACGCGGCCATGGTGCGTCCGGCGTGCGTCAATGTGCTGCCCGGCCGTTTGGCCGAGGGGCTGAGCCGCGAGCAGGCGCTGGCGACCCTGGTCGATAACCTGCGCCGTACCGCCGACGCCTTCGCCGTGCTGGGCATTCGCGTGCTGGTGGAGGCGATCAATCCGCTGGACATGCCGGGGTTTCTGATCAATACCCCCGAGGATCTCGATGCGCTGTTGCGCGCGGTGAATCATCCCAACCTGGCGGCACAATACGATCTCTATCACATGGCCCGCCAGGGTATCGACCCGGTGGCGGGGATCGAACTGCTGGCCGGGCGCATCGGCCACGTGCAGTTCGCCGACTGTCCCGGGCGCGGCGAGCCGGGCAGCGGTCGCCTGGACTTCGTGGCGGCATTGGCGGCGCTCGAGCGCGGCGGCTACGCGGGCTGGCTGGGCGCCGAGTATCGGCCTGGCGCCGAAGGCACGCGGGCAAGCCTGGCCTGGCTGGCGGCGTGGCATAGCCTGGCCTGAGCCGGCCGGGCGGCGCCTACACCAAGGGTTGGATATGGCTGTGGCTGAAGAATTCGACTCGATTGCGCCCCAGCTTCTTGGCGCGATAGAGCATCAGGTCGGCGCAGTGCACCAGTTCGCCCAGGCCCTGGCCGGGTTGCCACTGCGCCACGCCGAAGCTGGCGGTGACCCGAATCTGATCCACCAGCGGCTCGGCGGCGAGCAGGGCGCGGAATTTTTCCGCCATCACCCGGGCGTGGTCGAGGTCGGTGTGCGGCATGAGAATGATGAATTCCTCGCCGCCCCAGCGACACAGGCTGTCGGTCTCGCGCAGCTGCGCCTTGATCTTCTGCGCCAGGCCGCTGAGCACCAGGTCGCCGACGTCGTGACCATACTGGTCATTGATCGACTTGAAGTGATCGATGTCGAGAAACGCCAGGCTCAGCGGCAGGTCATGGCGCTCGGCGCGCTTGATCTCCGCATGGGCCAGATCCTCGAGCTTGAGGCGTGAGCATTGTCCGGTCAGGCGGTCGGTATTGGCCAGGCGCTCGAGCTGACTGTTGCTGCGGCGCAGTTCCTCTTCGGCTTGACGGCGAAGCTCGATCTCAGAGCGCAAGCGGTGAGTCAGGTGAACGAAGCGCAAGGCCACGCCGCCGACCAGCAGCAGGGCCGCCAGGGCGCCGGCCAGTGCGCGGTAGAGCAAGCCGTTGTCGGCTTTCGGCGGGCCCCGGTAGATAAAGCCCTCGAGGTTGACCGGCCCCTGGGCCAGGCCCAATTCGACATAGTCCTCGGCGATGGTTTGCCAGCGTCCCGGGTTCATGTGCCCGAGCTGGACCAGCTCGGGCATGATCAGCTTCTTTAATTCTCTGGCCTCGAAGCGCAGGTGTTCCAGGCTCTTGTCCGGGGCAAAGCGGCGGTGGATCAGTTGCACGCTTTCCTCGATATGCTCCAGGGCATAGCGCCAGCCTGCGAGGCTTGCCTGGGTAAAGGCCTCGACCTGCTCGGGGCGCTCCTGCAGCAGGCCTTCACGGGTGATCAGCACGTCGTTGTAGAAGTTGACCCCGTATTCGTGCGGGTCGATCAGGCGGTAGCCCACACCCTGCTGGCGCAGCCAGAAGGGCTCGTTGGAGATATATCCGTCGTAGGCGTCGGTCTTGCCGTCGATCAGGTCTTGCGGATTGAAGCTGGTGTGCTGGATCTGCAGCTGCTTCGGGTCGATGCCTTCATGGGCCAGGGTGATGCGCAGTTCGGAGCTCTCCGGTTCGGGCATCAGCATCACCCGCTTGCCGTCCAGGTCGTGCGGGCTGTAGATGCCCGAGTCGGCACGGACGATCCAGACGATCGGTGAGCGCTGCATGATCGCGGCCAGTGCGACCACCGGGTCGCCGGCCATGCGGGCGATGATCACGCCGCTGTTGGCGATGGCGAAGTCGGCTTCGTCGGCGAGCAGGGCGGCCATGGGTTTGGCTGAACCCGGGCCGCCCGGGAGAATCTCCACCTGCAGCCCGGCGTCACGATAGAAACCTTTTTCCAGGGCCATGTAGTAACCGGCGAACTGGAACTGATGCAGCCAGCGCAGTTGCAGGCGCACGTTGTCAGCCGCCCAGGCAGTCGCCGGCGCGAATGCCTGGATGACCAGCAAGACCGCGGCAAACCACCGCTGGCCTCTGGTCCGAACGAGCATGGAACACTTGGCAGGCATGGGCGCAACGACCTTTCGCAGGGTGCGACAACCAAGACGGGTAAGCCCATCGACCCCCTTTACTCTAGGAGCAGCGGTGAGCTTTTCAACCTTGCTCAAGCAGGATATGCGTCGCCTCGACAGCGGGGCGGTAGTTGTCCAGAAAACACTGCAGTTGCGCCAGCGGCAATGGCGGGCTGAGCAGAAAGCCCTGGATGAAGTCGCAGTCGTGCTCGCGCAGGAAGGCCAGTTGCTGTGGCGTCTCCACGCCTTCGGCGACCACCTTGAGGCGCAGCGAATGGGACATGGCAATGATCGCCTGGATGATCTGCATATCGGTCTGGGCGTCGGGGATATCCATGAGAAATGAACGGTCGATTTTCAGGGTGTCGAGCGGCAGGCGCTTGAGGTAGGCGAGCGAGGAGTAGCCGGTGCCGAAGTCGTCAATGGACAAGCTGACCCCCAGCGCACGGATCTGTTGCAGCAGGTTCGCGGCCTGGTTGATATTGCCCATCAGGGCATTCTCGGTGACTTCCAGTTCCAGGCGCTGGGGCTGGACGGAAAAACTGCGCAGGGCATCGTCCACCTCCTGCACCAGCTCCTCGCGCCCCAGGTTGAGCGCCGAGCAATTGACCGCCACCCTCAACTGCCGGTAGCCGCTGTCATTCAGCCGGCTCAGGTCCCGACAGGCGCGTCGCAGCACCCAGGCGTCCAGCTCGGCGACAAAGCCGTTGGCCTCGGCGATTCCAATGAAGCGGTCCGGGGCCAGCAGTCCGTGTTGTGGGTGCTGCCAGCGGACCAGGGCTTCGAGCTTGTTCAGCTCGCCACTGTGCAGGTCGAGAATCGGTTGGTAGTAGAGCTCCAGGCCGCGATCCCGGTGGATCGCGTGGCGCAGCTCTTCCTCGAGTTGCAGTTCCAGGCTGGCCTTGGTTCTCAGCTGGGTGCTGAAGAACTGCAGGCTGTTGCGGCCACTGCTCTTGGCCTGGTAGAGCGCCAGGTCGGCATGCTTGAGGAGTTCTTCGCCACTGCGGCCATCGTCGGGGTACAGGCTGATGCCGATGCTGAGGGTCATCACCATGCTGCGGCCGGCCAGGGCGAACGGCTCCTGCATGCACTGCATCACGCGCAGGGCTAGCGGCCTCGCTTCGTCCCGGTGCTGAAGAGCGGCCAGCAGGCAGAATTCGTCGCTGCCGAAGCGCGCCAGCACATCCTGATCGCGCAAGGCGCTGCGCACGCGCTCGACCACCACCTTGAGCAGTTCATCACCGGCCTTGTGGCCGAGGCTTTCGTTGATCCGCTTGAAGTGGTCGATGTCGATAAACATGACCGCCAGTGGCTGCTCCTGGGCATGCTCCTGCAGTCTTTCGCCGAGCGCCTGATTCAGGCCCTGACGGTTGAGCAGGCCGGTCAGCGGGTCGAAGCTGGCGACCCGCTGCAGCGAGGCCTGTGCCTGGCTGAGTTGCTCGAGCAGGCTGTTGATTCGCTGGGGCCAGCGCTTGTCGCGGGCCAGGCGCTTGTCGGCCCAGGCGGCGCCCAGGCTGGCGAAGATGCTGAGCAGGGCGATGCCGCCGAGGATCAGCGCTTCCAGCTGTCCAGGCTCGCCGACGCCATGCCCATGCCCCAGGGCCTGGGTAGGCGTCTCGGCAGTCAGCGGCCAACTGGCGAGCAAGGGCCCGGCAACCACGACCAGCCCCAGCAGCACACTGGCCAGGCATCTGCGCGCGGCCAGCGCCCAGCGGGCCGCCGGCGTGACTGCGCGGCCGAGGAGCAGGGCGCCAAGGCTACCGGCGATTGCCAGCAGCGTGGCGAGGGCGAAGGGCAAGGGTTGGTAGTGCGCAGGAGCCTGGACGCCAGCAGGCGCCATGCCGCTGAAGTGCATCGCGGCGATGCCAAGGCCGATACAGCTTGCGCCGAGCAGGTACTGGCCGGCATGCAGGTGGCGGCTGTTCAGGCTGTGCAGGGCCAGGGCGGCGGCGGTCGATGGCACCAGCAGGCCGATCAGCAGGCTGGCGGCCAGGCCCGGTGCAGGCGCCTGGGCCAGCCAGGCGAGCAGCTGCGGGGCGCCGATTGCCATGGCCAGGCAGCTGGCGCTCAGTGCGCGGCGAATGCGGCGGCTATCGCCGCGCGCGCTGTGACTGGCCGATTCGAGCAGCTGGAGGCTCAGGTAGCTGGCAACGCAGGCCAGCACGAGGGTCAGCAGGAGCAGCAGGGGAGCATGCACGGCGCCAAAGATAGGTGCGCCGTCGTTTGTCGGGCCAACGATAATCTGCAACGCCAAGCCATCCATAGCGCAATTACTCCCTCAATTCCGGCTAGCCAGCCCTGGCGCCATCCGTATGTCGATCAGCCCCACTGACCCGCCTGGGGCCTCATGGCGTGCTCCAGATAAACCTTCCCCGCGTCGGTGCCGTTCGCCGAGTGGCTCTGTTGGCCCCCCACTGTCAGGCTGAAGCGCCGTCGCCTGCCTCCGCTTGTCTTGTCGCTGTCAGGCTGAAGCGCGACCTGCTCAGTATAGTGATCCAGTTCACATAAACGTCGCTGCTTGGCGGTTTTGCACTGCTCTTTGGCGATTGGCCCTATTGCTGGCTGATCTAAAGGCATTGCCGGCCTGAACGTCCCTGAAGGCTTAGCGTGGCCGGATGGCTTATTCAGGTCAAGGTGCAGGTGGCTGGGCGGGTGGCAGAAGGGCGCGGGACCGCCGGCATGATGCCTGGGGCGAAGGTGGCCTCACGGGGTGCTGGCGGGGCGCGAGGGAGTAGCGCCGGTGCAGCGCGACCAGGCCCGCCAGCGCGGGCCTGGTCGCTGCTGGAGCGGGGTCAGCCGGCTACCAGCACGCGGATCGACTCCAGGCGCAGCGCCGCCTTGTCGAGCATGGCCAGGCCCTGCTCGCGTTGCTGGCGCAGGGCCTTGAGTTCGCTGTCGCGTACGTTCGGGTTGACCGCCTGCAGGGCGGTCAGCCGGGCCAGTTCTTCCTCGGTTTCGGCCGCCAGGCGGCGTTTCGCTTCGGCGACTCGCTCAGCGTGGCGCGGCGCGATCTTGTCCTCGCCGACGCCAATCAGCGGGCTGAGGCTGTCGCGCTGGGCCTGGACGAACTTGTTGGCACTGGCCCGCGGCACGCTTTCCAGCTGGTCGTTGAGGGTCTCGAAGGCGACCTTGCTGGCCAGGTCATTGCCATTGGCATCGAGCAGGCAGCGCAGCGCCGCCGGTGGCAGGTAGCGCCCCAGCTGCAGGTTGCGTGGGGCCACCACTTCGCTGACATACAGCAGTTCGAGCAGGACGGTGCCGGGCTTGAGCGCCTTGTTCTTGATCAGCGCCACCCCGGTATTGCCCATCGAGCCTGAGCGCACCAGGTCCATGCCGCCCTGCACCATGGGGTGTTCCCAGGTGAGGAACTGCATGTCTTCGCGGGCCAGGGCCAGGTTGCGGTCGTAGGTGATGGTCACGCCTTCGTCGTCGCCGAGGGGGAAGCTGGCGTCGAGCATCTTCTCGCTGGGGCGCAGGATCAGGGCGTTGTCGGAGTGATCCTCGCTGTCGATGCCGAAGGCATCGAACAGCTGCTCCATGTAGATCGGCAGGGCGAACTGGTCGTCCTGCTCGAGAATCGCCTCGGCCAGCGCCTCGCCTTCGCCGGCACCGCCGGAGTTGAGTTCCAGCAGGCGGTCGCGGCCACTGTGCAGCTCGCTTTCCAGGCGTTCGCGTTCGGCTTTGGCCTCGTCCACCAGGCGCTGCCATTCGCCGTCGTCGCCGCCTTCCAGCAGGGGCAGCAGGCGTGCGCCGAACTGATGCTGCAGGGCATTGCCGGTCGGGCAGGTGGCGAGGAAGGCGTTCAAGGCCTGGTGGTACCACTGGAACAGGCGCTCCTGCGGGCTGTTCTCCAGGTAAGGCACGTGCAGCTGGATGCGGTGTTTCTGGCCGATCCGGTCGAGGCGACCAATGCGTTGCTCGAGCAGGTCCGGGTGGGCCGGCAGGTCGAACAGCACCAGGTGGTGGGCGAACTGGAAGTTGCGGCCCTCGCTGCCGATCTCCGAGCAGACCAGTACCTGGGCACCGAACTCCTCGTCGGCGAAGTAGGCCGCGGCGCGGTCGCGTTCGAGGATGCTCATGCCCTCGTGGAACACCGTGGCGGGGATGCCCTTGCGCACGCGCAAGGCATCTTCCAGGTCCAGGGCGGTCTCGGCGTGGGCGCAGATCACCAGCACCTTGAACTTCTTGAGCATCTTCAGGGTGTCGATCAGCCACTCGACCCGTGGGTCGAAGCGCCACCAGCGCTGCTCATCGTCGACTTCGCTCTGGGCCTGGTAGCTGACCTCGGGGTAGAGGTCCGGGTGCTCGCCGATCGGCAGCTCCATGTACTCGTCCGGGCTCGGCAGCGGGTAGGGGTGCAGTTCGCGCTCGGGGAAGCCCTGAACGGCGGCGCGGGTGTTGCGAAACAGCAGGCGGCCGGTGCCGTGGCGATCGAGCAGCTCGCGCACCAGGCGCGCCGCGGCGTCCTGGTCGCCGTCGTTGACCGCGGCCAGCAGGCCTTCGCCCTCGAGGCCGAGGAAGTCGTGGATGGTGCGATGGGCGGTGGTCGACAGCTGGCCCTTGTCGAGCAGTTCCTGCACCGCCTCGGCAACCGGACGGTAGTGGGCGCTCTCGGCGCGGAAGGCCTCGAGGTCATGGAAGCGATTCGGGTCGAGCAGGCGCAGGCGTGCGAAGTGGCTGTCCTGGCCGAGTTGTTCAGGGGTGGCGGTGAGCAGCAGCACGCCGGGGATGATGCCGGCCAGCTGCTCGACCAGCAGGTATTCCGGGCTGGCGTGTTCCGGGTGCCAGACCAGGTGATGGGCCTCGTCAACCACCAGCAGATCCCAACCGGCGGCGAGCAGCGCATCCTGGGCGCGGTCGTCTTCGCGCAGCCACTCCAGGGCGACCAGCGCCAGCTGGGCGTCCTCGAAGGGGTTGTTGGCATCGCTCTCGATGAAGCGTTCGGCGTCGAACAGGGCGACATCGAGGTTGAAGCGCCGGCGCATTTCCACCAGCCACTGGTGCTGGAGGTTTTCCGGGACCAGGATCAGCACGCGGTTGGCGCGGCCGCAGAGCAGCTGGCGGTGGATCACCAGGCCGGCCTCGATGGTCTTGCCCAGGCCCACCTCGTCGGCCAGCAGCACCCGTGGGGCGATGCGGTCGGCCACTTCGCGGGCGATGTGCAGCTGGTGCGGAATCGGCTGGGCGCGCACACCGCCCAGGCCCCAGAGCGGCGATTGCAGCTGCTTGCTGGTGAACTCCAGGGTGCGGTAACGCAGGGCGAACCAGGGCAGCGGGTCGATCTGGCCGGCGAACAGGCGGTCGCTGGCCAGGCGGAACTGGATGAAGTTCGACAGCTGGGTTTCCGGCAGGCTGATGCTCTCGTGCGAGCCGTTGAGGCCGTGGTAGACCAGCAGGCCGTCGAGGTCCTCGACTTCCTGCACCGTCAGCTTCCAGCCATCGAAGTGGGTGATCTCGTCGCCGGGGGAAAAGCGCACCCGGGTCAGCGGGGCATTGCGCGCAGCATACTGGCGGGTTTCGCCGGTGGCCGGGAAGAGTACGGTGAGCATGCGCCCGTCCTGCACGAGGATGGTGCCCAAGCCCAGCTCCGCTTCGCTGTCACTGATCCAGCGTTGCCCCGGTTCGTATTGCGCCATGCCTGTCTCCCGCGTGAAAAAGCCGGCTATGGTAACGCAGCGCTGCGCCCAGGCCAAAGGTGCATTGGCTCTTGGCAGCGCGATAAGGGTGTAATCTGAAGGGAAAGTGTAGCGAGGCAGTGTTCAAGTAGGGGGCCGTGCAGCCGATAGGCTGACCAAAGGAGGATTGCCCATCATGCTTCCACCGATTCCTCACAGCATGGCGCCGGTAACCGCCCAGCAGGATGTGGTCAAGCCCAGGCCCGATATCCCGCCGGTGACGCCGGTTGCGGAAACGGCCAAGGAAAGTGGCGTGAGTCTGGACAAGCGCCATCCCCAGGAGGCCGAGGAACTGCTGCGCGAGGAGCAGCGCCGACGCCAGCGGCGCGGCTACTCCGCCGAGCAACTGGCGGCAGGCGTAGCGGACGAGGTCGCCGACGAGACAGGCGAAGCCTTGCCGCGCCAGGGCCTGTGGGTGGATGTGGAGGTCTAGGTCGCGCACACTGATCCTCACTGCCGCCAGCCCCGCACCGATGTGATTGCCGTGACCCTGTTTCCCGAGACCTTACTGCAGCTGCCAGGCGCCGACCTGGAGTTGCGCTCGACCTGGCTGGCCCCTGCCACCGCCGACCTGTGGTTGCACCAGTTGGTCGAGCAGACGCCCTGGCAGCAGCCGCGGGTGCGCCTTTACGGCCGCGAGCATCCGCTGCCGCGGCTGGTGGCCTGGTACGGCGATGCCGAGGCCAGCTACCGCTACTCCGGGTTGACTCATCGACCGCTGCCCTGGACGCCCCTGCTGGCGCAGATTCGTGCGCGGGTGATCGAGGCCGTCGGCCAGCCGCTCAATGGCGTGCTGCTCAACTATTACCGCGATGGCCAGGATTCGATGGGCTGGCACAGCGATGACGAGCGCGAGCTGGGGCCCGATCCATTGATCGCCTCGCTCAACCTCGGTGCAACCCGGCGCTTCGATCTGCGTCGAAAGGGACAGAACCGAATCGGCCACTCGCTGTGGCTCGAACACGGCTCGCTGCTGGTCATGCGCGGGCCGACGCAGCATTATTGGCAACATCAAGTGGCGAAGACGCGCAACCACTGCGCGCCACGCCTGAACCTGACCTTTCGTTTGATCCGGGCGCCAGCATGAGCAAAGACGACAAAGTGATCGATTTCAGCGCCGAGCGCGGCAAGCGCATTCACGACCTGCACGACAGGAAGCTCGAGGAAATGCGCCAGCAGTTCGAGCAGGTGCTACCGCTGCCCAAGGGCAAGAAGAAGACCAAGGGCAAGGCCAAGAAGCGCTGATCGAACGCTCCGGGAGGCTGATTTATTGACCTGGGTCAGCTTCCGGTCACTCCCTCCGGCAGGGCGTTCCCAGCCTTGACTTGGGTCAATTTGTGCCGCGCCGCGACTGGTACCTTGCAGCCATCCCCAACAGGGTTAGCGCTGGAGGCAACCATGTTTATCGATGTCGTAGTTCTCGCCGGTATCGGCACCGTAGGTTTGATGGTGGCCTTCTTCGCTGGCGTTGGTTATTTCATCTGGAAGGACTCGCACAAGCGCAAGGCGCGCTAGGTCTTCCAGGTTCACAGGCACGCAAGGCAACTCGGGCGACTTCGGTCGCCCTTTTTTATGGCTGCGATTTGGCCCTGGCCCAGGGGGGCGCTGCCTGACTCAATCCAGACGCTTGGTCACCCGGGTGACCGCCACGCCCAGCATCAGCGCGGTGAACACCAGCAGCGCTAGCATCTCCGGCCACAGCTCCAGCACGCCGGCGCTGCGCAGCATGATCCCGCGCGCCAGGCGCAGGAAGTGAGTCAGCGGCAGCAGTTCGGCGATCCACTGCGCCGCCTGGGGCATGCCGGCGAAGGGGAACATGAAGCCCGACAGCAGAATCTGCGGCAGGAAGGTGAAAAAGGCGATCTGCATGGCCTGGAACTGGGTCTGCGCCAGGGTCGAGATGAATACCCCGAGGGCCAGGCTGGCCACGATGAACAGCAGGGAGGCGCCGTAGAGCTCCAGCAGCGAACCGCGGATCGGCACCTCGAACAGCAGGCTGCCGGTGATCAGGATCACCGTGACCTGCAGCAGGCCGATGCCGACGAAGGGCAGCACCTTGCCCAGGGTCAGTTCCCAGGGTGACAGCGGCGTGGTGATCAGCATCTCCATATTGCCGCGCTCGCGCTCGCGGACCAGGGCGATGGCGGTGAACAGCACCATGGTCATGGTCAGGATCACCCCGATCAGCCCGGGCACGGTGTTCACCGCCGCCAGGCGCTCGGGGTTGTAGAAATTGACCAGCTCGACCCCTTGCTGGTGCGCCCAGCCGGGTAATGGATAGTTCGCCAGCTGGCGCGCTGAGGCTTGCACGCTCTGGTCCGAACCATCCACCACCAGCTGTAACGGCAGGCGATCCTGCGCCAGGCGACCCTGCGGCAGGCGGCCCTGCGACGGGCCTGCCCCCCGTTCCAGGCGCGCCTCGAAATCGCTCGGGATCACCAGGGCGGCGCCGATCTTGCCCTGGCGCAGCAGGGCGTCCATCTGCTGCGGCGTGCTCAGTCGGTAGCGCAGGTTGAGCACCTGGCTCGAGCCGATCTCCGCCACCACCTCGCGCGAGCGAGCGGTATTGGCCTGGTCCAGTACGGCGGCGTCGATGCCGCGCACGTCCATGTTGATCGCGTAGCCGAACAGCACCAGTTGCAGCAACGGGATGCCGACGATCATGGCGAAGGTCAGGCGATCGCGGCGCAGTTGGCGCAGCTCCTTGGCGACGATGGCGCTGAGGCGGCGCAGGTTCATGCCGGGGCCTGTACGGGTTGGCGGGTGACGGCAACGAAGACGTCCTCCAGGTTGGCCTCGGTGCGGCTGATGCGCGCCTCGATCTGCGCGGCGTGCAGGCGTTGCTCGATGGGCTGGCGGGCGGTCTCGTCGTTCACCATGACCCGCAACGCCGCACCGATCTGGGCCATCGCCAGCACCTGCTCGCAACCGTGCAGCGCGCGCTGGGCCTGGCGTGGCTGGGCGCACTCGATTAGCAGTGGCTGGCCGGGCAGGGCGTCGAGCAGCTCGCGCGGGCTGCCGTCGGCGACCAGGCGGCCGGCGTCGAGGATGCCCAGGCGGGTGCAGCGTTCGGCCTCATCCATATAGTGGGTGGAGACCAGCAGGGTGGTGCCGGCGTCGGCCAGCTCGAACAGCGACTCCCAGAACTCCCGGCGCGACTGTGGATCGACCGCGCTGGTGGGCTCGTCGAGCAGCAGCAGGTCGGGTTTGTGCAGCACGGCGCCGGCCAGGGCCAGACGCTGCTTCTGCCCGCCACTGAGGGTGCCGGCCATCTGCTGGCGCTGCTCGCTCAGCCAGTAGCGTTCGAGCAGCTCGGCGATACGCTGGCGCGCCGCGCCCTTGTCCAGGCCCTGCACGGTGGCGAGAAACTGCAGGTTCTCCAGCACGCTGAGGTCTTCGTAGAGCGAGAACTTCTGGGTCATGTAGCCGATACGCCGCTTGAGGGCCTCGGCGTCACGGGGGATCTGGCAGCCGAGCACCTCGATCTCGCCGGCGCTGGGCAACAGCAGGCCGCATAGCATGCGGATGGTGGTCGACTTGCCAGAACCGTTGGGGCCGAGAAAGCCGAACACCTCGGCGCGGCGCACGCGCAGGTCGAGGTCGTCGACCGCGGTGAGTTGGCCGAAGCGCTTGGTCAGGCCGCTGGCCTGAATCACCGCCTCAGTGCTGGCCATCGGCGTCACGCTCGGCGCGCAGGGGCAGGCCGGCCGGCAGCTGGCGGGCGGCATCGCCCTGCAGGCGCAGCTCGGCGCGGTACACCAGGCGGCTGGCATCGTCGCCGCTGAGGGCGAAATAGGGGGTGAAGCTGGCCTCACTGCGGATGCTGCTGAGGGAGGCGGCGAAGGGCTGTTCGATGCCCTGGACGTAGACGCGCATGGCGTCGCCCAGTCGGAAGCGGGCGCGCTGGCTGGCGGGAATGTAGAGCCGTGCGTAGGGCGCCTCGCCAACCAGCAGGCTGGCCAGCTCGGCACCGATGGGCGGCTGGTCACCGGGCTTGAAGGGCAGGGCGTCGATCCGTCCAGGGCGCGGTGCGCGCAGGTCCAGGTGCTCGCGATCGAGCTGCACGCGGGCGAGGCTGGCGCGTGCCGCCTGCAGGCGGGCGGCGGCCTGTTGCAGTTGCTCCGCTCGGGTGCCATGGGTCAGTTCGCGCAGCTGGGCGCCGGCATTGCGCGTGGCCGCCCTGGCCTGGTCGCGGCGCGCGCGGGCGCGGTCGAGTTCGGCGAGGGCCACCTGGCGATGCCGGTAGAGGGTGTCGATGCGCTGGAAGTTGCGCTCGGCTTCGGTCTGTTCGGCACGGTGGCGGGCCAGGCTGGCCTGGGCCGCCTCGATGGTTTCCAGCCGTGCGCCGTTGCTCAGTTCGCTCAGGCGGGCCTCGGCCTCGGCCACCTCGCCCTGGGCCTGGCCGATGCGCGCCTCCAGGCGGCGCGGGTCGAGCTCGAGCAGCAGCTGTCCGGCCTCGACCTGGTCACCTTCGGCCACCCGCCAGTTCAGGATGGTTTCCGAGGCTTCGGCGGGCAGGCCGATGCGGTCCCATTCCAGGGTGCCGAGCAGCGCCTCATCGTCGCTGTGGTCGCAACCGGTCAGCAGGATGAGCAGGGTCAGGCTGGGCAGCAGGCGTTTGTTCATCTCAAGGCTCCAGGCCGCGTTCGAGCAGGGCGAGGGTATGGCGGGCGAGTGCCTCGTCGTCCAGTTCGGGGGCTGTGAACAGGCCGCGCCAGATAGGGGCGGCGGCATAGGGAAACAGGGTCAGGCCGATCAGCGAGACCACCAGCAGACGCGGATCGAGGTCGGGGTTCAGGGCGCCGCGCCGCTGGGCGCTGGCAAAGCGCTCGGCCAGCATGTGCGCGACCAGTGGAGCCACCCGGCCCATCAGCAGTTCACGCAAGCCGCCGCCTTCGCACAGCACTTCGCGTACCCATAGCGGCGGCAACCAGGGGTGGCTTTGAACGGTGCGACGCATGCCCTGGATGAACCCGGTCACCAGGGCGACGGGCTCGTCGTCGACCTGGCGCAGTTCCTGGCCGAGGCCCGTCAGCAGGGGCATCAGGCGTTCCTCGACCACCGCGGCGAGCAGCTTGGGCTTGTTGCCGAAGTAGTAGTTGACCAGCGCGGGGGTGACCCCGGCCTGCTCGGCGATGCCGCGCAGGCTGGAGGCCTTGATGCCGCTATGGGCGAAGGCTTCGACGGCGCTGTCGAGCAGGCACTCGCGTTGGGCGGGCTTGTCGCCGGCCGGGCGGCCGGGAGCGCGGGACTTTGGTGGTTGGCTTGGCGTCTTCATTAATTAAATTTAAATATAAATATAATTAATCTGCAAGCCGCTAATGCGCTGACGCGGGCGAGGGCGGATGGCCGGTCACGCCGGCCGCCGCCCTGCAGGATTCAGCGTGTGCCGAGGAAGTCGCGCTTGCCGATGGCGGCGCCATTGTGGCGCAAGATGGCGTAGGCGGTGGTGTAGTGGAAATAGAAGTTGGGCATGACGTGGTCGAGGAGGAAGGCCTGGCCCAGGAAGTGGGTCTCCTTGTCGCACCGTTTGAGGATCAGGTCGCGCGCTTCGCTGCCGTCGATCTGTCCGGGGACGATGCCCTGCAGGAAGGCCAGGGTGGCGGCGATGCGTGCCTGCAGATCGGCGAAGCTGGTTTCGTCGTCGGTCTGCTGCGGCGCCTCGATGCCCGCCAGCAGGGCGATGCCGGCCTTGGCGCTGTCGCAGGCGATCTGCACCTGGCGCACCAGGGGAAACATGTCGGGCGCCAGGCGCGCATTGAGCAGCACGCTCGGGTCGATCTTCCTGGCTTCTGCGTCGGCAGCGGCAAGGCCGAGCAGGGTCGACAGGTTGTTCAGCTGGCGGGTGAACACCGGGATGGACGCTTGGTACATGGACAGGGACATGGAGTGCTCCAGTGGAGTGTGAGCGTCGCCAAGGGCGAGAGGCCGCGGCAGCGGTCTCTCGGCCAGATTGCGTCGGTCGGGGCGGCGGTTTAGCCGATGCTGATCGGCGGCAGTTCGGTCAGTTCGACGGTCTGGGCTTTGCGCGGGGCGAGGATTTCTGCCTCGCCGTCCACCACCAGTTCGTCGCGCTGGTTGAATACCCGGGTAGCGACACGCACGCGAAACTTCGGCAGCTTCTCGAGGATCTCCAGGCGCACGGTCAGGGTGTCGCCGAGTTTCACCGGCGCGGTGAAACGCATCTGCTGGCCCAGATAGATGGTGCCGGGCCCTGGCAGTTCGCAGGCCACCGCGGCACTGATCAGCGCACCGCTGAACATGCCGTGGGCGATACGCTCCTTGAACATGGTGCCGGCGGCATACTCGGCATCCAGGTGCACCGGGTTGCGGTCGCCGGACATGGCGGCGAACAATTGAATGTCACGCTCTTCGACGGTCTTGCTGTAGCTGGCGGTCTGGCCGACTTCGAGGGCTTCGTAGGGCGTGTTGCGGCTTTGGCTCATGGGTGCATCTCCTGGGACTTGGGTTGACGCTGGCGGGGCTGGCGCAGGGCCTGCTCCAGCCAGTCGATCAGGTCGGCGGTGACTTCGTCGCGATTGCTCTCGTTGAGCAGCTCGTGACGAGCGTCCGGGTAAATTTTCAGTTGCACCTGGCGCAGGCCGGCCTCGCGCAGGGCACCGGCCAGGTCGCGCAGGCGCTTGCCCTGGCTTACTGGATCGCGCTCGCCGCCGATCACCAGCAACGGCAGGCTGCTGTCGATCTGCGCCAGATTGTGCAATGGAGTGATCTGCTGCAGGCCGCCGAGCAGGTCGAGCCACAGCTGGTTGCTGCAGCGGAATCCGCACAGCGGATCATTGACGTACTTGTCCACTTCCTGCGGGTCGCGGCTGAGCCAGTCGAAGGCGGTGCGGTTGGGCTTGAACGCCTTGTTGAACGAGCCGAAGGAGAGGAAATCGAGCAGGGCGCTGCGTCCGCGCGGCCCCTGGCGCCAGTGCTCCAGGCGGGCCACGAGCTGGGCGGCCCGGTAGAGCCAGGTCGGCTGGTAATTGGAGCCGGAGAGAATGGCGCCCTGCAGGCTGCTGCTGTGCTGCATCAGATAGGCCTGGGCGATATAGCTGCCCATGCTGTGACCGAGCAGAAAGATCGGCACATGCGGGTGCTGCTGGCGAATGTAATGATTGAGGCAGGCCAGGTCGCCCACCACCCGGTTCCAGCCGCCCTGGTCGGCATAATGCCCCGGGGTGCCGCGGCTGCCGGTCTGGCCGTGGCCGCGCTGGTCGTGGGCGTAGAGCTCGTAGCCGGCGGCGACCAGCGCTTCGCCCAGGCGTGCGTAGCGGCCACTGTGTTCGGCCATGCCGTGGGCCACCATCACGACCGCCTTCGGCGGCTGCTCGGCGAACCAGCGGTTCACGTACAGGGGAGTGGCATCGCTGCTGTTCAGCCAGAACGCTTGGTGCTGCATGGCGAATCCTTAAGCCTGCAAGGGTGCGGCATTGTAGAACCAGGCGACGGCCTTGTCCCAGTCCAATGGCGTGATCGAAGATTCACGCGATCAATGACGGTCCTCCAAGTGTTTGCGCCCCGGGCCCCAGCTGCTAAGTTCGGCGCAGCCTGTATGAGATGCGGCGGCCCGATGCGCAGTTGCCGGTTCAGCAGGGCCGATACTTCCAGGGTAAGAGGATAAGAACAATGCAGCCTGATTTCTGGAGCGACAAACGCCCGGCCGGCGTACCCAACGATATCGATCTGGGTGCCTACAAGTCGGTGATCGAGGTGTTCGAGCGCTCGTGCAAGAAATTCGCCGATCGTCCGGCGTTCAGCAATCTGGGCGTGACCCTGACCTACGCCGAGCTGGATCGCCTGTCCGCCGCCTTCGCCGGCTACCTGCAGAAACACACCGACCTGCAGCCCGGCGAACGCATCGCGGTGCAGATGCCCAACGTCCTGCAGTACCCGATCGCGGTTTTTGGCGCGATGCGCGCCGGTTTGATCGTGGTCAACACCAACCCGCTGTACACCGCCCGTGAGATGCGCCACCAGTTTAAGGATGCCGGCGTACGCGCCCTGGTCTACCTGAACATGTTCGGCAAGCTGGTCGAGGACGTGCTGCCGGACACTCAGATCGACTACCTGGTCGAGGCGCGCATGGGCGACCTGTTGCCCGGCCCCAAAGGCTGGCTGGTCAACACCCTCGTCAAGCACGTGAAGAAGCTGGTGCCCGATTACCGTTTGCCGCAAGCGGTGCCGTTCAAGCAGGCGCTCACGCAGGGCCATGGCCACGAGCTCAGGCCGGTCAAGGTCGGCCATGACGACATCGCCGTGTTGCAGTACACCGGCGGCACCACCGGAGTGGCCAAGGGCGCCATGCTCACCCACGGCAACCTGGTGGCCAACATGCTGCAGGTCGATGCCTGCCTGTCGCAGCTCGGCGAGGACGGCACCCCGCTGATGAAGCCGGCCCAGGAGGTGATGATCGCACCGCTGCCGCTGTATCACATCTATGCCTTCACCGCGAACTGCATGTGCATGATGGTCAACGGCAACCACAATGTGCTGATCAGCAATCCGCGCGACATCGACGGCTTCGTCAAGGAACTGGGCAAGTGGAAGTTCTCCGCGTTGCTGGGCCTCAATACCCTGTTCGTCGCGCTGATGGACCATCCGCAGTTCAAGAACCTGGATTTCTCCAACCTCAAGGTGACCAACTCCGGCGGCACCGCCCTGGTCAAGGCCACCGCCGAGCGCTGGGAGGCCATCACCGGCTGCCCGGTGGTCGAGGGCTACGGTCTCACCGAGACCTCGCCGGTGGCCAGCACCAACCCCTACGGCAAGCAGGCGCGCCTCGGTACCGTGGGCATCCCGGTGCCGGGTACGGCGTTCAAGGTCATCGACGACGAGGGCAACGAGCAGCCGCTGGGCGAGCGCGGCGAGCTGTGCATCAAGGGGCCGCAGGTGATGAAAGGCTACTGGCAGCGTCCCGAAGCGAGCGCCGAGGTACTCGATGACGAGGGCTGGTTCAAGACCGGCGACATCGCGGTGATCGACCCGGACGGATTCGTACGCATCGTCGACCGCAAGAAGGACATGATCATCGTTTCCGGCTTCAACGTGTACCCCAACGAGATTGAGGACGTGGTCATGGCCCACCCGAAGGTCGCCAGTTGCGCGGCCATCGGTGTGCCGGACGAGAAGTCCGGTGAGGTGGTCAAGCTGTTCGTGGTGCCGCGCGCCGATGATCTGAGCGTCGAGGAGCTCAAGGCCTACTGCAAGGAGAATTTCACCGGCTACAAGGTGCCCAAGCACATCGTCTTCAAGGATGCCCTGCCGATGACCCCGGTGGGCAAGATCCTCCGTCGCGAGCTGCGCGATATCGCCTGATCCCTCCTGCTGGGCGCGGCGTCATCGGCGTCGTGCCTAGCGGCCAAGCCTGTCGCCCCGGCATTCCCTGGCCGGCCCGCGCGCCGCTGGGCCGGCCGCTTTCCCCGCTTGCGTGCGCGGTCATTGCCGGACTGTCCGACAGTCAGGCGCAATGTGACCGAAATTCGATAGATGGTTCTGTTGGTGACCGTTTGGCCTGTGTTTGGTGCTAGGCGGCCCCTGGCAAAGCTGCTACTCTCGGGCCGCTTTTCGCCGTCCCGGACGGCCAGATAACGGGCATACACACAACAAACAACCGCCGCCGCGCGGTGAAGATCAAGCTGTTGCTTAGGAGTGGGCTTCCATGAACGAAAACTTTTGGAAGGACAAGTATCCCGTTGGGATTGCTGCCGAAATCGATCCTGACCAGTACCCGAATATCCAGGCGGTGCTGAAACAGTCCTGCCAACGCTTCGCCGACAAGCCTGCCTTCAGCAACCTCGGTAAGACCCTGACCTACGGCGAGCTGTATGAGCTGTCGGGCGCCTTTGCCGCCTACCTGCAGCAGCACACCGACCTGCAGCCCGGCGACCGTATCGCCGTGCAGCTGCCCAACGTCCTGCAGTACCCGGTGGTGGTGTTCGGCGCCATGCGCGCCGGCCTGGTGGTGGTCAACACCAACCCGCTGTATACCGCGCGGGAGATGGAGCACCAGTTCAACGACTCCGGGGCCAAGGCCCTGGTGTGCCTGGCCAACATGGCCCACCTGGCCGAGCAGGTGGTACCCAAGACCGGCGTCAAGAGCGTGATCGTCACCGAGGTCGGCGACATGCTGGCGCCGCTCAAGCGCCTGCTGATCAACAGCGTGGTCAAGTACGTAAAGAAGATGGTGCCGGCCTACAACCTGCCGCGCGCCGTCAAGCTCACCCAGGCCCTGGCCAAGGGCCGTGGCCAGCCGGTCAGGGAAGCCAACCCGGGCAGCGGCGAAATCGCCGTGCTGCAGTACACCGGCGGTACCACCGGGGTGGCCAAGGGTGCGATGCTGACCCACCGCAACCTGGTCGCCAACATGCTGCAGGCCCGCGCCATGATGGCCTCCAACATGGACGAGGGGCGCGAGGTAATCATCGCGCCGCTGCCGCTGTACCATATCTACGCCTTCACCTTTCATTGCATGGCCATGATGCTGATCGGCAACCACAACGTGCTGATCACCAACCCGCGCGACCTGCCAGGGATGGTCAAGGACCTGGCCAAGTACAGGTTCAGCGGCTTCGTCGGCCTCAACACCCTGTTCGTCGCCCTGTGCAACAACGAGGACTTCCAGAAGCTCGACTTCTCCTCGCTGAAGGTCACCCTGTCCGGCGGCATGGCCCTGCAGCTGGCCACCGCCGAGCGCTGGCAGCAGGTCACCGGCAGTCCGATCTGCGAAGGCTTCGGCATGACCGAAACCAGCCCGGTGGCGTCGGTCAATCCGATCAGCAATATCCAGCTCGGCACCATCGGCATCCCGGTGCCCTCGACCCAGTGCAAGGTCATCGACGACGAGGGCAACGAGTTGCCGCTCGGCGCGGTGGGCGAGTTGTGCGTCAAGGGTCCGCAGGTGATGAAGGGCTACTGGCAGCGCCAGGAGGCCACCGACGAGATCATCGACGCCGACGGCTGGTTGAAGACCGGCGACATCGCGGTGATCCAGGACGACGGCTACATGCGCATCGTCGACCGCAAGAAGGACATGATTCTGGTGTCCGGCTTCAACGTCTACCCGAACGAGCTGGAAGACGTGCTGGCAACCTTGCCGGGTGTGCTGCAGTGCGCGGCCATCGGTATTCCGGACGAGAAGTCCGGCGAGGCGATCAAGCTGTTCGTGGTCGCCAAGCCCGGCGTGACCCTGACCAAGGAGCAGGTCATGGAGCACATGCGCGCCAACGTCACCGGCTACAAGGTGCCGCGCGCGGTGGAGTTCCGCGACGCGCTGCCGACCACCAACGTCGGCAAGATCCTGCGCCGCGAACTGCGCGACCAGGAGCTCAAGAGCCTGGCCAAGGCTAGCTGAGCCGGCTCGCGCAAGCAGCCAGAACGCCACCCTCGGGTGGCGTTTTTTTTATCCCTCGGCGCTCGGTGCCAGAGCCTCGCCCAGCCACTCGCAGAAATGCCGGGTCAGCGGGCTCTGCTCGCTGTCGCGATGAATCAGCCAGGCCCAGTTCGGCCCGCGTACGCTGCGTTCGGCCAGTGGCCGCAGCAGGCCGTCGCGGCACGCCTGTTGCGCCAGTAGCTGGCTGACCAGGGCGATGCCCAGGCCCTGGCAGGCGGCGTCCAGCAGCAGGCCGGGATCGGAGAAGTTGAGGCCGTTGCCCTGCTGGCCGACGTCGACCCCGGCCTCAACCTCCCAGTGGTTCCAGTCCATTTCCCGCTCGCCGTGCAGGGTGCCGCGCTCGGCGGCTGGCATCGCCAGCAGGTCGGGGTGGCAGGCCGGGTAGAGGCGGTCCTGCAACAGCACCCGGAAGCTGCATTCGGCCTGGGCGGCGATGTCGTCGCGCACCGCGATGTCGACGGTCTGGCTGGCCATGTCCGGGGCCTCGTCGGTGGTGAACAGCCACAGATCGACCTCGGGATGGCGCCGATGAAACTCACCCAGGCGCGGCAGCAGCCAGTGGCGAGCGAAGGCCGGGGTGGTGTTGAGCACCAGCTGGTTGGGCTTGCTGTATTGCTCCAGGCGGCGAATGCCCACGGCCAGTTGCTGCAGCAGCGACTGGGTGGTGCTGAGCAGGTCGTGGCCGGCGTCGGTCAGGCTGACGCGGCGGCCGCTGCGGTAGAACAGCGGCTGTTCCAGGTAGCTCTCCAGGCTGCGGATCTGCTGGCTGATCGCCGACTGGGTGAGGTGCAGTTCCTCGGCGGCCTGGTGGAAGCTGCCCAGGCGGGCGGCGGCTTCGAAGCCGCGCAGGGCATTCAGGGGTGGCCAGTGCTTGAGCATAATCGATAAGCCTTGCTAATCAGGTTTGGGCAAAATCCATCGTTTGTTGTGCCTGATTTACAGGCCTAGCATGCAATGCAACGCCGCTGCTGCGGTTTTCAGTGATAACAACTACTTAACTGAAAGGCAATTGTCATGCAACACAACGAGATGCAAGGAGACGGCTGGTGGATGCCCGCCGAATGGGCGCCGCATGCCGCCACCTGGATGGTCTGGCCGCACAACCGCGGGCTGTG
Source organism: Pseudomonas zhanjiangensis (assembly GCF_041027545.1). Classification (NCBI taxonomy): domain Bacteria; kingdom Pseudomonadati; phylum Pseudomonadota; class Gammaproteobacteria; order Pseudomonadales; family Pseudomonadaceae; genus Pseudomonas; species Pseudomonas zhanjiangensis. The sequence continues at coordinate 155,191 of NZ_JBFTEG010000002.1, read as the reverse complement.
GGAGACCACCTGGGGCGCGACCCTGGCCCAGGTGCAGGAGGATTTCGCCGGGGTGGCCAACGCCATCGCCCGTTTCGAGCCGGTCAGGCTGGTGGTCGATCCGTCTGCAGTCGAGCGCGCCCGGGCGCTGTGCGAGCCGGGCGTCGAACTGGTCGAACTGGCGGTCAATGACAGCTGGTGCCGCGACAGCGGGCCGAGCTTCATCTGCCATCCGCAGCTGGGCCTGGCCGGGGTCAGCTGGCGCTTCAATGCCTGGGGCGGCAAGTCGGCCCATGACCTGGACGAGAGCCTGGCCCGGCGCATCCTCAATGGCCTGGGCCTGGATTGCTTCGGCACGCCTCTGGCCAACGAGGGCGGCGCCATCCATGTGGACGGCGACGGCACCCTGATCACCACCGAGTCGGTGCTGCTCAACCCCAACCGCAACCCGGGCCTGAGCAAGGCCGAGATGGAAGCCATCTTCGCCCGCCTGCTCGGGGTGAAGAAGACCATCTGGCTGCCGGGCGATCCGGATCATGTCACCGGCGACATGACCGACGGCCACGTCGACGGCGTCTGCGCCTTCGCCCGGCCCGGCGCGCTGCTGGTGGACGCCACCCATGACCAGGGTTCCGTATATGCCGAGGTGGTGCGCGAGAACCGCCGCGCCCTGGAACTGGCCACCGATGCCCGCGGCCGCCGGTTCGAGCTGCTCGAGCTGTTTGATGCCAGCGAGGCTGTGGATACGCAGGCCGAGGTGTTCTGCGCCTCCTACACCAACTTCTATATCGCCAACGGCGCGGTGATCATGCCGGCCTACGGCATTGCCGCCGACCGGGTCGCCGCCGGGACCCTGGCCATGGCCTTCCCCGGGCGCGAGGTGGTGCCGGTGCGGATCGACCACCTGGCCCACGGCGGCGGCGGGGTGCACTGCATCACCCAGCAACAACCGGCCTGGCCGCTGGGAGGGTCGTCATGCTGACCGTCGCCACCACCCAGTTCGCCTGCAGCTGGGACCTCGCCCGCAACCTCGACCAGGCCGAGCAGCTGGTGCGCCAGGCGGCTGGCCAGGGCGCCGAGGTGATCCTGCTGCAGGAGCTGTTCGCTACCCCGTATTTTTGCATCGAGCAGGACCACAGGCACCTGGCCCTGGCCGAGGAATATCGCAACAGCCGGGTGCTCAAGCGCTTCGCCGCCCTGGCCAAAGAATTGGGCGTGGTGTTGCCGCTGTCCTGGTTCGAGAAGGCCGGCAATGCCTGCTTCAATTCGCTGGCCGTGGCCGACGCCGACGGCCGCCTGCTCGGCGTCTACCGCAAGACCCATATCCCCAACGCCATCGGCTACCAGGAGAAGGAGTACTTCAGCCCCGGCGACACCGGCTTCCGCGTCTGGGACACCGCCTATGGCCGCCTCGGCCTGGGTATCTGCTGGGACCAGTGGTTCCCCGAGACCGCCCGCTGCCTGGCCCTGATGGGTGCCGAGCTGTTGCTGTTCCCCACCGCCATCGGCTCCGAGCCGGGGGCTGTGACGCTGGATTCGCGCGACCACTGGCAGCTGTGCATGCGTGGCCATGCCGCCGCCAACATCCTGCCGGTGGTCGCCGCTAACCGCGTCGGCCGCGAGCAGGCCAGCACCGACCCCGAGTTGGCGATGAGCTTCTACGGCTCCTCGTTCATCACCGACCACAAGGGCAAGAAGCTGGTCGAGGCCGACCGCGATTCGACCGGCGTTCTGGTGCAGGCCCTGGACCTCGATGCCATGCGCGAAGAGCGCCTGACCTGGGGCATCTACCGTGACCGCCGCCCGGAAATGTACGGCCCCCTGCTGGGCCTGGACGGTCGTCAAACCCATGTGCGCTGGACGGCGCGAGGAGTTCACGATGAATAAGCACAGCAAACCACTGGCCCTGCTGGCCCTGACCCTGGGGCTGTCGTCCCAGCCGCTGCTGGCCGAGGAGAAGGTGCTGCACCTGTACAACTGGGCGGACTACTTCGCCGAGGACACCCTCGCCAAGTTCACCGCCGAGAGCGGAATCCGCGTGGTCTACGACGTGATGGACAGCAGCGAGACGCTGGAGGCCAAGATGATGTCCGGCGGCAGCGGCTACGACCTGATCTTCCCCGGCGACACCGTGGCCGAGCGGCTGATGCGTGCCGGCGCCCTGCAGCCGCTGGACAAGGCCAAGCTGACCGAGCTGGACGACATCGAGCCGGGCCTGCAGGCGCTGCACGCGCAGTACCCCAAGTCCCGCGAGGCCACGGTGCCTTATACCTGGGGCACCATCGGCCTGACCTACAACGCCGAGATGATCAAACGGCGCGCGCCCGATGCACCGCTGAACAGCCTGGACATGCTGTTCAAGCCGGAGCTGGCGGCCAGGTTCGCCGACTGCGGCATCTCCCTGATCGACTCGCCCGACGAAGTGCTGGCGGTGGCGCTGCACTACCTCGGTCGCGATCCGCGTAGCGGCAAGGCGCAGGACCTGGAGGCTGCCCAAGCCCTGCTGCAGCAGATCCGTCCGTACGTGACCAAGCTGCAGTCGCAACCGGTCACCGGTCTGGTCAATGGCAACCTGTGCCTGTCGCTCGGCTACAGCGGCGACATGACCCAGGCCCAGCGTGCGGCAGACGCCGCCGGCAAGCAGATGGACTTCCAGTACCGCATCCCCCGCGAGGGCTCCACGGTGTGGATGGACACCATGGCGATCCCGGTCGATGCCAGGCATCCGGAGTACGCCTACGCCTTCATCAACTTCGTCATGCGCCCGGAGAACATGGCAGCCATCTCCAACTTCACCGGTTATCCGACCGCCAACGCCAAGGCGCGGCCGGCTGTCGACCCGCAGATGCGCGACAACCCGGATATCTACCCGGATGCCGCGACCTACGCACGGCTGATTCCCGGCAAGGACATCCCGCAGCGCGACATGCGTGCGCGCATGCGCACCTGGACCGCGTTCAAGACGGCCACGGCGCAGTAGCCAGTCGGCGGCCGGATGCGCCGCCGCCATTCAGCGATGAGGTTTTTTCATGCGTTTTTCCCTGACCCTGGCCGGACTGTTGATGTTTGCCGGCTCCACCCTAGAGGCCGCCGAGCCTGCGGCCAGGCTGCTGGAAAACGGCCGGATCTACACGGTCAATCCGCAGCAACCCTGGGCCAGCGCCCTGGCCATCGGCGCCGACGGGCGCATTCTCGCCGTGGGCGACAGCCAGGCGCTGCAGGCCCATGTCGACGAGCAGACCGAGCGGGTCGACCTGGGCGGGCGGCTGGTATTGCCCGGTTTCCAGGACACCCATGCCCATGTGCTGGATGCCTCTTCCGAGGCCCAGGGCGATTGCACCCTCAGTCCCGAGGATGAGGTGCCGCAGTGGCTGGCCGAGCTGAGTGCCTGCAATGCCGAGGATGAGGGCGACTGGCTGGTGGGCTGGGGCTTCGCTCTGCATCGCCTATTGGCAGAAGAGCAGTCGCCGCGCGACCTGCTCGACGCCGTGGTGGCAGACCGTCCGGTGAGCCTGATGGAGGAGACTTCGCACGCCTACTGGCTCAACTCCAAGGGCCTGGAACTGGCCGGCATCGACGCAGACACTCCCGACCCGGTCGGCGGCGTGATCCTGCGTGACGAGGACGGCCGAGCCACCGGCCTGGTGCTGGACAATGCCGGCGACCTTGCCCTGGACCAGGCATTGTCGCCGTCCAGAGCGCTCGAAGAGGTCTACTACCAGGCCGTACTGGCCGGTCAGGATGAGCTGGCCAAGAACGGCATCACCTCGGTGGCCGACGCCCGTGTGTTCTGGCGTCGTGGTCACCTGGAGGCCTGGCAGAAGGCCGCCCGACGCGACCAACTGAAGGCGCGCACTTCGCTGGGCCTGTGGGCCTACCCTTCGCTGGACGACGAAGAGCAACTGTCCGCGCTCAAGGCCCTGTATCGACCGGGCGATGAGCACAGCCTGCTGCGGGTCAATCAGATCAAGTTCTATGTCGACGGCATCATCCACAACACCACCGCGCGGCTGCGGCATCCCTATGCCGAGAGTCTGCCTGGGGTCGAGCGCAACGGCCTGTACTATTTCGGCCCCAAGCGCCTGCAACGCTATGTCGCCGAGCTGTCGGCAGTGGGCTACGACATGCATATCCATACCATCGGCGATCAGGCGGTGCGCGATGCCCTGGATGCCATCGAGGCCGGCGGCGGCCAGGGGCGTCACCGCCTGACCCACCTCGAACTGGTGGGCAAGGCCGACAGGCCGCGCTTCAAGCAATTGAACGTCACCGCCGACTTCCAGCCGAGCCGCTACTTCGCACCCCCTTTTCTCAAGGACAACGAGCCCTTGATCGGTCAGCGTGCCTATCAGCTGCTGCCGCTGCGGCAGCTGCATGACGCCGGTGCGCGGGTCACCCTCAGCTCCGATTGGGACGTCAACCCGCTGTCGCCGCTGGGCATCATGCACAACGCCCTGAGCCTGGGCGAGCGCAGCCTGCCCGGTCTGGAGGCGGCGGTACGCGCCTATACCCTGGACGCCGCCTATGTCCTGCGTCAGGAGCGTGATACCGGCTCGCTGGAGATCGGCAAGCAGGCCGACCTGGTAGTGCTGGACCGCGACGTCTTCCAGCTGCCGCTCGCGCAACTCGGCAAGACCAAGGTGCTCTGGACCCTGCTGGGCGGCGAAGAGGTGTATCGCGACGCGGCCTTCTGATTCGGCGATGGCGCCTTCGGCCTCAGGCGCAAATCTGCGACAATCGCGGCCCTCATGAAAATGTCCACGGCTGCCCGATGACCGATGCCACCCCCGCCCTCGACCAACTGCTGAAAAACCTCGATCAGGCGCTGATCGCCGACCGTCATCGCCTGCGCCGCCAGCTGCACGAGCTGCGCAAGCAACAGGCGCTGGACGAGACCAGGCTGGCGCAGTGGCTGGAGCGCTTCCAGGCCTCCGCGGCCAAGGTCGAGGCGCGCCGCCTCAGCGTGCCGGTGATGCGCTACGACGAGGCGCTGCCGATCGCCGCCAAGCGCGACGAGATCAAGGCGGCCATCGCCGGCCATCAGGTGGTGGTGATCGCCGGCGAGACCGGCTCGGGCAAGACCACCCAGCTGCCGAAGATCTGCCTGGAGCTGGGCCGCGGCATCCACGGCCTGATCGGCCACACCCAGCCGCGGCGCCTGGCGGCGCGCAGCGTGGCCACGCGGGTGGCGGAGGAGATCGGCACGCCGCTGGGTGAGCTGGTCGGCTACCAGGTGCGCTTCGAGGACCAGAGCAACGAGCGCAGCCTGATCAAGCTGATGACCGACGGCATCCTGCTGGCCGAGACCCAGCACGATCGCTTCCTCGACAAGTACGACACCTTGATCGTCGACGAGGCTCACGAACGCAGCCTCAACATCGACTTCCTGCTCGGTTATCTCAAGACCCTGTTGGCCCGGCGGCCGGACCTGAAGCTGATCATCACCTCGGCGACCATCGACCTGGAGCGCTTCTCCAAGCACTTCGACGACGCGCCGGTGGTCGAGGTGTCCGGGCGTACCTACCCGGTGGAGACCTGGTACCGGCCGCTGGCCGCCGAGGTGGACGAGGAGGGCGAGCGCCTGCTCGACGACCTCTCGGTCGACCAGGGCATCCTCGCCGCGCTGGACGAGATCGCCGCCCATGAGAAGGCCGAGGGCAAGCGCCCCGGCGACGTGCTGGTGTTCCTTCCCGGCGAGCGCGAGATCCGCAGCTGCGCGGAGGTGCTGCGCAAGGCCAACCTGCGTTTCACCGAGGTGCTGCCGCTGTATGCGCGGCTGACCCCGGCCGAGCAGCAGAAGATCTTCCAACCCCTGCCGGGGCGCAAGATCGTCCTGGCCACCAACGTCGCCGAGACCTCGCTGACGGTGCCGGGCATCCGCTATGTAATCGACTCGGGCACCGCGCGGATCAGCCGCTACAGCTACCGCGCCAAGGTCCAGCGCCTGCCCATCGAGGCCGTGTCCCAGGCCAGCGCCAACCAGCGCAAGGGCCGCTGCGGGCGGGTCGAGCCGGGCATCTGCGTGCGCCTGTACAGCGAGGAGGATTTCCTCGCCCGCCCCGAATTCACCGATCCGGAGATCCTGCGCACCAACCTGGCGGCGGTGATCCTGCAGATGTTGCACCTGCGCCTGGGCGAGATCGAGGCCTTCCCCTTCATCGAGCCGCCGGACGGCAAGGCCATCAGCGACGGCTTCAACCTGCTGCAGGAACTCTCGGCGGTCAGCCGCGAGGGCCAGCTGACCCCGTTGGGCCGCCAGCTGGCGCGCCTGCCGGTGGACCCGCGGCTGGGCCGCATGGTGCTCGAGGGCGCCCGGCAGGGCAGCCTCGACGAGGTGTTGATCATCGCCAGCGCCCTGTCGGTGCAGGATGTGCGCGAGCGCCCGTCCGACCGCCAGCAGGCCGCCGACCAGGCCCACGCGCAGTGGAAGGACGTCGACTCGGACTTCGCCGCGCTGATCAACCTCTGGCGCGGCTTCGAGGAGCAGCGCCAGGCGCTGGGCTCCGGCGCCCTGCGCAGCTGGTGCCGGAAGAACTTCCTCAACTACATGCGCCTGCGCGAATGGCGCGACGCCCATCGCCAGTTGGTGCTGATCGCCCGCGAGCTGAGGCTGAGCGAGGGTTCCAGGCGGGGCCGGAATGGCCGCCCCGATGCTGTCGGCTCGGCGGCCGTCGGCGCCGCAGCGGCCGAGGCGGCGTCCGGCCGCTCGCAGCAGGAGCGCAATGCCGCGAACAAGGCCGCGGACAAGGACGAGGCGGCCCAGCGCGCCCGCGACTACGCCAGCGTGCACAAGGCGATCCTCTCCGGCCTGCTCAGCCAGATCGGCCAGAAGACCGAGGACGGCGACTACCTCGGCGCCCGCCAGCGGCGCTTCTGGGTGCACCCCTCCAGCGTGATCGGACGCAAGAAACCCAACTGGATCATGACCGCCGAGCTGGTGGAAACCACCAAGCTGTTCGCCCGCATGGTGGCCAGGATCGAGCCGGACTGGATCGAGCCGCTGGCGCCGCACCTGGTCAAGAAGAACCACCTGGAGCCGCACTGGGAGAAGAAGCGCGGCCAGGTGGTGGCCTACGAGCAGATCAGCCTCTACGGCCTGATCGTGGTCGGCCGCCGGCCGGTGCACTACGGCCCCATCGATCCGGTGGTGTCGCGCGAGCTGTTTATCCGCGAGGGCCTGGTCGGTGGCGAGATCCACAGCCGGGCCAAGTGCCTGGCCGCCAACCGCCAGCTGCTCGAGCAGCTCGACGAGCTGGAGGCCAAGGCGCGCCGCCGCGACATCCTCGCCGACGAGGAAACCCTGTTCGCCTACTACGAGGCGCGCCTGCCGGCGGACATCTACCAGACCGCGAGCTTCGACAGCTGGTACAAGCGCGAGAGTGAAAAGAATCCGCAGCTGCTGATCATGCGCGAGGAGGACGTGCTCGCCCGCGACGCCAAGGAGGTCACCGCCGCGCTCTATCCGGACAGGCTGCAACTGGGCGAGCTGAGCCTGCCGCTGTCCTACCATTTCGAGCCCAACCACCCGCGTGACGGCGTCACCCTGCGCGTGCCGGCGCCGCTGCTGCCGCAACTGCCGGGCGAGCGCCTGCAGTGGCTGGTGCCCGGCCTGCTGGAGGCCAAGTGCGTGGCCCTGGTGCGCAACCTGCCCAAGGCGCTGCGCAAGAACTTCGTACCGGTGCCGGATTTCGTCGGCGCGGCGCTGAGCAAGATCGCCTTCGCCCAGGGTTCGCTGCCCGAGGCGCTGGGCCGCGAGCTGCTGCGCATGACCGGGGCGCGGGTCAGCGAGGAGGCCTGGGCCGAGGCCGAGGCGCAACTCGACGGCCACCTGAAGATGAACCTGGAAGTGGTGGACGCGCGCGGCAAGTTCCTCGGCGAGGGCCGCAACCTGGCCGAACTGTGCGCGCGCTTCAGCGAGGCCAGCCAGGCCGCGCTGGCCATTCCCCAGGCCGACAAGGCGCCGAAGACGGTGGAGGCCAAGGCCTTCGCCGAGGTCGCCGAGAAGACCCAGCAGAAGATCGCCGGCCTGTCGATGACCGTTTTCCCGGCGCTGGTCGAGGAGTCCGGGGTGGTCAAGGAAGAGCGCTTCGCGACCCAGGCCGAGGCCGAGTTCCAGCACCGCCGCGCCCTGCAGCGCCTGCTCCTGCAACAACTGGCCGAGCAGGCGAAGTTCCTGCGCGGCAAGCTGCCGGGGCTGACCGAGCTGGGCCTGCTGCACCGCGAACTCGGCCGCGTCGAGGCGCTGGTCGAGGACATCCTGCTGGCCAGCCTGGACAGCTGCATCCTCGAAGGCGAGGCGGCGCTGCCGCGCGACGGCGCCGCCCTGGCGGCCCTGGCCGAGCGTAAGCGCGGCGCCTGGGCGGAACACGCCGAGCGCCTGGCCAAGTTGACCCTGGAGATTCTCAAGCTCTGGCACGGCCTGCAGAAGCGCTTCAAGGGCAAGATCGACCTGGCCCAGGCCATCGCCCTCAACGACATCAAGCAGCAGTTGGGCAACCTGGTCTATCCGGGCTTCGTCCGCGAGACCCCAGGCGAATGGCTCAAGGAGCTGCCCAGGTACCTCAAGGCCATCGAGCAGCGCCTGGACAAGATCGGCGCCCAGCTGCAGCGCGACCGGGTCTGGAGCGGCGAGCTGGCCGGCTACTGGGAGCAGTACCAGGCGCGCCTGGCCAAGCACCGTCAGGAAGGCAAGCGCGACCCGCAGCTGATCCTGTACCGCTGGATGCTCGAGGAATACCGGGTGTCGCTGTTCGCCCAGCAGCTGGGCACCAAGATGGCGGTGTCGGACAAGCGCCTGAGCAAGCAGTGGAGCGCGGTCGAAGCCTGACCGCGCCAGGAGAAGACGATGTTTGAAATCCAGCCCATGAACCCCGAGCACTACCGCCGACAGACCCGCCGCAGCACCCTGCTGCTCGTGGTGCTGTTCCTGCTGCTGGCCATGCTCTGCGCCACGGCCAGCACCCAGCTATTCGGCACCCCCGGCGGCGACAACTTCAAATGGAACCTGACCGGCGTGCTCGCCGGCCTGGCCCTGACCGTCGCCTTGGTGCGTCTGCAGCTGTGGTCGCGGCCGTTCATGGCGGCGGCGGTGTACGGCTGGCGCCTCAAGCGCAGCCTGATGCGCCTGACCAACCAGATGCACCAGGTCAAGGCCGGCGTGGCAGCGGGCGATGAGGGCGCGATGAAGCTGCTGCGCTTCTATCACCTGGGCTTGATCCAGATGCACCAGCTGGACGGCAACAGCGGCGAGTTGAGCCAGCTGGTGCGCGAGATCGACGCGCACCGCGAGGCCATGGCGCAGCGCGACCTTGACCCGCAGCAAAATCGCCTCGATCCGGCCTGGCTGGAGGCGGTCAAGCGCTTCGCCTGAGCCGCCGTCGGCCGCGGAAAGGCGCTATTGGGCCCCGGTCGTGCTGAAGCGCTGTCGATACTCCAGCGGCGAGAGCCTGGTCAGTTCCTTGAACATGCGGCTCAGGTTGGAGTCGCTGCTGAAACCGAGTTCGGCGCCGATGACGCTGACCGGTAGCGAGGTGTAGATCAGCCGCTCGCTGGCCTGGTTCAGCTTGATGCAGCGGGCGTAAGCCGCAACGGCAAGGCCGGTTTCGCCGGCGACTCGGCGGGCCAGGGTGCGCGCCGACAGGCCGAGCGTCTGCGCCAGGCGCGCGACCGTCAGCTGGTTGGCGGGCAGTTGCTCCACCAGACGATGCAGCCGGCGCAGCAGCGGGCTCGACTGTTCGATCAGGTTCATCGCAGCGAAGGCTTGGTGCGGCTGGACGGGGCGGGGCAGCACCATCAGCCGGTCCAGGTCGCGCGCGACGGCGGCGCCGAGCCGCTCGGCGATGAGCGCCTGGGCAATGGGCTGGTAACCGCCCACCCCCGATGCCGAGGCGACCGGCCCGTCGATGATGCAGCTGCGCTCGGGTTGCCAGTGGACCCTGGGAAACCCGCGGCTCATGGCCTCGACCAGCCACCAGGTGACGGTGGCCGCCTGGCCGTCCAGGCGGCCGCTCGCCGCCAGCAGGCAGACCCCGGTGCAGTAACTCCACAGCCGCAGGCGGCGAGCATTGGCCAGGCGCCGGATGAGGGCCTGGTTGGCCGCGAGCATCTGTTCGACCTGCTGACCGGACTCGGCCCAGAAGCCCGGCACCAGCAGCGCATCGAGCCCGCGGGTATCCAGGGTCTCGGCTATCTGCAGCGACACCCCGTTGGCGCAGCTCACCTGGCCGGGCTCGGCCGCCACGAACAGCGGATCGAAGAGCTTCTGGCCGGCCCGGCGATTGGCCGCGTGCAACAGGTCGGCAAAGGCGAACAGGCCCGCAGGCATGCACTGGGGGTAGAACAGCAGCCCCACGCGGGTGAGTGTGCTCATGGCATGAATTGAATGATAGCTGTCTGGATCTGCCATTCTGCCGGCTGTGGTTGCCCGCGACAATGGCCACCTGTCACGGAGGCCCAGCATGAAAATCCAGCAACTGCGCAATGCAACCCTGATCGTCGAACTGGCCGGCAAGCGGATCCTCGTCGATCCCATGCTGGCGCCCAAGCACGCGCTGCCGCCGCTGCGCGTGTTCGGCGCCCGGCAGCGCAATCCCTGCGTCGACCTGCCGGACGGCGCGGCGACCGCGCTCGAGGCGGTGACCCACTGCCTGATCACCCACTGCCAGAAGGGCCACTTCGACCACCTGGATCGGGCGGGCAAGAAGTGGCTGCGCGAGCGGCAGATTCCGGTCATCTGCACCCCCGAGGACGCCGGCTACCTGGCACGACGCGGGCTCAGGGTCGAGCCACTGCCGAGCGATCACGAAAGGCCCAGCCCGTTTCTCGGTGGGCAGATCCGTACCCTGCGCTGCACCCACGGCCGCGGCCTGGTTGGCCGGCTGATGGAGCACGGGGTCGGCTATCTGATCGAGGTGCCCGGTGAGCCCAGCCTCTACCTGAGTGGCGACACCATCCTGACCCCGGCGGTGCGCGCTTTCGTGGCGCGGCATCGGCCCGATGTCTGCGTGGTGCCGTCCGGTGGCGCCCGCTTCGATCTGGGCGGCGACATCATCATGGGGCTCGAGGAGACCCTGGCCTTCACCCGGGGCGCGACCGGTCAGGTGGTCGCCAATCACCTGGAGGCCATCAGCCACTGCCCGGTGACGCGCATGGCGTTGGCGGCGGCCGCCCGCGCGGCAAACCTCGACCACCGCCTGTTCATCCCGGCCGATGGCGAGGTTCTGACCTTCGGTTGCGCCGCCGCGCGACAGGGTGCAACCAGCTCAACGGCCGCCATCGGCGGCTGATGCCGCACGGCGCCTCATGCAGCCCACGGCCTTGCCCTAGGGCGTCGCCAGGGCGCAGGCAAACGCCAGCTCATCGGTGTCTTGCAGCTGCACGAAGGCGCCGCCCAGGGTCAGGTTGTGGTGCTCGATGATCGTCTGGGCCGATGCCACGGGCGTGTCCATGCAGCTGTGCGCGTCGGCCACCAGCAGCGGCTGCAGGCCCAGTTCCGCGGCCGCGCGGCAGGTGGTGTCGATGCAGTACTGGGTCTTCATGCCGGCGATGACCAGTCGATCGACGCCAAGCGTGGCGAGCCGTTCGCCCAGGTCCGTGGCGAAGAAGCAGCTGGGCCGGGTCTTGTCGAACACTACGTCGCTCGCCGTATCCACCGCCAGTTCCGGTAGCAGCTGCCAGAAGGGGCTGCCCGGCTCGATCGGCGAGCCTGCCGGGCCGCTGTGCCGGGCGAAGAAAACCGGGGCGCCGGCGCTGCGCGCCTTGCCGATCAGCCGGTTGATATTGGTCAGGATGCGCTGCCCCTGGTAGGGCGCCTGCGGCCCGTGGAACAGGCCGACCTGCATATCGACGATCAACAGGGCAGGGCGCTTGGCGGCGGGTTTAGGCATGGTGTCTCTCCTTGATGGGCCAGCCGGGACGGAGAAACGAAAAGGCCCCGTCCATCGCTGGCGGGGCCTTGGTGTCGGTTCGCTGATTTCAGCCCAGCGCTCGACCACACGACCCGCCATAAGCGGTCGTGGTGGTCGTGGTGGTGTCGAGCGTGATCGGGTTCATGGGGCCACCCTAGTGGCCGCTCCTGCCGGCTGTCAAGGAAGCTCCAGGTGAAAGCCGGTGAGACCATCGCTGGACGTACACCAGATCCGGCCTCTGTGGGCCTCAACGATGGATCGGGTGATGGCCAGTCCGAGACCCGCATTGCTCGGGTTGCCCTCGCGGCGGGCAGGATCGACTCGATAGAAGCGGTGGAACAGCTTGTCCAGCTGATCGGCGTCGATCGTGTCACCCGGGTTTTCGACACTGAGGGTCACTGCCGCCTCGGTCTGGCCAATCGCTACCGCGATCGTCCCGCCGGGCCGGGTATGCCGGAGCGCATTGGACAGCAGGTTGGAGACGGCCCGTTCGAGCATCAGCCGGTCGCCAACAACGCTGCCTGATCCCGACGCCGAAAGACCGATGCCGCGCTCATCGGCCAGCAGCTGGTAATACTCGAACAGCTTGGCGACCATATCGGCAAGCTCTACCTCGGCCCTCTCGGGGGTAATCAGGCCGTTGTCCGATTTGGCCAGGAACAGCATGTCATCGATCATGCGCGACATGCGCTTGAGTTCTTCCAGGTTGGAATAGAGGTTGTCCTCGTAGGCGGCGAGATCGCGTTTCCTGGTCAGCACCACTTCGGTGTGGGTCATGAGGTTGCTGAGCGGGGTCCGCAATTCATGGGCGATGTCGGCCGAGAAGTTGGACAGCCGGCTGAAGGCGTCTTCCAGGCGGGCGAGCATTGCGTTGAGCGATGCAACCAGCTGCTGCAGCTCCAGCGGAACAGGTTGCAGAGGGATGCGCTCCTGCAGCGATCGGGCGGACATCGAGGCGGCTACACGGGTGACCTGCCGCAGGGGGCGCAGGCCGCTTCGAGCCACCACCCAGCCCAGTGCGGCACTGACCATGGCGCTGATGATCAAGCCGATCCAGAACCAGCGCTGCAGGGTTTCGACGAAATGGGCGTGGCTGGTTGCATCGAGCGCCAGCACAACCGTCAGCGGCTGCGCTTGTCCGGGAACCAGGAACCGCCCGGTCATGCCGCGGTATAGGTGCTCGCCGTCGTTCCACTCCCACATTTCCTGCTCGCCGGCGCGCCTGAAACGATCGGGAACATCGACCGTCTTGGTATCCGAGAAGATCACTGTGCCATCGGCGCTCAGGATGATGGCCGTCAGATCCTGGTGGGCGCCCAGCAGCGCGCTAAGTTGTGGCAGCTCATCGTGAAGACGGGAACCGCTGCGTTGCTTGTCGAGGATGTTTCTGGTCGATTCGAGCTTCTCGGTCAGGGCCTGCCTGTCCAGTTTTTTGAAGTGGTGCTGGCTCAGCATGTTGAAGCTCAAGCCTGCCACGGCGAGCACGGCAATGACCGCGGACATGAACATCAGGCTCATGCGTGCCGTCAGCGAAAGTCGGCCGTTGTTCACTCCGACGTATCCAGCATGTAGCCCATGCCACGTGCGGTATGGATCAACTTGGGCTCGAAGTCGTCGTCGATCTTCGCGCGCAGGCGGCGTACCGCGACTTCAATGACGTTGGTGTCGCTGTCGAAGTTCATGTCCCATACCTGGGAGGCGATAAGGGATTTTGGCAGCACTTCGCCGCGCCGGCGCATCAACAGCTCCAGTAGCAAAAACTCTTTTGCCGTCAGGTCGATGCGTTTTCCGCTTCGAATGGCGCGGCGCTTCAACAGGTCGACTTCGAGATCGGCAATCTTCATCGACGTTTGCGACGGCGCGCCACTGGCCCTGCGCAAAAGCGTTCTGACCCGCGCCAGGAGTTCGGAGAAAGCGAACGGCTTGATCAGGTAGTCGTCTGCACCCAACTCAAGGCCCTTTACGCGATCCTCCACGCCGTCGCGGGCGGTCAGGAACAATACCGGAACCGCTCTGCCAGCCGCTCGAACCCCGCGCAGCACCTCCCAACCGTCCAGGCCCGGCATCATCACGTCGAGGATCAGAAGGTCATAGGTCTCGGCGAGCGCGTATTGCAGCGCTTCGCTGCCGGTGTTCGCCCGGTCGACATTGAATCCCGCTTCGCTGAGTCCTTGTTGCAGGTATGCACCGGTTTTCGGTTCGTCTTCGGCGACCAGTAGTTTCATGCGCAGGGTTCCATATTCGGGCGGGCCGAGTGTGCAGTGGCAAGGCATCATCTGGCGCAAGCTTACAAGAATGTAATCCAGGCTTCAGGTCACTGTCAGGCACCGCTGCCTAGGGTGAAAGCCTGCCTTCGGCATGTGCCCCTGGCCGGCGCAAGACCTGGCGCCGCGGTTCCTGTCCATCGCTGCAGCTGGTTTGGACGATATCCGATGCTGCTGTTTCGGCGTTTGCCGATGCTTCACGCACCACCAGTCGGGAAAGGTCGTTCGAATGACCCGGCGCCGATCTCTGGTTGATCGGCGTCAACCTTGGCCGGGTAGAGCCGCCTATGCTGAAGCCATGGATCAAGTGGTATGCGTCGAGTCGAGGTCATGCGCATGGGTCACTCCAGCGGTAGCGATGTTGCCACAGGCGAATACCGGAAATAGAGCGCATGCATAGCCCTTCCTGCAACCACGGCCAAGAGACTGCCCATCATTCCCAAGGTGACGCCGGCGATCGGTTCGATCCGGTGTGTGGCATGCAGGTCGAGTCTGACAGCCCTTTCCACGAGCGCCATGACGGGCAGACCTATCGTTTCTGCAGTTCGAAGTGCCTGGAGAGTTTCCGACTATCCCCCCAGCAATTCACCCATCCGCCGCAGGGGCGCCATGAGCAGCAGGAAGTTCCTGCGACAGAGGCGGCGGCTGAATACACCTGCCCAATGCACCCTCAGGTTCGCCAGCCAGGACCGGGAAACTGCCCGATCTGCGGCATGGCGCTGGAGCCGGTCATCCCCGAACTGGAGGAGCAGGAAAATCCGGAACTGAAGGACTTCTCGCGGCGCTTCTGGTGGACACTCCCGTTGACCCTCATCGTGACCACCCTCGCCATGGCAGGGCACTCGGTGCAGCTGTTCCATGGCACGACCCAGAACTGGGTCGAGTTGGCGCTTGCCACACCGGTCACTCTCTGGGGGGGACGGGTGTTCTTCGTCCGAGGCATAGACTCGATCCGTCGCGGCAGCCCGAACATGTGGACACTGATCGGCCTGGGCACCTCGGCGGCCTATCTGTACAGCCTGGCCGCTACCCTGGTGCCCCAGTGGTTCCCGGCTGCTTTTTTCCAGGATGGCCGTATCGGGGTGTACTACGAAGCCGCTGCGGTGATCATCTCGCTCACGCTGCTGGGGCAGATGCTGGAACTCAAGGCCCGCTCGCAGACCTCTGCCGCGATCAAGGCGCTGCTGGGCCTGGCGCCCGCGACTGCGCGGCGCATCAAGGCCGATGGTGAGGAGGAGGATATTCCACTCGGTCACGTTCATCGCGGCGACCATCTGCGGGTCCGCCCGGGTGAGAAGGTCCCCGTGGACGGCACGGTGCTGGAGGGCGAGAGCGCTGTCGACGAATCGATGCTCACCGGGGAGCCGGTGCCCGTCACCAAGCGTAGCGGCGATGCCCTGATCGGGGCGACCATGAACACCCACGGCAGCCTGGTAATGGAGGCGCAGAAAGTCGGCGCCGACACCATGCTGTCGCAGATCGTGCAGATGGTGGCCAGGGCCCAGCGCTCCAAGGTACCGATGCAGCGCATGGCTGACGCGGTGGCCGGGTATTTCGTGGTCACGGTGGTGCTGGTGGCGATCGCCACCTTCTTCGGCTGGGGTCTTTTCGGCCCGCAGTCCGGCTGGGTATTCGGCCTGATCAATGCCGTGTCGGTGCTGATCATCGCCTGTCCCTGCGCCCTGGGCTTGGCGACGCCCATGTCGGTGATGGTGTCGACCGGCAAGGCCGCCGCCAGTGGCGTGCTGTTCCGCGATGCCGGCGCCATCGAGAACCTGCGCAAGATCGACACGCTGATCGTCGACAAGACCGGCACGCTGACCGAAGGACGACCGGTCTTTCACAGCGCCGAGGCTACCGGAGCCTTTGATCCAGGCGAGGTGCTGCGCTTGGCTGCAAGCCTTGACCAGGGCAGCGAGCACCCTCTGGGGCATGCCATCGTCGAGCACGCGCGCAGCCAGGATCTGCCGCTGGCGAAGCCGGAGACCTTCGAGTCCGGCTCGGGCATCGGTGTTCGCGGACGAGTCGATGGTCATCAGTTGCAGCTGGGCAATACGGCACTGCTGGAGGATGCGGGCGTCGATATAGCCCCCCTGCGCGCCCGCGCCGAACAGCTTCGCCTGCAAGGCATCAGCATCGTCTACCTGGCGGTGGATGGGCGCCTGGCCGGCCTGCTGGCCGTCTCCGACCCGATCAAACCGACCTCCAGGCTGGCCGTCGCCAACCTGCAACGGGAGGGCGTGCGGGTCATCATGGCCACCGGCGACGGCCTGACTACGGCGAAGGCCGTTGCCAGCGAGTTGGGGATCGAGGAAGTCCATGGCGAGGTCAAGCCGCAGGACAAGGAACAACTGGTGGCCGAGCTGCAGGCTGATGGCCGCCGAACTGCCATGGCCGGAGATGGCATCAATGATGCGCCCGCTCTGGCCAGGGCCGACGTCGGGATTGCAATGGGCACGGGAACCGACGTGGCGATGAGCAGCGCCCAGGTGACGCTGGTCAAAGGCGACCTGATGGGTATCCTGCGTGCGCGGAGCCTGTCGGTGGCCACCGTGAGGAACATGCGGCAGAACCTGGCCTTTGCCTTTCTCTACAACGCCATGGGCATTCCCCTGGCCGCGGGCCTGCTGTATCCGCTGACCGGGCACCTGCTGTCGCCGATGATTGCCGCCCTGGCGATGAGTGTCAGCTCGGCCTCGGTGGTGTTCAACGCCCTGCGCTTGCGCCAGGTCCGAATCGATTGAGTCTGCCCCAGCGAGCTTCGCCCTGGCCTGCAGGCCGCCGCGGGCCGAGCGTCGGCCCCGCGCTTGTCCTATCCGACCGACCCTGAGGCGTCAGGGCCTGGCGCGTGCCCGGCTAGCAAGCGGATGGCCAGATTTCGAGGATGTGCAGCATGTCCATTTCGCACGGCACTTTCATCTTGCCCACGGAGGGGCTTGACCTTGCCCTCGGGTCAAGGTCGATGCTGGCGGTGCGGCACTTCCGACCGCTCGACACAAGGGGGGGATTTTATGGACGTTCTCTACGTAAATGGGATCGGCTGCGCCAGCTGTGTGCGCAAGATCACGGGGGCCATCCAGGCGAAGGATCCTGACGCGCGGGTAGAGGTCGAGCGAGCGGCGGGCAAGGTGTTGGTCGACAGCGATCTCGGTGCCCGGGCCCTGTGCGAGATGGTTCGGGCACTGGGCTTCGAGTCGCGGGCAGCTTAGCGACCGGCGGTGGTACAACGCTCTTCTGCCTTGGTGTCTGGTGCGCTGCGGCGGTCAGCACGACCGCGTTCAGAGCTGACCTGTGCGCCTTCGGCTGCGCCAGCTGACGCAGGCGTAATCTTCGGTTCAGCTTGCTGACAGGGTGCCTTGGTTAAGGTGCTATCGAGCCTGAAGCTCAGCCCCCGGGTGCAAATGGGGGATACCGAACTTACGAGGATTGCTGTGATGAAATCGATCAATGCCCTGTTAGTCGCTACTGCGCTGAGTGCCTCCTCCCTGGCGATGGCAGAAGGTGGTGGCGAGCGTACCTTTGCCCGTATGGAACAAGCCCAGCAGGCCGCCATGCGGGTTTACCCAGTGGCCAAGCAACAGAAAGCGGAGGCGCCCGTCGCCGAAAGCAGCGTCCGGCCGGTCGAGCATGGCAACTGCTGAGGCACTCAAGCTTACAGAAATGTAATCGCTCTATGGGGCGAGGTATGGCAGTTTCGTACGGCGCGCTGACTGGGCAAGAGGGCGCGGCCGACAGCGAGCAAGGCCTGATGGGGAGGCAGGCCCCGCAATCGAAGCTGCCAAAGAACCCGAGCCTGGGTGAATAGCCCAGGCTCACCTGACTGATTGGACACAATCGCATGCAAAGCAAAACCACAAGGCGCACCTTCGTCAAGGGCCTGGCGGCCGCCGGCATCCTCGGTGGCCTGGGCATGTGGCGCACGCCTGTCTGGGCGGTGACCAGCCCAGGCCAGCCCAATGTGCTGAGCGGTACCGATTTCGACCTGTTTATCGGCGAGACGCCGGTAAACATCACGGGCCTGGCGCGAACGGCGATGACCATCAACGGATCACTTCCCGGGCCGATTCTGCGCTGGCGGGAGGGCGACACCGTCACCTTGCGCGTACGCAACCAGCTGAGGGAAGACACCTCCATTCACTGGCACGGCATCATCCTGCCGGCCAACATGGATGGCGTTCCCGGTCTCAGCTTTCACGGCATCAGCCCCGACGGCCTGTACGAGTACCGGTTCAAGATCAATCAGAACGGCACCTACTGGTACCACAGCCACTCGGGCCTGCAGGAGCAGGTCGGCGTGTACGGCGCACTGGTGATCGATGCCAAGGAGCCCGAGCCCTTCGGTTACGACCGTGACTACGTCGTATTGCTGAGCGACTGGACCGACGAGCAACCAGCTCGGGTGTTGGCCAAGTTGAAGAAGCAGTCGGACTACTACAACTTGCACAAGCGCACCGTCGGTGACTTCATCGATGACGTGAGCGAAATGGGCTGGTCCGCCGCCGTGGCCGATCGCAAGATGTGGGCCGAGATGAAGATGAGCCCGACCGATCTCGCCGACGTCAGCGGCCACACCTACACCTACCTGATGAACGGCCAGGCGCCGGATGGCAACTGGACCGGCCTCTTCACGCCCGGGGAAAAGATTCGCCTGCGTTTCATCAACGCATCGGCCATGACCTATTTCGACGTGCGCATCCCGGGCCTGAAGATGACCGTGGTGGCCGCCGACGGCCAACCGGTCGAGCCGGTCAGCATCGACGAGTTCCGTATTGCCGTGGCGGAAACCTATGACGTGATCGTCGAGCCGCAGAGCGAGCAGGCTTACACCCTCTTCGCCCAGTCCATGGACCGCACCGGATACGCCCGAGGCACCCTGGCAGTTCAACAGGGCTTGAGTGCCGCGGTACCGAGCCCGGATCCGCGTCCGCTGATCGCCATGGCTGACATGGGAATGGATCACGGCAGCATGGCCGGCATGGATCACGCCGGCATGCAGGGCGATATGGCTGGCATGGATCACAGCACAATGGCCGCTATGAACCACGGTTCCATGCAAGGCGCCATGGCCGGAATGGATTACGGCAGTAGCGCCGGCCAGATGCAGTCTCACCCGGCCTCCGAGGCCGATAACCCGCTGGTCGATATGCAGACCATGATGCCGACCGCCAAGCTGGACGATCCGGGCATCGGCCTGCGGGGCAACGGTCGCCGGGTGCTGACCTATTCCGACCTGCGCAGCACCTTCATCGACCCCGATGGCCGTGAGCCGGGGCGGACCATCGAATTGCACCTCACCGGCCATATGGAGAAGTTTTCCTGGTCGTTCAACGGCATCAAGTTCTCCGATGCCGAGCCGCTGCGCCTCACCTATGGCGAGCGTGTTCGCATCACCCTGGTCAACGACACCATGATGACTCACCCCATTCACCTCCATGGCATGTGGAGCGACCTGGAGGATGAGCACGGCAACTTCATGGTGCGCAAGCACACCATCGACATGCCGCCAGGCTCCAAGCGCAGCTATCGAGTGACCGCCGATGCCCTGGGCCGCTGGGCCTACCACTGCCACCTGCTGCTGCATATGGAGACGGGCATGATGCGTGAAGTGCGTGTCGATGAGTAAAGGAGATTTCCAATGAATCAGTCCCATAGACCTCAACCTCTGCTCGGCGCCGCCCTGGTGCTTGGCGTCTTGGCCATCTCGCAAGCGCCTGCGGCGTTCTCGAATGACAGCCCGGCCGAGTCTGGGCAGGCGTCCGCTCATCTACAGGGGCACGCTGCAAACGATCAGCACCTGGATCACCAGCAGCTGATGCCTGGGCAGGGCGACGAGAAGACCAAGGCGGGTTCGAACCATGATGGCTAGGCATCCAGGTGTGCCACTCATTGCGCTGGCCGCGTCCCTGAGTGCATTGACCAGCGGGTTTGTGCTGGCCGCCGAAGCGACTGATCATTCGGCGCACCAGGCCCCAGTGATCGGCTCCGCTAGCGCCGCGGCGGAGCCGAAGGATCACGCCGCGATGGGTCATGGCTCGCCCGGCCAGATGAACCCTGCAGCCGTGCAGGGGCAGATGGATGGCATGGACCACGAAGCCATGGGTCACAGCCAGATGAACCATGGCTCGGCGCAGACAGCCACCAGCCGCACGCCGATTCCCGTGCTGACCGATGCCGATCGCCTGGCCGCTTTCCCACCATTGCCAGGGCATAAGGTCCATGACAGCGGCATCAATGGCTTCTTTCTGCTCGATCAGTTCGAGTATCAGCACGCCGATGAGGGCAGCACCCTGGCCTGGGATGCATCGGGATGGATTGGCGGTGACATCAACCGGCTTTGGTTTCGTTCCGAGGGTGAGCGGACCGAGGGCGTAACCGAGGATGCCGAGCTGCAGCTGCTGTATGGGCGCTCGATTGGCCCATGGTGGGACCTGGTCGCGGGCGTTCGCCATGACTTCCAACCTGAGCCAGCGCAGACCTGGGGCGCCTTGGGCGTGCAGGGCATGCCGCTCTATGCCCTGGAAGTCGAGGCCACGGCCTTCGTCGGAGAAAACGGACAGAGCGCCGCGCGCCTCGAGGGCGAATACGACATCCTGCTGACCAATCGACTCATTCTCCAGCCAAGCGCAGAAGTGAACTTCTACGGCAAGAACGACCCCGAGCGGGGCGTCGGTTCCGGGCTGGCCAATACGGAGCTGAGTCTGCGCTTGCGCTACGAGCTCGTTCGCCAGTTCGCCCCCTATATCGGGGTTTCCTGGAACCGTACCTATGGCAACACCGCTGACATCGTGCGTGACGAGGGCGGGGATGTCGACGAGGCCCGCCTTGTTGCCGGCATTCGAATCTGGTTTTGAGAGGCTGACATGAAAAGAACCCTTGCAACCCTGGCGGCGGCGGGCGTCGTCGGTGGCGCCGCGGTATTGACGGGTGCCTATTTTGGTCTGGTCAACGTTGGTGCCGATGATCCCCACTTGCCGGCCGTGCATGCATTCCTGACCATGGTCCGGGAGCGCTCAGTCGAAGTACGCGCCAGGGATATCGAGGTGCCCAACCTGGATGAGCCCGCGCTTATCCGCGCCGGCGCGGGCAACTACAACGCCATGTGCGTCGGTTGTCACCTGGCTCCCGGTGTGGCGCAGACCGAACTCAGCCAGGCGCTGTATCCGGCGCCCCCCAACCTGGCCAAGGTGGGCGTTGACGAAAGCCCCGCGGCGACTTTCTGGGTGATCAAGCACGGGATCAAGGCGTCAGGCATGCCGGCGTGGGGCAAGAGCATGGGCGACGAGTACATCTGGGGCATGGTCGCCTTCCTCGACCAGTTGCCAGAAATGGACGCCAAGCGCTACCAGGCGCTGGTGGCTTCCAGTGGCGGTCACCAGCATGGGGGCGGGGAGAGCCAGATGCACAACCACGAGGGGCAGCATGGCAGCGCCGAGCCGGGTCATCATGCCGCTGCAGCGGGTGAAGCGGACCATCATGCCGACGCGCCCGGAGCAGGGGCTCATCACGCCTCGTCCACAGGCGGCGCGGAGCACCACGCGGGGGAAGTCGCTGTCTCGCAAGACAGTGGCGGCGAACACGCCGTGCCGCTACCGCAACGCGCACCGAAAGCCCATACCCATGCCGATGGCAAGGAGCATCTCCATGAAAGCTAAGGGCACAGGGGCACGCCTGGGGTTGCTGGCCGCTGTCTTCATGGTCGGCTCGGTCCAGGCGGCCGAGGTCCTGACCATCGATGTGCATCGCGATGCCAATTGCGGGTGCTGCAAACAGTGGATCTCACACCTGCAAGCGAACGGGTTCCAGGTCATCGATCATGTGCAAGACGATATGCCAGCGCTGAAGCGAATGCTTGGCGTGGCGCCTCGACTGGCGTCCTGCCACACCGCGGTGATCGACGGAAAGTTTGTCGAAGGGCATGTGCCGGCCGCTCAGGTCAAAGAACTGATCAAGCGCGATGAGCTGCTCGGCATCGCCGTACCCGGTATGCCGGCGGGCTCACCGGGCATGGAGTCCGGCGGGGTTGGCCAGGGCTACCAGGTCATTGGCCTGACCCACGGAGGGGCGGACCAGCTGGTCGCCGAGTATCCGGCCCGGTAGCGACTGCCATGGAGGCAGGGCTGGACGAGCTTCCCGAGCGCTGCGGAGCACGCGGCATGGCAGGCGTCAAAGTCTTTTCGGGCGATGCCTGCCCGCGCGGGGTCAGTTCAGCCCGTAGCGGGTCAGTTCCTCGGTGCTGAGCACACGCATGTGGTACGGGTCGATGCGCTGCATGTCGTCGGCCAGGCGGGTGGGCAGGTTCATGGCGCGCAGGTAGGCAGCCGGGCTGTAGCGCTCGGCGTGATGGGCGGCCTGGGCGCGGGCCGAGTCGCCGCTGGGGAAGTAGGGGCGGTGCAGACCGACATGGCCGTGCACGGTCTTCCTGTGGCCGGCGGCCAGCAGGTAGATGCAGCTGCCCTGGCACACGCCGCGGGCGGGGACCAGGGCGTCGAAACCGGTCTCGCGCAGCAGGCGGCCCATGCGCATGGCTTCCGGGGCGCTGCCGCCGATGCTGTCGAGCAGCACGATCTTGCGGGCGAATTTACCGGGGTGGGCGCGCAGCCCCTTGAGCAGGGCCTCGTAGTCGCCGGGGGCGATGTCCTCGGAAATCTTGGCGGCCAGTATCGGGCCGAGGCGCTGGTGCTGAGCGGCTTCGACCTCGACCCTGGCCTGGCTGGTGGCCGAACACAGCGCCGCGCTGCAGAGCAGGGCGGCCTGGAAAAGAAGGGTGCGCATGGAGCAGCTGGATATCCTGGCTGAGGCGGGTGCGCAGAAGATACCCGCCGCCGCGGTTCCGCGCACCTGGGCCGGATCAGTCGCGCTTGGGGATGGCCAGGCCGCGGATCACCGCCGGGCGCGAGAGGAAGGCGTCCAGCACGCGGTTAACCTGGGGGAAACGCTCGATCTCGACCAGCTCGCCGGCCTGGTAGAAGCCGATCAGGTTGCGCACCCAGGGGAAGGTGGCGATGTCGGCGATGCTGTAGGCCTCGCCCATGAGCCACTGGCGGCCGTCCAGGCGCCGGTCGAGCACGCCGAGCAGGCGCTTGGCTTCTTCAATGTAGCGCTGTAGCGGGCGCTTATCTTCGTAGTCCTTGCCGGCGAACTTGTTGAAGAAGCCGACCTGGCCGAACATCGGGCCGATTCCGCCCATCTGGAACATCAGCCACTGCAGGGTTTCATAGCGCCCGGCTGGATCCTCGGGCAGCAACTGGCCGGTCTTCTCCGCCAGATAGATCAGGATCGCGCCGGACTCGAACAGCGCCAGCGGCTCGCCGTCCGGGCCGTTGGGGTCGAGGATGGCGGGGATCTTGTTGTTCGGGTTGAGCGAGAGAAACTCGGGCGAGAGCTGCTCGTTGCGCTCGAAGCTGACCAGGTGCGGCTCGTAGGCCAGGCCGGTCTCTTCCAGCATGATCGACACCTTGACCCCGTTGGGCGTGGGCAGCGAGTAGAGCTGCAGGCGCTCGGGTTGGCTGGCGGGCCATTTGCGGGTGATGGGGTAGGCGGAGAGGTCTGGCATAGCGCGTCCTGTCATCATGGTGGTGAATAACCGGCGTGGGCACCCGGATGGCGCCGCCTGGCGTTAGGGGACGGCCCGCGGGCGCCGGCAGCCGCTGTGCCACTCTGCTTGGCGAGGGCGGGTCGCTGCTTCGGACGCTGGCGCGGTGGCTGGCCCGGAGCAATAAGAGCATTTTTCACGCCTGGCGCGGAAATCGATAGTTGCACTAGTGGGCATCGACCCGGGTGATGGGCCCGCAGCCCGGGTTCCCTGCTCTGGAGCGAGCCGGTATGGTGCGCGCTTGGACCCATCGCAAAAGGAACACTCCATGAGCCTGCACGGCGACTATGACCCGCAGAACATCTTCGCCCAGATCATTCGCGGCGAGGCCCCCTGCTACAAGCTGTACGAGGATGACCAGGTGCTCGCCTTCCTCGACCTGTTTCCGCAGGCGTTCGGCCATACCCTGGTGATCCCCAAGCGAGTCGCGGCGCGCAACCTGCTGGAGATCGACGCGGACAGCCTGGCCAAATTGATGCAGGTGACCCAGCGCCTGGCCCGGGTGCTGGTCGAGGAGCTGAAACCGGACGGCGTGCAGGTCGCGCAGTTCAATGGCGCACCGGCCGGGCAGACGGTGTTTCATCTGCACATGCACATCATCCCGCGCTTCGCCGGCCAGGGGCTGGGCATCCACGCCGCGGACCGGGCCGACCCGGCCGAGCTGCAGGCGCTGCAGGCACGCCTGGTCGAGCGCATCGCCGGCTGAGGCGTCGGCCTTGAGTGTGCGGGCGTCTGCGCCAATACTCGGCAGGCATTCTCTGCGCCCATGGAGGGCCCCATGCGATTGATGTGTGCAGTTCTAGCGCTGCTGGCGCTGGCCGGTTGTTCCTCGTTCCAGGCCGCGCCCGGTCACGGCAAGACGCTGCCGGCCGAGCGCTGGCTGGCTTACCAGCAGCCTGTGGAGGGCGGCGGGCAGATCCTGGTGGCGCGTGAATTCGGCCTGCTCGGCGGCGGCTGCTACGTGGCGCTGCTGGTCGACCGCCAGGTCGCGGCGCGCATCGGCATCGGCGAGTCGGTGCGCTTGCAGGTGCCGGCGGGTCGGCGGGTGGTGGGCATCGGTGTCGACAAGCAGGACGACACCCTGTGCGGCATGGGCCGCCTGAACCGCGAACTGGCGGTCGAGGTGGCGCCGGGCGAGACCTCGCGCCTGCGTATCGTCAGCGAGGCCAAGAACGGTTTCGATATTCGCCCGGACACGCCCTGAGCCAGGCGCGCCGGGCGTACCTGATCAGCGAAACAGCACCTTGGCCACGTCGCTGTAGCGCTTGGCGAAGTGCACGGTCAGCCCCTCGCGCAGGTAGTCGGGCAGCTCCTCGTAGGAGCCGCGATTGGCTTCCGGCAGGATCAGCTCGAACAGTTTCTGCCGGCGCGCGGCGATCACCTTCTCGCGCACGCCGCCGATCGGCAGCACCTGGCCGGTCAGGGTCAGCTCGCCGGTCATGGCCACGCCCTTCTTCGGCGCCTGGTTGCGCGCCAGCGAGAGCAGTGCGCTGGCCATGCTGATGCCGGCGCTGGGGCCGTCCTTGGGCGTGGCGCCTTCGGGCACGTGGAGGTGGACGAAGGCCTGGTCGAAGAAGCTCGGGTCGCCGCCGAACTGTTTCAGGTGCGAGCTGATGTAGCTGTAGGCGATCTCGGCCGATTCCTTCATCACCTCGCCAAGCTGGCCGGTGAGCTTAAAGCCGCGGTTGAGGGTGTGGATGCGCGTGGCCTCGATCGGCAGGGTCGCGCCGCCCATGTTGGTCCAGGCCAGGCCGGTGATCACGCCGATGCCGGACAGCAGCTGCTCGGTCTTGAACGGCGGCATGCCCAGGTAGCCCTCCAGATCCTTGGGGCCGATCTTCACGGGGCTGTCGGGGGCCTCGAGCAGCTTGACCACGGCCTTGCGCACCAGCTTGCCGAGCTGCTTCTCCAACTGGCGCACCCCGGCCTCGCGGGCATAACCCTCGATCAAGGCCTTGAGCGCGGCGTCGCTGATTGACAGGCTCTTCTTCGCCACCCCGGCCTTGGCCAGCTGCTTGGGCCACAGGTGGCGCTTGGCGATGGCCAGCTTCTCCTCGGCGATATAGCCGGACAGGCGGATCACTTCCATGCGGTCGAGCAGCGGCCCGGGGATCGAGTCGAGGGTGTTGGCGGTGCACACGAACAGCACCTTGGACAGGTCCAGACGCAGGTCCAGGTAGTGGTCGAGGAATTCGACGTTCTGTTCCGGGTCCAGGGTCTCCAGCAACGCCGAGGCCGGGTCGCCCTGGAAGCTGGCGCCGAGCTTGTCGATCTCGTCGAGCATGATCACCGGGTTCATCACCTCGACGTCCTTCAGTGCCTGCACCAGCTTGCCCGGCAGGGCGCCGATGTAGGTGCGCCGGTGGCCCTTGATCTCGGCCTCATCGCGCATGCCGCCGACACTGAAGCGGTAGAACGGCCGACCCAGGCTCTCGGCGATGGACTTGCCGATGCTGGTCTTGCCCACGCCGGGCGGGCCGACCAGCAGTACGATGCTGCCGGCGATCTCGCCCTTGAAGGCGCCAACGGCGAGGAATTCGACGATGCGCTGCTTGATGTCGTCCATCCCGGCGTGGTGCTCATCGAGTACCTGGCGTGCGTGCTTGAGGTCGAGCTTGTCCTTGCCGTACACGCCCCAGGGCAGGATGGTGGCCCAGTCCAGGTAGTTGCGGGTCACGGCGTATTCCGGCGAGCCGGTCTCAAGGATCGACAGCTTGCCCAGTTCCTCGTCGATGCGCTTGCGCGCCTGCTCGGGCAGTACCTTGCCTTCCAGGCGCTGGCGGAACTGCTCGATGTCGGCGCTGCGGTCATCCTTGCTCAGGCCCAGCTCCTTCTGAATCAGCTTGAGCTGCTCCTTGAGGAAGAATTCGCGCTGGTGCTCGCCGATCTTGCGGTTGACCTCGGCCGACAGCTCCTTCTGCAGGCGGCCGACCTCGACCTCCTTGCGCAACAGCAGCAGCACCTTCTCCATGCGCTTGAGCATCGGTACGCAGTCCAGCACTTCCTGCAACTCGGCGGCGGGCGCGCTGGTCAGGGCGGCGGCGAAGTCGGTCAGGGGCCCGGGGTCATTGGGGCTGAAGCGGTTCAGGTAGTTCTTCAGTTCCTCGCTGTACAGCGGATTGAGCGGCAGCAGGTCCTTGATCGCATTGATCAGCGCCATGGCGTAGGCCTTGACCTCGTCGGGCGAGTCCGCCGGGCTCTTCGGGTAATCGACTTCCGCCAGGTAAGGCGACTTGCGGCTGAGCCAGCCGCGGATACGCACCCGGGTCAGGCCCTGGGCGACGAACTGCAGCTTGCCGCCTTCCTGCGAGGCATGGTGCACGCGCACCACGGTGCCATGCTCGGGCAGGCTGTCGGGGTCGAAGGCGGCGCCTTCGGCCGGCGGGCTGTCCATATAGAACAGCGCCAGGCACTGGTGCGAGGTGTTGAGCACACGCTCGATGGTCTCGTTCCAGGGATCCTGGTTGACCACCACGGGCAGCACCTGGGCGGGGAAGAAGGGCCGGTTGTGCACCGGGATCACATACAGCTTGTCCGGCAGCTGCTGGTTGGGCAGCACCAGGCCCTGGGTCTTGGGGTTGGCCTGTTCTGCGACGATTTCGATGTCCTGTTGATCGTTCATGCGGCACCTGTGGTTGCTCCATGGGTGCTACATGGGGCGGCCCACCGGGTTTTTCAATCAGGCGGCGATCAGGTTGCGGGCCAGGGCGCGACGCAAACCCTGCAGGCGCTCGTCGATCAGCGGGGTGAGCAGGGCGAAGCAGGCGCCCGGGGTCAGGCGGGTCTGCGCCGTGGCAGCCAGCTGCTGCTCGAGTTGGCGCAGCATTCCGTGCAGCGGCTCTTCGGCAGCGGGTTCGGCGAGGCGCTGGCAGAGCAGGCGGATCTGCAGCTCCAGGCCGGCGGGGCAGCGCCGGTAGTTGGCCGCGCGCATGGCCAGGCCGCGCAGGCGGGCGAGGTCCTCGAGGTGGCGACAGGCCGGCGCAAGCTCGAGCCGGTGAAGGTCCAGGCGTTCTGCAAGCTGTTCGATGACCGTCAGCAGCGCCTCGATCATCCGGCAGTGGGCCTCGAAGTCGGCCGGGTTGCGCCGCAGCTGCGGCCAGTCGCGTTGCAGCGGCGCCACCTGCAGGCTGGCGCCCGGCCAGTTCAGCCAGAGCTGGTCGAGTCGGCGGGCCAGGGCGTTGCGCTGGCTGACGCTGGCGATGTCCTTCTGCGCGCCCAGGCCACGGTGTTTCTGCAGGGCCTGCAGTAGCTCCAGGCTGCGCTGCAGGGTGGCGCTCTGCAGTTTGTTCAGGGCGACCCTGTGGCGACGGGCGGCGAGGCGGTTCAGCCATTGACCGAGCAGCAGCAGACCGAGTGCCAGGGCCAGGGTGATACTGAGTTCCATGCAGAGCGTCCCAGTTGCGGCGCGAATAACAAAGCAGCCATTGAGCTGGCTGTAGCAACTCTCCTGCCAGTTGCCGGCAAGCCCGGTACTGGCGGCGTTCGTCTGGGCCGGGGGACGGGCTGGTGCCCCGGCATTGTGCGCGACAGCTCAGGCTTGTCCACTTTGGTGCAGGTGCTAGCGGCTGTGGGCACCTAGAACCAGCGAAATACCGGCCAGCCACCGGTCGGCGGGGATGACGATCGCCCCTGCAACTGGTTAAAGTGCCAGCACCGCCAGCCGAAGTTGCCACTGCAATGCTCAAAGCCCGTCTGTTGCGCCTGGACGACCAGGCCCACGAACACACCCATGATCACCATCAGCTGGTGCTGTCGCTGACTGGGCGCGCGGAGTTCGAGGTCAATGGCTGCGGCGGTGAGGTCTGCCGCATGCGCGCCTGCCTGGTGCCGGGGGACGCCGATCACCAGTTCGCCGGGGTGGGCGACAACCGCATGTTGATCGTCGACCTCGATGAGCAGGGCACCTCCAGCGAAGACCTGGCGCTGCTCACCCACCTGTTCGAGACGCCGCGCTATCCGCAGCTGGATGCCGATTTCCAGAACCTGCTGAGCTACGCCGGCGCCGAGCTGGAGCGCTATGGCAGCGATCCGATGCTGGCCCGCTCGCTCGGCGGCGTGTTGCTGCGCGCCCTGCATCTGCGCCTGTTCGGCGATCAGCCCAACCGCGCCACCGGGCCGCTCAATCTGGAGCGACTGGACTCCTATATCGGCGATCACCTGGCGCGGCGCATCAGCGTTGCCGAACTGGCCCAGGTGGTCTGCCTCAGTCCGAGTCACTTCCACGCCCAGTTCAAAGACAGCGTCGGTCTCACCCCGCACCAGTATTTGCTGAAAACCCGCCTCGACCGCGCCTCGCGCCTGTTGCGCGAGAGCGGCCTGCCGCTGATCCGCATCGCCGAAGAATGCGGCTTCTCCAGCCAGAGCGCGCTGACCACGGCCATGCGCCGCTACCTCGGTCTGACCCCCAAGCGTTTGCGTGGCGCCGAATAGTCCAAGGCAGGTCATCGCCGCGCTGGTTGCCGGCGGGGAAAAGCGTGAACTTCTTCGCGTGGCCGACTAACCTGCTCAGCATTGGTATTCCAGGTTGCCAGGACGGCATGAATTCCGCTTGGGGGAGTTTGGGTTTGCACCCGGCACGATACAGACGCAGGACCAGGACCCTGTTGCATTCATTGCAGGCGATGCTGCTTGGGGCCGTTTGCGCCTACAGTTCGCTGGCCGCGGCGGCCAGCCTGCAGGCTCGGCTGGTCGATGCCGGCGGACAACCATTGGCCAATGCCGTACTGAGCCTGCGCGGCCCCTTGGGCGCCGAAGCCGAGCCGCCAATGGTGGTGATGGATCAACAGGCCAAGCAGTTCGTGCCCAACGTGCTGGCGGTGCGTACCGGCAGTGCGGTGAGCTTTCCCAACAGCGATGACATTCGCCATCACGTCTATTCGTTTTCCCCGGCCAAGCGTTTCGAGTTGCGCCTGTACCAGGGCACGCCGAGCGAACCGGTGCGCTTCGACACGCCGGGGGTCGTGGTGCTCGGCTGTAATATCCACGACTGGATGGTCGGCTACGTCTATGTCACCGACGATCCCTGGTTTGTGGTCAGTGACCAGCAGGGGCGGGCGCCATTCGCGCAGTTGCCACCCGGGCGCTACAGCGTGAGCCTCTGGCACCCGCTGCTGCCCGACATGCAGCCACAGGCCGAGAGCGAGCTGATGCTGAACGAGCAGGGCGGCGTAGCGAACTTCACCCTGGCGGTGCCGGGCGGCGCCAGTTCGGTACCGGCCGCGCCGGCGCCAAGCGCCTTTGGCAGTGCGTTCAAGAAGGCCATGAGCAATGCGCCCTAGCAGCTTCCAGACCCGCATCGCCAGCGTGCTGGTGCTGCTGTCGCTGGTGGTGATCGGCGCGCTCTATTTTGCCGTGCAGACCGCCACCAGCGTCGCCGTGCGCAGCCAGGCCAGTGAACAGCTGGATGTGGGCACGCGGGTGTTTGCCCAGCTGCTCGAGGTGCGCGGTCGTCAACTGCACGACGCCGCGCAGGTCCTGGCCGCCGACTTCGGCTTCAAGGAGGCGGTGGCCAGCGGCGATGCGCAAACCATCCGCTCGGCGTTGAGCAACCATGGCGCCCGGATCAGCGCCGGCCTGGTCATGCTGTTCGGCCTGGATGGCGGCATCCGGGCCAGCACCGATGCGCGCGTCGATGCCGCGCTCGCCGCCCGGGTGAATGCGCAGGTGATGCGTCACCTGCAAGACGGCGTGGGGATCTTCCTGATGCCCCTGGCCGACCGCCTCTACCTGCTGGTGCAGACCCCGGTCAATGCGCCCCTGCCCATCGCCCGGCTGGTGATGGGCTTCCCGGTCGATGAGGCGTTTGCCCGCGAACTGCGTGAATTGACCCACCTGGATCTCACCCTGGTCGCCAGCCAGCAGGGGCTGGCGAGCATCCGCGTCAGCACCCTGGCGGTTCAACCGGAGCAATCCTGGCTGGATCAGGCCGACCTTGCCGGCGCCATGGACGGCGAGGTGATGCCGCTGGGCGAGCAGCGCTACCTCAGTCAGGGGCTGGTGCTGGCCCGCGGCGACGACTTTGCGGTGCGCGCCCTGCTGCACAAGTCCCTGAGTCAGGCGCAGCAGGCGTTCGCCGCGCTGGATCGGAACATCCTGCTGATCGCCCTGGCGGCCCTGCTGGCCTCGCTGGCCGGCGCCCTGCTGCTGGCCAGGACCATCTCGCAGCCGGTGCGGCAGCTGGCCGACGCCGCCCAGCGGGTCGGCCAGGGCGACTACCAGACGCCGCTGGAGCTGCAGCGCAGCGACGAGCTGGGGCGCCTGGCCAAGGCCTTCCAGACCATGCAGCTGGGCATCGCCGAGCGCGAGCGGCAGCTGGCCCACAATGCCCTGCACGATGGCCTGACCGGGTTGCCCAACCGCGCCCTGATCCTCGAGCGCCTCGGCGCGGCCATCGCCGCCGGGCGGCCGGTGGCCCTGCTCTACTTGGGCATCGACAACCTGCGCTCGGTCAACGACAGCTATGGCCCGGCCGGCGCCGACCAGGTCGTGCAGCAGCTTAGCCAGCGCCTGCAGGCGACCCTGCGCCCAGGCGACAGCCTGGCGCGAATCACCGCGGATGAGCTGCTGCTGCTGCTGGAGAACGCCGACAGCGACAGCGCGGTGGCCGCCGGCGACCGCATGCAGCAGGCGCTGCTCAAACCCCTGCAGGTCGCCAACGTCGAGGTGGTGATGGGCTGCCGCATCGGTATCGCCGCCTACCCGGCCGATGGCGACAGCGCCGAGGTGCTGTTGCGCCGCGCCAGCATCGCCATGCAGGACGCCGCGCACCTGCCCGGCCGCCTGCAGGTCTATGAGCAGGGACGTGACGCCGTCCACCAGCGCCAGATCCGCCTGATCCGCGACCTGCGCCGGGCGCCGGAACGCGGCGAACTGCTGCTGCATTACCAGCCGAAACTGGATCTGGCTGCCGGCAAGGTGCGCCAGGCCGAGGCCCTGTTGCGCTGGCAGCACCCGCAGCTGGGCATGATCTCGCCGGGAGAGTTCATTCCCCTGGCCGAGCGCACCGGCAGCATCCAGTTGCTCACCGCCTGGGTGATCGAGCAGGCCCTGCGCCAGCTGCAGGCCTGGAACGAGCGCGGCCTGCAGTTGCAGCTGTCGCTGAACATCTCCACCGAGGACCTGATCGACCCCGAGCTTCCCGCACGGGTCGGCCGCTTGCTGGGCAAGTACCGCATCGCCGCCGAGCAGCTGGTCTTCGAGGTCACCGAAAGCGGGGTGATGCTCAACCCGGCCGTCGCCCTGCAGGTGCTGCATGGCCTGCGCGAATGCGGCATCGGCCTGTCGGTGGATGATTTCGGCACCGGCTATTCCTCGCTGACCCAGCTCAAGCGCATGCCGGTGCAGGAGCTGAAGATCGACCAGTCGTTCATTCGCGAACTGGACGACACCAGCGAGGACGCGGTGATCGTCCGCTCCACCATCGAGATGAGCCACAGCCTGGGCCTCAAGGTGGTCGCCGAAGGCGTCGAACTGGAGCGCAGCCTGCGTCTGCTGCAGCATTGGCAGTGCGATACGGTACAGGGCTACCTGATCAGCCGGCCCTTGCCCGCCGAGGCGTTCGAAGCCTGGGTCGCACAACCCCTCAACTCCCGCGTATCGACCGTATAGGCAGGCCGATGGGCTATTCGCAGATCATTTGTGGCGCACTGCTCGGCCTGTTTTCCACCCTGGTGGCCGCCGCCGACGGGCGTCTGCTGGCCACCGGTGGGGCGACCAGCCTCGACGGCGCGGCCGGTGGCGGCATCACCCCCTGGGCGGTGCTGGCCGGCTATGGCGAGCGCGGCGAGTGGGGCGCCGATGTATTCGCCACCCGCGTCGAGACCGGCGACTACCGCCTGGAGGTGGCCGGCCTTGCCGCCTCCTTCGACAACCGCCTGGAGCTGTCCTACGCGCGCCAGCGTTTCGACCTGGGCAACCTGGCCCGTGGCCTCGACCTGCCCGAGAGCAGCCTCAGCCAGGACATCTTCGGCCTCAAGCTGCGCCTGTTCGGCGACCTGATCTACGACCACCTGCCCCAGGTGGCGCTGGGCCTCCAGCACAAGCGGCAGAAGGACTTCCTCGTCCCCCGCCTGGTCGGCGCCCGGCGCAGCGAAGACAGCGAGGGCTACCTCAACGCCAGCCGCCTGCTGCTCGGCGGTGCCTTCGGCTACAACCTGCTGATCAATGGCGGGCTGCGCTACAGCCGGGCCAACGAACTGGGCCTGCTCGGTTTCGGCGGCGACCGACGCGACCGCCATTCGCTGCTCAAGGAAGGCTCGATCGCCGTGTTGCCCGACCGCCACTGGGCCATTGGCCTGGAGTACCGGGAAAAACCGGACAACCTCGGCTTCGCCGGCGAGAGCGACTGGGCCGACCTGTTCGTAGGCTACTTCCCCAACAAGCACCTGGCGCTGGTGCTGGCCTATGCCCGCCTCGGCGAGATTGCCACGCTGGACAACCAGGACGGCGTCTACCTGTCCCTGCAGGGGAGCTTCTAGAGGATGCGCGCACTGATACTGCTGCTGGCTTTCGGCCTGGCCGCCTGCGCCCAGCGCGCCCCGCAGGACGACAGCCTGTACCGGGCGCTGGGTGAGCGGGCCGGCATCACCCGCATCGTCGAAGGCATGCTGCTGAATATCGCCGGCGATGCGCGCATCGTCCGCCACTTCCAGGACATCGACATCGAGCGCCTGCGCGACAAGCTGGTCGAGCAGGTCTGCGTCGAGGCCGGCGGTCCCTGCACCTATACTGGCGACAGCATGGAAGAAAGTCACAAGGGCCAGCAGCTGACCCCCAGCGACTTCAACGCCCTGGTGGAAAACCTGCAGGACGCCATGGATGCTGAGGGTATTTCGGTGCCGGCGCAGAACCGTCTGTTGGCGCGCCTGGCGCCGATGCGCGGGGAAGTGATCGACCGCTAGCCGCCAGCCGGCTTCAGCTGAAGCCGGCTGGCGGGGCGGGTGAGGCCAGGTCTGCAAACGAGGAACTCGAGCATGAACAACCCGCGTATCTATCAGGGCCAGTGCTTTTGCGGCGCCGTCCAGTTCAGCGTCAGCGGCGAGCCTGCGGCCATGGGCTTTTGCCATTGCCAGTCGTGTCGGCACTGGTCGGCCGGACCGGTCAATGCCTTCACCCTGTGGCCACCAGCCGCCGTCACCGTGACCCGCGGTGCCGAGCATATCGGCCGCTTCAACAAGACCCCGCAGAGCACGCGCCAGTGGTGCACCCAATGCGGCGGCCACCTGTTCACCGACCACCCCGGCATGAGTCTGATCGACGTCTACGCCGCCTTGATTCCGCAACTGCAGTTCATGCCCGCGGTGCATGTGCACTACCAGGAGCGCGTGCTGCCGATCAAGGACGGCCTGCCCAAGTGGAAGGACCTGCCCGCGGAGATGGGCGGCTCGGGCGTCAGCCTGGAGGAGTAGCAGGCGCGCTGGCCACGCCCCGAGCCCGGCGAATTGCGCGCGCCGCCTGGGCGGGACGCCCTGGCCGATCGATTGGCTCGCTAGCCTTATGCGCGACGGGCTACAGTACCGCTCCTGACCCACAGTTGGACTGGCGTTGTGAAAGCGTTGATACAGCAACTCGAAGATCCGTTCGACTTTCGCCAGAAGGCGACGCTGGGCGTTGCCCTGGCCGCATTCGTTCTGCTGACGCCGTTCTCGATCAACCATATCGTTCAGGGCCATCCGTATCTCGGCACCGGCTCGCTGATCGTGGTACTGCTGCTTGCCGGCAATGCCTGGGGCATCTGGCGTGGTCACTACTCGCCCGCCCTCACCTTGTTGGGCATAGTGCCGGCGGTCATCTTCTATCTGGTCCTTACCATCAATCGCCAGGGCATCATCGGGGTCTTGTGGTGTTACCCGGCGGTGATTTCCTTCTATTTCATGCTGCCCGAACGCAAGGCCTGGATCGCCAACGGCGCCATGCTCGCCCTGACCCTGCCGCAGGCCTGGAGCGTGATCGACGCGCCGCTGGCGGCCAGGGTGACGGCGACGCTGCTGGCGGTCAGCGCCTTTGCGGCCGTGTTCATCCGGGTCATCACCGCGCAGCAGCACAAGATGCGCAGGCAGGCGGTGACCGATCCGCTTACCGGGCTCTTCAACCGGATGCTGCTCGCCGACAGTCTCGAGCAGGCCATCGAACAGAGTCGTCGCACCAAGACACCTATGGCGCTCCTGTCACTGGATATCGATCACTTCAAGGCGATCAACGACCGCCTCGGACACGACGCCGGCGACGCCGTGCTGCGTGGGGTCGGCGAGCTGCTGCACCAGCGTGCGCGGCGTGCCGACAAGCTGTTCCGTCTGGGCGGCGAGGAGTTTCTCGTGCTGCTGTATGACGCCGATGGCGCCAACGCCCGGCAGGTCGCCGAGGAACTGCTCGGTGCGGTCGCCGCGCAGCCGTTCCTGCCCGACCAGCCGGTTACCGTCAGCATCGGCGCCGCCAGCCTGGTCGGCGACGAGGATTATCGGGCCTGGATGAAGCGGGTCGACGAAAACCTCTATCGGGCCAAATCCGCTGGGCGCAACCGGGTCGTGGCCTGAGGCGGGCCCCGGCGGCCCATCGAACAAGCGAAAAGGAGATTCACCGTGAGTCGAAGCCAGCACGTCTGCCTGATGGCGCAGTACAACCAGTGGATGAACACCAAGGTCTATCAGGCGGCCCTCGGTCTGCCCGAGACCGAACTGGTGGCCGATCGCCAGGCGTTCTTCGGTTCGCTGCTCGGCACCCTGAACCACCTGGTGGTAGGCGACACCCTGTGGCTCAAGCGCTTCGCCGAACACCCGGCCGGCTATGCCGCACTGGCGCCGGTGCGTGAGCTGCCGACGCCCTTGAGCCTGGGGCAGATACTGTTCGCCGACATCCAGGCGCTGCATGCCCATCGGCAATGGCTCGACCGCCTGATCCTCGACTGGACCGCTTCGATCGCCGAGGCCGATCTGGACCATGCGCTCGCCTACCACAACAGCAAGGGTGTGCCGGCGCGCAAGGATTTCTTCAGCCTGCTGATGCACTTCTTCAACCACCAGACCCACCACCGCGGCCAGGTCACCACCCTGCTGAGCCAGGCCGGCGCCGAGGTTGGGGTGACCGACCTGCTGGCGCTGATCGCCGATCGCCCCGACTGAGCCAGATGCGCCCGCTACCCTGCGCCTCTAGCGCTGGGGCTGCAACTGTTGCAGCGCGGTATCGACCAGTGCCAGCAGTTCGTCGATGGCTTGGGTGGCGCGCTGGAAGTAGCTCTTGGCGGCAATCGCCGGCTGTTCCTGGCCGAGCAGCTCCTGCTCGATACAGTGCAGGAAGTCCTCGATTACCCGCTGGCGCTGGGCCAGGCGGAACAGCTCGCCGTGCGGCTGCAGGGTGGCGAAGGCGCTGCCGGCCAGCTGCTGGATCTTCTGGTAGAGAAAGCGCAGGCGCACCCGTTGCTCGGCGCTGCTGTGGCCGGCGGCGGCGATGCCGGTGCCCAGGGCGCGGGCCTGGCCGGCCCATTCCGCGGCCTGCACCACCTCGCGCCAGATGCACGGCAGGTAGCCGAGGCTGGCGCGGCCCGTGGTCAGGTCGACTTCACTGGCCACGTCCTCCATCAGGAAGATGCTGTTGCGGATGATCAGGTGATGCTGGGCCAGGTTGTTCGCCGCATCGCCGATGCGCCCCTCGCGCAACCGCGACCAGTGATCGATCAGGCTGTTCCAGGCGTCGCGGTGGCTGCCGGCCAGTTGCCGGGCGTCCTCGATGTGCCGGTCGAGCAGCTGGCGGGTGGTGGCCAGCTCCTGGCTCATGCCGCTATCGCCGCAGAGTACGCCGTTGCTCAGGCCGCGGTGGCGCTGAAGGCCCGCGATCAGCGCGCGCAGCAGGGCCAGTTGGCGAATGTTCGCCTGGATGTGCCGGCGCTTTTGCCGTTGCAGCCGGCGATGCAGGCCGTATAACGCCAGGGTCACGACGGCGGTGCCGGCGCCCAGGTAGAGCGCGAGTGGGTAGAAGTCGTCCATGCGGTTACCCCGTCAGATGCGCCAGATGATGGGCGATGGTGCGGGCCTGGTCGGCCGCCTTGAGGTTGTCGACGTTGCCCTGGCGGACCAGGTCGGCCAGCTCGGCGATCTCCGCCACGGCCTTGCCCTGCTGTTCGGTGCTCACCGCCACCTGATCGACCTGACCGATCAGCTGGCGGGCGCACTGCTGGACCTGGTCAAGCAGCACGCATACCGCCTCGGAGCTGTGCGCGCTGCGTTGCGCCAGTTCGCTGAGGCCGGCCACCTGCACGGTGGCGCCCTTGATGTGCTGCTGCACCGACTCGATGTTGCGACTGATCTCCGCCGCGGACGCCTGGCTGTGTTGCGCCAGGCGCCGCACCTCATCGGCCACCACGGCGAAGCCGCGACCGCTCTCGCCGGCGCGGGCCGCTTCGATCGCGGCATTGAGGGCGAGCAGGTTGGTCTGCTCGGCGATGCTGCGGATGGTGCCGGACATCTCGTTGATGGTGTGCGAGTTGCTGTGCAGCTGCAGGATCAGCTCGTTGGTCGTGTGGGCCTGGCGGGTCATCTCGGCCACCTGCTGTACCAGCTCGCTGAGCCGGGCGATGCCGTCGCCCAGCTGTTCGCTGGCGACCAGGCTGGTCTGCCGCGACTCATCGGCCAGCGCCGCGACCTGGACGATGCTCACGTTCAGTTGCTCGACCGCGGCGGCAGCCATGCTGGCCGATTCGCTCTGGCTCTCGGCGTTGCGGGTCACCAGCACGGCGCTCTGCTCGAGCTCCTGGGACGAGTGGGAGATTTCATCCAGGCGCTGTTGCAGCAACTGCTGCTGGCGCTGTTCGCGGTGCAGCCATTGCTGCAGGCTGTGGCCGATCGGCTGGAGCAGGCACCACTCGATGGCGCCGGGCGCCACCTGGCCGGCAGCGTCGCAATAGCGTTGCAGTTGCAGCGTCTCCTGCCACAGCAACCACAGGCTGCAGATGCCCAGATAGGCGAGCAAGGCCCAGGCCGGCGCCGCTGCCTGGCTCGGCCACCAGAGCGCGACGGCCGCGCCCGCCAGGCCGATGCCGAGCAGGCTGCGCAGCATGCCGACCACACCCAGTTCGCGCAGCAACAGCAGCGCGGGATAGCTAAGCCACTTCATGCGTGCATCTCTCCGACAGTTGCCCAAAAAAAAAGCGCCCGAAGTACCCGCGGGGACAGTCGCAGGTCGTTCAGGCACCGTTGCCTGGCAGGAGCGCGTCCTGCCGAAATGATCGTTGTAGTGCAGTGGATGCAGAAAGAGTGCCATGGGGCGAGGCGATCGCCGTCCGCGCGGACAGGGCGTTGCAGCGCTCTATCGCCCGCCAGTGCGGGCGCAGGGCTCACCAGATTGGTGCGCTGACCGCGCGGTCAGCGCGAATTTCGCTCACGCGCGCAGCCGGTCTCAGAAGCGGTCGACCCGATACGGGTGTGGATCGATGGCCGGGGTTTCCCCGGCCATCAGGCTGACCGCCAGTTCGGCGCTGATCGCCGCCTGGGTCAGGCCCAGGTGCTGGTTGCCGAAGGCGAACAGCAGCCGGGCGTGCCGCGGGTGACGGTCGATCACCGGCAGCGAGTCGGGCAGGGTGGGGCGATGGCCCATCCATTCGCTGTTCTGCAGGGACGGGTCGACCAGCGCCGGGAGCAGGGCCTGACTGTGCCGGCGCAAGGTCGTGAAGCGCCGGCGGATGGGCTTGAGTGCCAGGCCGCCGAACTCGGTGAAGCCCACCGCGCGCAGGCCCGAATCCAGCGGGCTGATGACGAAGCGGCGTTCGGCCGAGCCGATCGGCCGGTTAAGGCTGACCGCCGGGCTGTGCATGCTCAGGTGATAGCCGCGTTCCGCTTCCAGCGGCACCGCGAGGCCGGTGCCCTGCAGCAGCGCCTTGCTCCAGGCACCGGTGCAGATCACCGCCTGATCGAAGCTCAAGGCGGCGCCTGCGCTCTGGAGCCGTACCTGCTGCGTATCCGCAGAGATGCTGTCGACCGCCTGCTGGAGGAAGCGACCGCCGCGCGCCTCGAAGGCGGCGAACAGCTGGCGGCATAGCTGGTAGGGCTCGCGCACCTGGCAGGCCTCGGGGAAGTACAGGGCATGGCTGACCGTGCCGGCCAGGGCCGGCTCCAGCTGGGCGACCCGGGCGGCGTCGATCAGTTCGCAGGCGACCTGCCACTGCTTCAGGTACCGACCGTGGGCGCGGGCCTCCTCGAGGCGCTCGGGCGATTCCCAGACCAGCAGGTAGCCGGACTGGCACAGCTGCTCGCTCGCGCCTATGTCGTTCAGGCAACGCTGCCAGGCGCCGATCGCCGCCCGGTTGAGCTGGCGCAGGCCTTCCTGCGAGCGGGCGACTCGGGCGGGCCGGGCGGCGGCGACGAAGCGCGCCAGCCAGGGCAGGCTGCGGTGCAGGTAGGCCAGCGGCAGGGCCAGCGGGCCATGCGGGTCAAGCAGCATGGGCAGGGCGCCGCGCAGGGTCTTGGCGTTGGCCAGCGGGTCGATCAGCTCGGTGGCCAGGTAGCCGGCGTTGCCGAAGGACGCACCTTTCCCCGGCGCATCGCGATCGATCAGGGTCACTCGGTAGCCCTGGCGCTGGGCCTGCAGGGCGGTACAGAGGCCGACCACGCCGGCGCCGACCACTGCGACGCTGCCGCCGGTTTGCAAGGCCGGTGAGGCGTTCATCAGGCGGCTCCTTCGGCCGAAGCGGCCAGGGCGCTGCCGGTCGCCGGGCGGGTCTCGGCCCGATCGACCTCGGCGCGCTTGGAGAACCAGCCGGTCTGGGCGTAGAGGATGCCGATGGCCGGCGACAGCCAGCAGGCGAAGGCCAGTGGCGCATAGAGCAGGTTGCTGTAGTCGCCGCTGGCCACGCTCAGGCCCAGGGTGCCGATGACGAAGGCGCCGCCGGCGTTCCAGGGAATCAACGGCGAGACCAGGGTGCCGCCTTCCTCGATGGCTCGCGACAGGTTGAGCCGGCTGTAGCCCAGGCGGTCGTACTCGGGGCCGTACATGCGCCCCGGCAGGGCGATCGACAGGTAGACGTCGCCGGACACCGCGTTGGTCGCCACCGAGGTGAGGATGGCGTTGGTCTGCAGGCCGCGAAAGCCCTTGCTCAGGCGCATGATCGAACTGACCACCGACTCCAGGCAGCGGGTGCGCTCCAGGGCGCCACCGAAGGCCAGGGCGAACATCATCAGGGTCACCACCCAGGTCATCGAGGTCACTCCGCCGCGGTTGAGCAGGCTGTCGAGGGACTCGGCGCCGCTGCTGATGGTGAAGCCGCTGTGGGCGAAGGTCAGCAGCTGGTTGAGGCTGTAGTCGTAGTTGATGAAGGCGACCAGGCCACCGAGGGCGAAGCCGACGAACAGCGCCGGAATCGGCGCGACCTTGAAGAACGCCAGGGCCATCACCACCAGCAGCGGCAGCAGCGCGAGGAAGCCGAGGTCGAACTGGCTGCGCAGGCCCTCCTTGAGCCCGCCGATCTGTTCCAGCTGGGCCGCGTCGACGCCGCTCTGGCCGCCGACCAGCAGGTAGAGGACGAAGGCGATGAGCATCGCCGGAATGGTGGTCGGCATCATGTTGCGGATGTGCTCGAACACGTTGGTTTCGGTCACCGCCGCCGCCAGGTTGGTGGTGTCGGACAGCGGCGAGACCTTGTCGCCGAAGAAGGCGCCGGAGACCACGGCGCCGGCGATCCAGTACAGCGGAATGCCGAAGGCGGTGCCGATGCCCACCAGCGCCAGGCCGATGGTGCCGACCGTGGTCCAGCTCGAGCCGATGGCCAGCGACACCACCGAGCACAGCAGCATCGAGGCGGCCAGGAACCAGGCCGGGTCGATCAGTTCCAGGCCGTAGTAGATCAGCAGCGGCACGGTACCGCTGGCGATCCACAGGCTGACCAGCATGCCGACCAGGATCAGGGTGGCGATCGAGGGCATGGCCACGTGCAGCACGTGGAAGGCGCCGGCCTCGATGTCCTTCCAGCGATAGCCCTGGGCCCAGCCGACCAGGCCGGTGATGGCGAAGCCGATGGCCAGGGCGATGTGCGGGGTGAAATCGTTGTAATGGAAGATCTGCAGGCCGAGCAGGCCGATGGTCAGGACGATCGGGATCAGGGCCACCCAGAGGTTGGGCATGGCGATCGGCGGCGAGGTGTTATCCGTCATGTGCGGGCTCCGGTGGATGAGCGACGGCGGTCGTCATCCTGTTGTTATTGTGGGGTGCCATAAAAAAAGGGCAGCCGTCGCCGGCTGCCCAAACAGGCGTTGGTTTCAGCCGTGGTTGCGGTAGGCCAGAATCGCGGCAGCCAGGTCCTCGCGCGAATCGCCCACTGACTTGAACAGGGTTACCGCCTGCTCGGCGTTCGCCAGGGCGGCACGGCCGGCATGCTGGCCGCGGCACAGCTCGGCCAGTTCGGCGAGGATC
Organism: Pseudomonas zhanjiangensis; assembly: GCF_041027545.1. Classification (NCBI taxonomy): domain Bacteria; kingdom Pseudomonadati; phylum Pseudomonadota; class Gammaproteobacteria; order Pseudomonadales; family Pseudomonadaceae; genus Pseudomonas; species Pseudomonas zhanjiangensis. The sequence goes on along the minus strand of NZ_JBFTEG010000002.1, from coordinate 114,059 downwards.
TTGTCGGCGCCGATCGCACCTTCGCGGATCGGCATGATCAGGTCGCCGGTCTCGCTCAGGGCCCCGGCGCGGGTGTCGACGAAGACCGCGCAGCGCTGCATGGCGCGGTTGTCGGTTTCGCGCATGCTCGGGGTGAAGCTGCCGACCAGGTCGAGGTGGGCGCCGGGCTTGAGCCAGTCGCCGAAGATCACCGGTTCGGTGGCCAGGGTGGCGCAGCTGATGATGTCGGCCTCGCCGGCCACCCGTTGCAGCTGCTGGTCGCCGCACACGCTGGCGTCGATATCGCTGGCCCGCAGTTCGGCCACCAGCGCCGCCGAGGCCGCTGCGTTGCGGTCCCACACCTGCACGCGCTGGATCGGGCGCACGCTCATGTGTGCCGGAATCAGGCGCCGGCCCATGCGTCCGGCGCCGATCATCAGCAGGCTGCTGGCGTCTGCGCGGGAGAGAAAGCGCGAGGCCAGCGCCGAGGCGGCGGCGGTGCGCCGGGCGGTCAGTTCGTTGCCGTCGAGCAGCGCCAGCGGCTGGCCGCTCTGGCCGCAGCTAAGCATGTAGTGGCTGCTCAGGCCCGGCAGGTTGCGCGCGTTGTTGCCGGGGAACACGTTGACCTGCTTGACGCCCAGGTACTCGCCCTCGATCCAGGCGGGCATCAGCAGCAGGGTGGCCTGCGGTTCGCCGGGCACCTCGATCGCGTGGTGGTGGCGGATCGGCGCGCGGACGTCGTCGCGGGCGAAGATATCGCTCAGCGCCTCGATCAGAGCGGCCCACGGCAGGGCGTTCTGTACCTGGTCGGCATTCAGTTGCATGGCGGCTTTCCCCGTTGTTAGTGTGTTGGCCATGGTAATCACGCTGAAATCCCTGCCATTGACCCTGCCGCCGGAGTTATATACCCAGGCTATGAATCGATCCCGCTGGTGCCGCCATGGGCGTTGAAGCCATCCACCGCTCGCAGGCGCGACGCAACCTGATCGCCCTGCAGCGCGGCGAGCATTGCCACGACTATGCCCAGGTGCTGATCGGCTGGCGCGGGCGGATGGACTGCGAGTTCCAGGGCAATGCCGGGCGCCTGGGCAACGGCGCCGCGGCGCTGGTGCCGGCCTCGGCCGGGCACCTGTACGCCGGTCTCAGCGAGGACAGCGAGCTGCTGGTGATCGACGTGGCGCTGCAAGACCCCTACATCCGCGCGCTGGAACAGGCCTGTGCGCTGAACTTCAGCCAGACGCTGTTCCAGCGACCGGAGTTCGTCTGCCTGGACGGCGCGGCGCTGCCGATGCTCGACTTCGCCGCCGGCCAGCTGCGGCGCGAGCCGGCGCCGGGCGATTCGGTGGTCAGCTACCAGCTGGTGTCGCTGTTCATGACCCAGCTGGTGCAGCTCTACTCATCGGCTGCCGCGCTGCCACTGCGCAACTCGCGCCTGGCGGTCGACGAGCTCGACAGGCTGATCGACCGGCGCCTGGCCGAGCCGCCGAGCAATGCCGAACTGGCGGCGGCGATCAACCTCAGCGAGAGCCATTTCCACTGCCTGTTCCAGCGTCAGTTGGGCATCACGCCGCAGCAGTACGTGATGGGCCGGCGCCTGCAGCGGGCGCAGTTCCTCTTGCTCAACAGCGCCATGTCGCTGGCGGCGGTCGCCGATGAGGTCGGCTTTGCCGATGCCTCCAGTTTCTCCCGCGCCTACAAGAGCCGCTTCAGGCAGACCCCGGGTTCTGCCCGGGCAGCCCGGCTGCAGGTCGGTCAGGCGCCGCAACCCCACTAGGGCGGCCAGCCCGCGCGCCGCTATTCGCAGCCGGCCCATTGCCATCTCCATGCTGAACAGAGCGCCCGCCTTGACGGCTCTGGCATGGGGCTGTGGGCTTCTTTGCAGTCCTGGGACGCTCGAACGAGCGTTCGCGATTAGTTCCCCCGCCCATAGCTTTTGGCAAAAACTCCAGAGTTTTCAGCAAGAAGCGGTCATGGTTCTGCCACTAAATTCCGTCATCCACGTGAGCTTGGCGCTATCGGCCTGTGTCGGTGAGCAGGCCGGCTGATCTGCGCTGGACCCATACAGAGTGGTTTTCCACAACAACAGTATCCATAAGAGGATGGGCGTGATGTTCAAAGCCAGTCACGTCTTGCAGGACGAGTTCCTTACCCGGATCTCGGCCGCCAAGGCCGCCGATTTTTTCCCTGTCATCAGCGCGAATTACAGCGTTGACGAGGCAGCCTATCTCACTGAGCTATTGCAGCTCGCCGATCCCGGTGAAGCCGGCATAGCGGCTATCCGCCGCGACGCCCGCACGTTGATCGAAGACGTGCGTAGCCGGGACAATGCCGTCGATACCCTCGACGCACTGCTTCGTCAGTACAGCCTCGACACCCAGGAAGGGCTGATGCTCATGTGCCTGGCCGAGGCTCTGCTGCGCGTGCCGGACGCCACCACGGCCGACGCGCTGATCCGCGACAAGCTCAATGCCGCCGAGTGGGAACGCCACCTGGGCAAGAGCGACAACGTGCTGGTCAACTTCGCCGCCTGGGGCCTGGTGATGACCGGCAAGGTGGTCGACCCGGAAACCGCCGATGGCCGGCCGAAGAAGGTCATCGGCCGCCTGATCCAGCGCTCCGGCGAGCCGGTGATCCGCGCCGCCATGAACCAGGCGATGAAGCTGATGGGCAAGCAGTTCGTGCTTGGCCGCAACATCGCCGAGGCCCTGAAGAACGGCCGCCCGGAGCGGCAGAAGGGCTACAGCTACTCCTTCGACATGCTCGGCGAGGCGGCGCTGACCCAGGCCGATGCCGAGAAGTACATGGCCGACTACCGTCTGGCCATCGACACCGTCGGCGCCGAGCCGCAGGTCGGTCCGGGGCCCAAACCGTCGGTGTCGATCAAGCTGTCGGCGTTGCACCCGCGCTACGAAGTGGCGCAGCGCGAGCGCGTGCTCAGCGAACTGTTCGCCAACGTGCGCGAACTGGCGATCCGGGCGCGCAAGCTGGGCGTGGGCATCTCGGTGGACGCCGAGGAAGCCGACCGCCTGGAACTGTCGCTGGAGCTCTACGAGAAGCTGATGCGCGACCCGGCCATCGCCGGTTGGGGCGAGTTCGGCCTGGTGGTGCAGGCCTATTCCAAGCGCTGCCTGCCGGTGCTGGTGTGGCTGACGCTGTTGGGCAAGGAACTCGGCGCCAAGATGCCGCTGCGCCTGGTCAAGGGCGCCTACTGGGACACCGAGATCAAGCAGTGCCAGGTCCAGGGCCTGGACGGCTACCCGGTGTTCACCCGCAAGGAAGGCACCGACACCTCCTACCTGGCCTGCGCGCGCTTCTTGCTGTCGGACTTCACCCGCGATGTGATCTACCCGCAGTTCGCCAGCCACAACGCCCATACCGTCAGCTGCATCCTGGCCATGGCCGCCGAGCACCCGCAGCCGCGCGAGTTCGAGTTCCAGCGCCTGCACGGCATGGGCGACGCGCTCTACGACACCGTGCTGGAGAAACACCGCAAGACCGTGCGCATCTATGCCCCGGTCGGCGCGCACAAGGACCTGCTGCCCTACCTGGTGCGGCGCCTGCTGGAAAACGGCGCCAACTCCTCGTTCGTGCACCAGCTGGTCGATCCGAGCACCCCGGTCGAGTCCCTGCTCGATCACCCGGCGACGCAGCTGCGCAAGTTCAAGAACCTCGGCAACGACAAAATTCCCCTTCCGCCAGCTCTGTTCGGTGCCGCGCGGAAAAACTCCCAAGGCATCAACATGAACATCGAGAAATCCATGTCCGAGCTCGAATCCGCCTACCAGCCGTTCCTCGATCGCCAGTGGCAGGCCGCGCCTGTGATCAATGGCCAGCAGCTGTCCGGCAGCGCCCAGCAGGTCCGCTGCCCCTACCAGCTCAGCCACGTGGTCGGCAGCGCCCAGTTCGCCAGCGCCGACCAGGCCCGTCAGGCCCTGGACGTGCTGCAGGCCGCCTGGCCGCGCTGGAACGCCACCTCGATCGACAACCGCGCGAGCATCCTCGAGCGCCTGGCCGACCTGCTCGAAGCCAACCGCGCCGAGCTGATGGCGCTGTGCACCGTCGAAGCGGGCAAGTCCCTGCAGGACGGTATCGACGAGGTGCGCGAGGCGGTGGATTTCTGCCGCTACTACGCCCAGCAGGCCCGCCTGCGCCTGGGCCGTGAAGAGCTCAAGGGCCCGACCGGCGAGCGCAACGAGCTGTTCCACGAAGGCCGCGGCATCTTCGTCTGCGTCAGCCCCTGGAACTTCCCGCTGGCCATCTACCTGGGTCAGATCACCGCGGCTCTGGTGGCCGGCAACTGCGTGCTGGCCAAGCCGGCCGAGCAGACCAGTCTGATCGCCGCCCGCGCCCTGGAGCTGATGTTCGAGGCCGGCCTGCCCAAGGACGTGATCGCCTTCCTGCCGGGCGACGGCGCCACCCTCGGCGCGGTGTTCTGCCGCGATGCCCGGGTCGCCGGGGTGTGCTTCACCGGTTCCACCGAGGTGGCGCGCCTGATCAACCGCCAGCTGGCCGAGAAGCCCGGCCCGATTGCCGCGCTGATCGCCGAGACCGGCGGCCAGAACGCCATGATCGTCGACTCCACCGCGCTGCCCGAGCAGGTGGTCAAGGATGCCGTGCAGTCGGCCTTCACCAGCGCCGGCCAGCGCTGCTCGGCGCTGCGTGTGATGTACGTGCAGGCCGATATCGCCGAGCGGGTGATCGACCTGCTCAAGGGCGCCATGGCCGAACTGAAAGTCGGCCCGACCTACCTGCGCGAGAGCGACGTCGGCCCGGTGATCGATGCCGAGGCACGTGACGGCCTGCAGGCGCACATCGTCAAGCTCAAGGGCGAAGGCAAGCTGATCGCCGAAACCCAGCTGCCGAGCGGCCTGGACGGTCACTTCGTCGCCCCGGTGGCGTTCGAGATCAGCGGCATCGACGAGCTGAAGAAGGAAAACTTCGGCCCCATCCTGCACATCGTGCGCTACCAGGCGGCGGAGCTGGACAAGGTGGTCGCGGCGATCAATGGCACCGGCTACGGCCTGACCCTGGGCGTGCACAGCCGCAACGAGGAGACCGCCGCGCGCATCGAAGCCCAGGCACGGGTCGGCAACCTCTACGTCAACCGCAACCAGATCGGCGCCGTGGTCGGCGTGCAGCCCTTCGGCGGCTGTGGCCTGTCCGGCACCGGCCCCAAGGCCGGTGGCCCGAGCTACCTGCTGCGCTTCGTCAACGAGCGCACCACCTCGGTCAACACCACCGCGGTGGGCGGCAACGCCTCGCTGCTGTCGCTGGGCGACGAGGACTGAGTCGCTAACCTGGAGCCGGCCCACAAGGCCGTCTCCTCCCCCGGGCCGGCTAGCAGGCGTGCGCCGGCCCGCGGTTCAAAGGAGCGGCCGCATACAGTGGTCGCTTGTCACTAGAAACGTCACGGCCAGAGCCGTGCCAATAAAGAGAACAACAAGGTGAACGAGCAGAACGTTTTTGTTGTAGGGGTGACCTTCGTGGTCTACCTGATCCTGATGCTATGGCTGGGCATCGTTGCCTACCAGCGCACCAACAACCTGTCCGACTACGTGCTGGGTGGGCGCTCCATCGGCCCGGGCACCGCCGCGCTGTCGGCCGGCGCCTCGGACATGAGCGGCTGGCTGCTGCTGGGCCTGCCGGGCTATGCCCTGGCCGCCGGCTTCGAGGCCACCTGGATCGCCGTCGGCCTGCTGGCCGGTACCTGGCTGAACTGGCTGTTCGTCGCCCAGCGCCTGCGCATCTACTCGCACACGGCCAACGACTCGGTGACCATGCCGGCCTACTTCGAGAACCGCTTCAATGACGGCTCGCGCGCCCTGCGCGTGGTGTCGGCGCTGATCATCCTGACCTTCTTCCTGTTCTACACCAGCTCCGGTCTGGTGGCGTCGGGCAAGCTGTTCGAGACCGTATTCGGTTTCGACTACAAGATCGCGGTCATCGTCGGCACCGTGGCGGTGGTCTCCTACACCCTGTTCGGCGGCTTCCTCGCGGTGGCCTGGACCGACGTGGTGCAGGGCCTGCTGATGGCCGCGGCGCTGGTGATGGTGCCGGTGTTCGCCCTCAATGCGGTGGGCGGTGTAGACGCTACCCATGCTGCCATGATGGCCAAGAATCCCGAACTGCTGACCTTCTTCAACGACGTCAAGGGCGAGCCGCTGGGCATCATCGCCATCCTCTCGCTGCTGGGCTGGGGCCTGGGCTACTTCGGTCAGCCGCACATCCTGGCGCGCTTCAAGGCGATTTCCAACGACAAGGACATGCCGACCGCCCGCCGCATCGCGGTGAGCTGGACGGCGCTGACTCTGGTCGCCGCCCTGGCCATCGGCTGGGTCGCCCTGGGCTACCTGCAAACCGACCTGGGCGATGCCGAGACCGTGTTCATGGTCCTGGTCAACAGCCTGTTCCACCCGGTGGTCGCCGGTATCCTGATGGCCGCGGTGCTGGCCGCGATCATGTCCACTGCCGACTCGCAGCTGCTGGTGAGCTCCTCGGCCCTGGCCGAAGACTTCTACAAGGCCATCCTCAAAAAGCACGCCAGCGATACCGAACTGGTGTGGATCGGCCGCGGCGCGGTGGTGCTGATCGCCGTCATCGCCCTGGTCCTGGCGATGAACCCGGACAGCACCGTACTGGGCCTGGTGTCCTACGCCTGGGCCGGCTTCGGCGCGGCCTTCGGCCCGGCCATCCTGCTGTCGCTGTACTGGAAGCGCATGAACCGCAACGGCGCCCTGGCCGGCATCATCCTCGGTGGTGCCACCGTGGTGGTCTGGAAGCAGCTGTCCGGCGGCATCTTCGACCTCTACGAGATCATCCCCGGCTTCATCCTGGCGACCCTGGCGATCATCACCGTCAGCCTGCTGACCAAGGAGCCGGAAGCGGCGCTGCAGGCGCAGTTCGACGAGGTGCGGCGCAAGCTGGGCTGAGTCGCCCTTTACCCCCGCCCGCAGCCGGTCGTCTGCAGGTGGGGCACCCGGCCGGAATTCCATGCTGATGCCCGGCGCGGGCCCACGACGACCCGATAGTGCTTCGCCGGCCCACACCTTCGGGTGTCGGGTCGGCTTTTTTTTGCCTGCGTCATGCGACTTCGACCGGCCTGCTGGCGACAGGGGCAGGGCAAGTCCCAGGCAAATGCTGGGTTTTAGCCGGCAGCGGCGGATTCCCGGCTGTGAATGGCCGGGACCAGGCCCTAAACTGCCTGGATAAAACGATAAGCAACCCGTGACCTTGCCTGCATGAAAATCCAGCCCCTGCCTCCGCTCAACAGCCTGGTGGCGTTCGAGGCCGCTGCGCGGCATCTGAGCTTCACCCTGGCCGCGCAAGAACTCAACGTCACCCAAGGCGCGATCAGCCGCCAGGTGCGACTGCTCGAAGACTATCTGGGCAAGACCCTGTTCGAGCGCACCACCCGGGCGATGCACCTGAGCCCCACCGGCAGCCAGTATTACGAAACGGTGCGCGAGTCGTTGCTGCAGCTGGCCCAGGCCACCGGCGAGATCCGCCACTGGCGCGGCGCCCAGCAGGTCACGGTGGCGACCAGCACGGCCATGGCTTCGCTGTGGTTGCTGCCCAAGGTCGCCCAGTTCCAGCGCGACAACGAAGAGATCGACCTGCGCATCATCGCCTATGACCACGTCAAGGATTTCAGCCGCCTGGACTGCGACCTGGCCCTGTACTACTGCCGTACCCCACCGCAGAACATGACCATCACCCCGCTGTTCTCCGAGCGGGTGTTTCCGGTATGCAGCCCCGCGTACCTGGCCAAGCACCCGGGCCTGCACAGCCTCGAGCAGCTCGCCGCCTGCACCTGGCTGTGGCTCGAGGATCCGCAGCGTGACTGGATCGGCTGGCACGAGTGGTACCGGCGCCTGGGCCACAAGGCGCTGGAGCCGAGGAACCGGATCAACATCAACAGCTACGCGATGCTGATCCAGTCGGCGCTGATCGGCCAGGGGGTGGCATTGGCCTGGGACAACCTGGTCAACATCCACCTGGAAAGCGGCGCTCTGGTGCGGCCGATCGAGGCCACGCTGGACACCGATGCAATGTTCTGCCTGCTCGAGCACCAGGGGCGCGGTCATCCGCGGCAGAGCGTCCAGCGCTTTCGCCAGTGGCTGCTCAGCGAACAGCCGCCGCTGCGCTGAGCGCCGCCCAGCGCCAGACCCCTGGCGGATAGCTGGGGGCGGGCGTGGCCGATGGCGCAACAGGCGCCGGGTAGGCGAGCCCGTCGGGGCCAACGATGAGCCGGCCGAGCGTCCGAACAAGTCATTTGCAGTCGTACATTAATGAATTTTTATCACTAATAGTGCTTGGCAATACTCGCCTTCAGCCGCCACAGGGCATTTCCGCTGCTTCTGGTTAATTAATGATTTTTAATCATTAATTGCTGCGCAAAAAATCGTTTGTCGGACAATCCGCGCTTGTCGAAACTCCGCCCCCACGAGCAGGCCTTGCGGCCTGTTGCCTCAGCCAGATCGTGCAAGCGACGGAGAATAAAAAGTCATGAGCCACTCTTCCACTGCCCAACTGATTCCCACCCACAGCCTGGAAACCGTGCTGGCGCCGATTCACGAGGCCACCGGCCTGTCCAACGAGTTCTATACCGAACAGCGCTACTTCGAGCTGGAGCGCGACCAGGTGATGGGCAAGACCTGGGCCTGCATCGGCTTCGCCAGTGACCTGACCCAGAACGGTTCGGTCAAGCCGGTCGACTTCATGGGCCTGCCGCTGCTGCTGATGCGCAACCGCGAGGGCCTGGTGCAGGTGTTCCACAACGTCTGTAGCCACCGTGGCATGAAGCTGGTGGAGGAAGAGGGCACCGTGCAGGGGGTGATCCGCTGTCCCTACCATTCCTGGACCTACGACCTCAACGGCGCCCTGCGCGGCACCCCGCACGTCGGCGGTATCGACCAGCACAAGGACCCGCGCTTCGCCTGCGAGAAGCACGGCCTGAAGGCGCTGCGCAGCGCCGTGTGGATGGACATGGTGTTCCTCAACCTGTCCGGCGACGCCCAGCCCCTGGAAGAGATGCTCGCGCCGCTGACCGCACGCTGGAGCCAGTTCCTCGGTGAAGACGGCATGGGCCTGCTGCGTCGCCGCCCGGGTCACGACGGCACCAGCATCGAGGTCAACTGCAACTGGAAGCTGGCCGTGGAGAACTACTGCGAGGCCTATCACCTGCCTTGGGTGCACCCGAGCCTGAACAGCTACTCGCGCCTGGAAGACCACTACAACATCCTGTTCGACGAGTGCTTCGCCGGTCAGGGCAGCTACGCCTACAACCTGTCGGACGTGGCCGGCACCCACCTGCCGAGTTTCCCCAGCTGGCCGCAGGACCGCCTGCGCAACGCCGAGTACGTGGCCTTCTTCCCCAACGTGCTGCTGGGTATCCAGGCCGACCACGCCTTCGCCATGCAGCTGGAGCCGATCGCCCCGGGCAAGACCATCGAGAACCTGCGCCTGTTCTACGTCGGCGACGAGGCCCTGGGTGACGAGTACGCCGCCTGCCGCAACGCCATCCTCGAGTCCTGGAAAGTGGTGTTCGCCGAAGACATCGCCTCGGTAGAAGGCATGCAGAAGGGCCGTTATTCCCCGGGTTACAACGGCGGCGCCTTCTCCCCGGAGATGGACATCCCCACCCACTACTTCCACCAGTGGGCCGCGCGTCAGCTGCTCGAAACCACGCCGTCCGTCTGAGGAACCTGCCATGTACCCGATTGCCGAGCATTGGCTGAACTATATCGACGGTGAATGGGTGGATAGTGCCCAGCATCTGACCGTCAACAACCCCGGCACCGCCGAAGCGGTGGCGACCATCGCCCAGGCCGGCGTCGAGGATGCCGAGCGCGCCCTGCTCGCGGCCCGCCGTTGTGCCGACAGCGGCGAGCTGACCCGCGCCCGTCCGGCGCAGCGGGTGACCTGGCTGCTGGCAATCGCCGCCGAGATCCGCGCGGTGGCCGAGGAGGGCGCCTGGGTACTGTGCCAGGAGAACGGCAAGAGCCTCAACGATGCCCGTGACGAGTTCACCGAGGCGGCGCGCTACTTCGAGTACTACGCCGGCATGGCCGACAAGATCGAGGGTACCTCGATCCCGCTGGGCGACGGCTACATGGACTTCACCGTCTACGACCCGATGGGCGTCTCGGCGCAGATCGTGCCGTGGAACTTCCCGGTGTCGATCTGCGCCCGCTCCCTGGCCCCGGCCCTGGCCGCCGGCAACGCGGTGGTGATCAAGTCGCCGGAGCTGTCGCCGTTGGGCATGTGCGTGCTGCTGCGCGCCATCGCCAAGGCCGGCCTGCCGCGGGGCGCGGTGAACCTGATCTGCGGCCGTGGCCGCGAGGTCGGCAGCCACCTGGTGCAGAGCGCTAAGGTCGACCAGATCGTCTTCACCGGCTCGGTGCCGACCGGTCAGACCATCCTCCGTGACGCCGCCGCCCACGCCATCCCCAGCGTCATGGAACTGGGCGGCAAGTCGGCGGCCATCGCCTTCGCCGATGCCGACCGTGCGCAGCTGCTGGCCAGCGTCAAGAGCGGCATCTTCTTCAATGCCGGCCAGGTCTGCTCGGCCATGTCGCGCCTGCTGGTGCAGCGCGAGGTCTATGAGGAGGTGGTCGAGGCCGTGGTCGAACTGGCCGAAGGCCTGAGCGCCGGCCTCGGCCAGGACAACCCGGACCTCACCCCGGTGATCAGCGCCGCCCAGCTGGCCGGCATCGAGGACCTGTGCCGGCGCGCCATCGAAGAGGGTTCGGTCGTGGCCACCGGCGGCGAGCGCTTCGGCGACCGCGCCGGGCACTTTATGCGCCCGACCGTGTTCCGCGATGTCAGCCCGCAGATGGCCATCGCCCAGGAGGAGGTGTTCGGCCCGGTGCTGGCGGTGATTCCCTTCGACAACGAGGAAGAGGCCCTGGCGATTGCCAACGGCACCGCGTTCGGCCTGGTGGCCGGGGTCTTCACCCAGGACATCAGCCGCGCCATGCGCTGCGCCCGGCGCCTGAAGGCGGGCCAAGTGTTCGTCAACGAATGGTATGCCGGCGGCATCGAGACCCCGTTCGGCGGCGTCGGCCTGTCCGGCTTCGGCCGCGAGAAGGGCCAGGAAGCGCTGTACAGCTACGTACGCACCAAGAACGTGGCCATTCGCGTGGCGGGGGAGTAAGCAAGATGTTCAAGACCTGGCTCTGTGTGGTCTGTGGCCTGATCTACGACGAGGCCCTGGGTTGGCCGGACGACGGTATCGTCGCCGGCACCCGCTGGGAGGACGTGCCGACGGACTGGAAGTGCCCCGAGTGCAAAGTCGGCAAGGAAGATTTCGAGATGCTCGATATCAGCCCGGTGGTGGCCGCCGCCGCGGCTGCCGTCAGCGCGCCGCTGCCGGTGCCGCCGCAGTCGTTGAAGGCACCGGTGCAGCCGCTCGCCGCCGAGGTGCGCCAGCCGATCGTCATCATCGGCAGCGGCTATGCCGGCTACGGCCTGGCCCAGGCCCTGCGCCGCGCCGACCCGCAGGTCGAGATCCGCGTGCTGACCCGCGAGTCCGGTCACCTGTATTCCAAGCCGGCGCTGTCGATCGGCCTGGCCCAGGGCAAGAGCGCCGCGGCACTGGCCGGGGAGTCGGCGCTGGCCATCGAGAAGCGGCTGAAGATCCGCGTCTATTCCTATTGCCGGGTCGAGCGCATCGACGCCGAGGCCCGGCGCCTGCACACCAACATCGGCGAGATGGAATACGGCCAGCTGGTGCTGGCCAGCGGCGCCGCACCGATCCGCCTGCCGATCGAGGGCGACAGCCAGGCGCTGCTCAGCGTCAACAACCTGCACGATTACCAGAGCTTCCGCGAGCGCCTGGTCGGCGTGCGCCGGGTGGCCATCCTCGGTGACGGCCTGATCGGCTGCGAGTTCGCCAACGACCTGGCCGCCAGCGGCTTCGAGGTCAGCGTCATCGGCCTCGGCCAGTGGCCGATGGAGCGCCTGCTGCCGGTGGAAGCCGGCCGGCAGTTGCAGGATGCCCTGGGCGAGCTGGGGGTGCGCTGGTACCTGCAGAACACCCTCAAGCGTATCGACCCGGTCGCCCAGGGCTATCGCCTGAGCCTGGCCGACGGTCGGCAACTGGAAGCCGATCTGGTGCTGTCCGCCGTCGGCCTGCGTCCCAACCTGGCGCTGGCCGAAACGGCCGGGGTCGCGGTGGGCCGCGGCATCCAGGTGGACGCCTGGTTGCAGTGCTCGCAGCCGGGCATCTACGCCCTGGGTGATTGCATCGAGATCGACGGCCAGCTGCTGCCGTACCTGGCACCGATCAACCAGGGTATCCAGGCCCTGAGCAAGACCCTGCTCGGTGCGCCGACCGCGGTCAGCTACCCGCTGATGCCGGTGACGGTGAAGACCCCGGCGGCGCCGCTGTGCCTGCTGCCGCCGGCCGTGGGTGTGGCCGGCGAGTGGCGCTGCACGCCGACGGACGATGGCCTCAGCGCCGGTTTCTACGATGCCGAGGGGGCGTTGCAGGGCTTCGTCCTGCTCGGCCGCCAAGCACAAGTGCAGCGCAACAGCTGGCTGCAATCCTGTCAGAACGCGCAACGGGCAGTGGCCTGAGGGCACCAACATGAGCAAGAAGATCCATCTGCCCCACGACGATGCCAGCTGCGGCTGGTATGCGGCACTGCCCGCGCCCCGGCCGGCCATCCGCCTGCAGGGCGAGCAGCGTGCCGACTACGCGGTGATCGGCGCCGGCTTCGCCGGCCTGGCCGCGGCCAGGCGGCTGGCCGAGCATCATCCCGAGGCGCGTATCCTGCTGGTCGACGCCCAGCGCGTCGCCCAGGGCGCCTCCGGGCGCAACTCCGGCTTCGTCATCGACCTGCCGCACAAGTTCGCCCTGGAGCATCCGGACCCGGCGCACAAGCAGCGCCTGCTCGGCCTCAACCGCGGCGCCATCGACCAACTGCAGGGGCTGATCAAGCGCCACGGCATCGACTGCCAGTGGTCCCACGCCGGCAAGTACCAGGGCGCCGTGGGGCCGCGCGGCCTGGCCTATCTGGAGCACTTCGAGAAGCTGATGCAGGACCTCGGCGAGCCCTTCGAGTGGGTCGAGCGCGACGCCCTGGCCAAGGTGCTCGGCACCACCCACTACAGTGGGGCGATCTACACCCCCGGTTGCTACCTGATGCAGCCGGCGGCGCTGGTCAGCGGCCTGGGCCGTTCGCTGCCGGGCAACGTCGAGCTGCTCGAGGAGTCGCCGATCCAGCGCCTGGAGCGCGACGGCCAGGGCGGCTGGATCCTGCAGGGTAGCCACGGGCGCATCCGCACCCCGCAGCTGTTGCTGGGCACCAGCATCTTCACCCAGGAGTTCGGCTACCTGCGTAACCGCCTGCTGCCGGTGATGACCTTCGCCAGCTGGACCCGGCCGCTGACCGACAGCGAACTGCAGCTGTATGGCGGCGAGCTGGACTGGGGTCTGACCCCAGCCGACCACGCCGGCACCACGGTGCGCATGACCCAGGACCGCCGGCTGATCATCCGCAACACCTACAAGCACGTGCCCAAATACGGCAAGAGCACCAGCGATGGCATGCGCGAGTCGATCCGTGCCGACCACCGCAAGGCCTTCCTGGCGCGCTTCCCGCAGCTGGCCAACGTGCCGTTCAGCCACACCTGGGGCGGCGTCTACGCCATCTCGCGCAACTTCACCAACTTCTTCGGCGAGCTGGAACGGGGTGTCTATGCCTCGGCCTGCGACAACGGTGTCGGCGCGGCCTGGGGCACCATCTCCGGCACCCTGCTGGCCGATCTGGCGGTGGGTGCGCAGTCCCAGCAGCTGCGCGATATCCAGGCGGTCACCGGCATGCCCTCGCTGAACCCGCCGGAGCCTTTCCTCGGCCTCGGCGTGCGTTCGCGCATTCGTCTGGCGGCCTGGAGCAGTCGGAGCGAGCTATGACTCGGGTCGTTTCCGGGAAAGGTCCGGTGCGGCTGGTGGATCACCATGACCTGGATTTCGTCCCCCGCGGCGGGCCACCCGGCGCCGCCTTCGTGGCCCGGGCCATCAGCAACGAGGTGTCGCCCAATATCGGCATCGGCTTCGCCCGCTGGGAGGGCGCCGAGGTGGCCTGGACCCTGCTGTACGACGAGGTGATCTTCGTCATCCAGGGCTGCTTCGAGCTCAAGGCCAACGGCCAGCTGTACCGGGTCGAACCGGGCCAGCTGCTGTGGATTCCCGAGGGCACCGAGCTGGTCTACGGCGGCCACGCGCTGTTCGGCTACGTGGTCCATCCTGGTGACTGGAAGCAGCGGCACGGTCTGGCCTGAGCCAAGGGGAGAGCGGTATGGGTAGGCATCTCGCAGCAGGGCTGGTGTGCGCCATGGGCCGGTGGCCCCGGGAGGCGCACCCATGCTCGGCCTGACCCGAACGTTCGGCGCCCTGTACCTGGCCAGCGTGCTGATGCAGCTGGGCTCGACCCTGTTGATGACCTACCTGGCCCTGCGCCTGACCGCCGACGGCATCGCCGAGTTCTGGGGCGGTGCCCTCATGGCGGCCAACGCGCTGGGCCTGGTGCTGGGCAGCAGAGTCGGCCACTGGCTGATCGAGCGGGTGGGACATATCCGCACCTACGTGGCCTGCGCCGGGGTGATCTCGGCGGCGGTGCTGGGCCACGAGTTCAGCGGTGCGCTACCGCTGTGGCTGGCGCTGCGTTTCGTCGTCGGCCTGGCCATGATGTGCCAGCTGATGGTGCTGGAAAGCTGGCTCAACGACCGCGCCCAGAGCGATCAGCGCGGCAAGGTGCTGGGCATCTACATGGTCGCCATCTATGTCGGCATGGTGCTCGGCCAGCTGGCCCTGAGCCTCAATGGTGATCTGGGCATCCACGCCCTGCTCGGCGTGGCCATGGCCTTCGCCCTGTGCCTGGTGCCGGTGGCCCTGACCCGCAGCACGCACCCGGCCGCGCTGCAGCCAACGCCGGTCGACGTTCGTCTGTTCCTGCGCCGGGTGCCGCAGTCGTTGGTGACCATCCTGATGTCGGGGATGATCAACGGCGCCTTCTACGGCCTGGCCTCCATCTATGCCAGCCGCCAGGGCCTGGATACGGTGCAGATCGGCCAGTTCATGGCCGTGGTGATCGGCGCCGGCCTGCTCGCCCAGCTGCCCCTGGGCTGGCTGTCCGACCGTCTGCCGCGGGCCGGGCTGATCCGCGCGGTGGCCCTGCTTTTGATTCTCGCCTTCCTGCCGCTGGGCTTCTATCACGATCCTTCGTTCGCCGTGTTGCTGCTGATCGGCGCCGCCATCGGCCTGTTGCAGTTCTGTCTGTATCCGCTGGGCGTGGCCCTGGCCAACGACAACGTCGAGGCCGAGCTGCGGGTGTCCCTGGCCGGGCTGCTGCTGGTGGCCTATGGCATCGGCGCCTGCATCGGTCCGCTGCTGGCCGGCGCCTTGATGGAGCGGTTCGGCGCCTGGAGCCTGTACTACTTCTTCGCCGCCTGCGCCGCGTCGCTGGCCCTGGCGGTGAGCCAGAAGCGGGTGACCGGCGAACACCTGCAGGCCGATGCACCGCTGCAGCACCAGGCGACCCCCGTCGGCTTGGCCTGCGCGACGCTGCCGGCGGCGGTGGCGCCGTCGGTCACGGCAGAAGAATCCCTGGTGGGCGATCCACCGACAACCTGAATGCGTGCCGGTCGCCGGCCGGTGTTTTCCAGAGGAATGCCCCTCATGTTCGACAACAAGAACAAGTACCTGGCCGATGAGGCCGCCGCCCAGCCGCTGCGCAACCCGGTCAGCATCCAGACCCACAAGGCCGCGCGCGGCTATCGCCTGCAGCGGGTGCGCCAGCAGCTGCTGGCCGCCGACTGCGCGGCGATCCTGCTCTATGACCCGGTGAACATCCGCTACGCCACCGACACCTCGAACATGCAGGTGTGGACCCTGCACAACTTCGCCCGCTATGCCCTGGTGTTCGCCGAGGGGCCGGTGGTGCTGTTCGAGTTCCACAACTGCGAGCACCTGCACGAGGGCAACGAGCTGCTCGACGAGATCCGTCCGGCGATCAACTGGAGCTACTTCGGCGCCGGCTCGCGGATCGGCGAGAAGGCCGTGGCCTGGGCCGACGACGTCCTCGCGGTGCTGCGCCAGCATGCCGGGCCCAAGGCCCGCCTGGCGGTGGACAAGGCCGACCTGGAGGGGCTCGACCTGCTGCGCGAGCACGGCCTGACCTTGGTCGAGGGGCACAGCCTGATGGAGGAGGCGCGCAAGATCAAATCCAGTGATGAGCTGGAGCTGATGCGCTGGACCATCGCCGTGTGCGAGCGCGGTATCCAGCGCATGCACGACGAGCTGCGCCCCGGCATGACCGAGAACCAGCTGTGGGCCTGGCTGCACTACGAGAACATCCGCCACGGCGGCGAATGGATCGAGACCCGCCTGCTGGCCTCCGGGCCGCGCACCAACCCCTGGATGCAGGAGTCCAGCGACCGGGTGATGAACGAAGGCGAGATCATCTGCTTCGACACCGACCTGATCGGTCCCTACGGCTACTGCGCCGACATCTCCCGGGCCTGGACGGTCGGCCACGTCGCCCCCAGCGCCGAGCAGCGCAAGCTCTACCGCCTGGCCCATGAGCAGGTGCAGCACAACATGAGCCTGCTGCGTCCGGGCCTGAGCCACCGCGAGTTCGTCGAGCGCTCCTGGGACATTCCGGATGCTTACCAGCACAACCGCTATTGCTGCGTGGTGCATGGCGTCGGTCTGGCCGACGAGTACCCGGCCCTGGCCCACAAGGGCGCCGACTGGGCCAGCAGCGGCTACGACGGGCAGTTCGAGGAGAACATGGTGCTCTGCGTGGAGAGCTACATCGGCGAGCAGGGCGGCGCCGAGGGGATCAAGCTGGAGCAGCAGGTGCTGATCACCGCCAGCGGCTGCCAGGCGCTGTCGACTTTCCCCTGGCAGGAGGATTGGCTGTAAGAACTTCGCCGGGCAGGCTCGCTGGCGCCATGGCGGGCCTGTCCGAGTGAGGGCTTATAAATGATTAAAAGTCACTAGTTAGCCAAATTAAATGATTTGTCCCGGCGCCGTCGCTATTCGACCATCCGCTGCCGCCGAATATTTTCCTCGGCGTTTTGCGAAGCGCTGCCGGCGCCAGGGTCGATCGCGCAATGGCTGGTTGTTTCACAAGCAAGAGTGAGGGCCTGGCTTGAGGGATTTGTTCACCGAGCGGCCGTTGCCCGGCGGTTCGATTGCACCTATTGGAATCGAACTTCCGTCGCATTGGTTCCTTGGCTTATTTACTTGTCGGGCGGGGGCCTGGCTGGACGCCGTTGCCGATGGGGACGTCGCTAGGCCAATCGGGCGCGCGCCTATCAACCACTTTCCTGCGGGAGTGCAGCAATGACAATGCAGGCATACAGTCTCGAGGCCTTTGTCGCCGACCTTCGGCAGATCGTCGCCGCGACAACGGATGAGGCCGAGATTCTCGAGCGGGTGGGGCCCTTGGCCCGGCGCGCCGTCGCCGAGGGTGACTGGCTGCGCCCGGCCATGTACGAGGCCGACCCGGCGTTGGGGTTCGGCACCACGTTGCTGCATGTGGAGCCCGATCAGTCGCTGTTCGTGGTGGTCGACAGCTGGCTGCCCGGGCGCGGTGTGCGCCCCCACGACCATGACACCTGGGCCGTGGTGGTCGGCGTCGACGGGGTCGAACGCAACCGCTTCTGGCAGCGTCTGGATGATGCCAGCCGCCCCGGCTATGCCGAGTTGCGTTGCATCGGCGAGCAGTCGATCCAGCCGGGCGAGGCGATCCTCATGCCCAGTGGCGGCATTCACTGCGTGACCAATGAAACGCAGCGGACCAGCCTGTCGTTCCATGTCTACGGGCGTCACCTCAACCACACCCAGCGGCGTCAGTTCGACCCGCAGAACAATTTGGAGCTGCCGTTCATCATCGAGGCGCGCTGAGGCACCGGCTTGATTGCGAACCGGCGGGCTGTCGGTCTGGCTGACCAGCGGGAGAGTCATGGCGCTAATGGATCGATGGATGGCGCTAATGGAATGTTTGCGAGATGTTACATGACCCTATAGTCAGCCGCGAATTAACGACCCGTTCGCCAGTTGTAGATGGGGCGAGCGGGTAATCCTGGGAACTTCTGAAAGTTGTTTGCTGCCCTTGTCTGGGCGGTTTGCCCGTGCCCAGTCGCCCGCATTTAAGGCGTTTGTGGTTAATGTTTTTTGAACGTTCGATTAATG
Organism: Pseudomonas zhanjiangensis; assembly: GCF_041027545.1. Lineage (NCBI taxonomy): Bacteria > Pseudomonadati > Pseudomonadota > Gammaproteobacteria > Pseudomonadales > Pseudomonadaceae > Pseudomonas > Pseudomonas zhanjiangensis. The sequence continues at coordinate 95,875 of NZ_JBFTEG010000002.1, read as the reverse complement.
ATTAAAACGCATTAATAAGACCGACAAAAATCAGGTGTCAGAAGTTGTTATTTATCGAATTATCGAGGTTTGCAACAACACCCGAGAGGCTTATAGAAGCGTTTTACCGGCTCGCCTTTAAGCCGGCGTGCACAGTGGCAAATAAACAATAACAACGGAGCACATGCTATGAGTAATTCGACTGGAGGTCTTCGCGGCGTCGACGCCCGAATCACCTTGGTTTCGACCCTGATAATCGCCGCCTTCGTCGGCTTTTGTGCGGTCAAGGGAGAACAGGCCGGCGCCATGTTCGGCGAGCTGTCCACCGCGATCCTGCTGAACTTCAAGTGGTTCTACCTGGCCATGGCCTCGGGCATCCTGGTCTATCTGCTGTATCTGATGGCCAGCCGCTATGGCCATGTAACCCTCGGTGCGGATGGCGAGAAGCCTGAATTCAGCACCACCTCCTGGCTGTCGATGCTGTTCAGCGCCGGCATGGGCATCGGCCTGCTGTTCTGGTCGGTGGCCGAGCCAATGTGGCACTACGCCGGCAACCCGTTCAGCGCCACCAGCCTCAGCGCCGAATCGGCCGAGGCGGCGATGCGCGTGACCTACTTCCATTGGGGCATGCATGCCTGGGCACTGTACCTGCTGCCGGCGCTGTGCATGGCCTACTTCTGCTTCCGCAAGGGCAAGCCGCTGTCGATCCGCGCCACCCTGGAGCCACTGTTCGGCGAGAAGCGCATGAATGGCTGGCTGGGCGCGATCTTCGACATCCTCATCGTAGTGGTCACCGCCTTCGGTATCGCCACCTCCTTCGGCCTGGGCGTCGAGCAGCTGGCCACCGGGATCAAGACCCTGACCGGCACCGAGCTGGGCATCGGCATGAAGATGGCGCTGATCCTCGGCATCTCCCTGGTCGCCATCATGTCGGTGGTGTCCGGCGTCGATCGCGGCATCAAGCTGCTGTCGCTGTGGAACATGGGCCTGTCGCTGGTGATCCTGGCCGCGGTCATGGCCTTCGGTCCGACCCGCTACATCCTCAACACCATCCTCGAAGGCACCTCTGGCTACGCCCAGAGCGTGATCGGCATGAGCCTGTGGAGCGACGCGCAGAACGACGCCGGCTGGCAGAACTGGTGGACCGCCTTCTACTGGGCCTGGTGGCTGACCTGGGCGCCCTTCGTCGGCACCTTCATCGCGCGCATCTCCCGCGGCCGGACCATCCGCGAACTGGTGATGGGCTCGCTGGTCATTCCGGTGCTGTTCAGCTTCGTCTGGATCGGTACCTTCGGTGGCGCCGCGCTGAACTACGAGAAAGCCGATCGCCTGGCCCATCAGGAGCAGGTGCAGAGCCAAGGCTTGACCGGCGATGAGGCCAAGTTCGAAGGCGGTGCCATCCTGGTGGCGACCAAGGCCGATGCGACCAACTCGCTGTTCACCCTGTTCGACAAGATCGAGCAGTCCTCGGGCATGAGCATTGCCGGTCTGCTGGGCGCCCTGGCGTCGCTGCTGATCGTCACCTACTTCGTCACCTCGGCCGACTCCGGCACCCTGGTGGTGAGTACCCTGGCGGCGCGCGGCAACATCCATCCGCCGGCGTGGAGCCGGGTGGCCTGGGGCCTGATGGTCGGCTCCATCGCCGCCGGCCTGCTGTGGTCGGGTGGCCTGAAGAGCGTGCAGACCGCGTCCATCTGCGCGGCGCTGCCGATCGGGGTGATCCTGGTGCTGATGGCCTTGGCCCTGCACCGCACCCTGGTAGCCGAACCGGCGCACAGCCTGAAGTTCACTGCCGGCCGCACCTTCGGCCCTTCGGCCAGCTGATCCAGTCGGCAAACAGCCAAAGCCCGCCCCCGTGAGGAGGCGGGCTTTTTCGTTTGCAGCTGGCCCTCGTCGCCTTGCGCCTACTTGGGCTGGGCGACCACCCGCAGGTAGGGCTTGAGCGTCTTGAAGCCCTGCGGGTACTTCTGCCGGGCCTCGTCGTCGGACACCGAGGTGGGGATGATCACGTCCTCGCCCGGCTTCCAGTTCACCGGCGTGGCCACCGTGTGCCTGGCATTGAGTTGCAGCGCATCGAGCAGGCGCAGCACCTCGTCGAAGTTGCGTCCGGCGGTCATGGGGTAGACCAGCATGGCCTTGACCTTCTTGTCCGGGCCGACGATGAACACCGAGCGCACCGTGGCGTTGTCCACCGCGGTGCGCGGACCGCCGCTGGCGTTGGGGTGGATCATGTCGTAGAGCTTGGCCACCTTGAGGTCGGGGTCGCCGATCATCGGGTAGTTGACCGCATGGCCCTGGGTTTCCTGGATGTCGCCGAGCCAGGCGTGATGGTCGCTGACCGGGTCGATGCTGAGGCCGACGATCTTGGTGTTGCGCTTGTCGAACTCCGGCTTGAGCTTGGCCATGTAGCCCAGTTCGGTGGTGCACACCGGGGTGAAGTCCTTGGGATGGGAGAACAGGATGGCCCAGCTGTCGCCGATCCATTCATGGAAATGCAGGGGGCCTTCGGTGGTGTCGGCGGTGAAGTCCGGGGCTTCGTCCCCGATGCGGATGGTCATGTTCGAACTCCTGGCGGGTGGACGGAAAGGGGCAGTTTCGCGCTCGCCACAGCGATGTCCGCGGACGCATGTGCCCAGGCCGGGGCGGCGGCATCAAGCAGTATAGGCAGCGCCTGGGGCCTTGGCGGCCAGGCATGCGCCCGACTTTCCCCATGGGCCGCTCTGGGCTAAGGTGCCTGGCCCCATCCCCGGCAGATCAGGCCCCCCATGAGCTCACACCCGAACAATCCGCTGCACGGCGTCACCCTCGAAGCCATTCTCGTCGAATTGGTGGCCCGGCTGGGCTGGGACGGCCTGGCCCAGCGCATCGACATTCGCTGCTTCAAGAGCGAGCCGAGCATCAAGTCCAGCCTGACCTTCCTGCGCAAGACGCCCTGGGCGCGGGAGAAGGTCGAGGCGCTGTACATCCAGCTGAAGAAGTCCTGACGGCCGGCCCCGGGCCAGATGCTCCGGGTAGGCTGGATGAGGCCTGTTCATCCATCGTCGTCGGGTGAATGAGCAGAGCGTCGCCCAGGCGCAACCCGTGCGGTTGCAGGCTGGAGCTACCGCTGCCGGCTATTTCCAGCTGGCCTGCAGCGGCGTCAGCGGCGCCCGGCACAGGGTGGCGGCGCCAGGCTCCAGGTAGGGCGCGAGGATCGGTGCCATGCCCTTGAGCACCTGTACCGGCAGCGCCGAGGTGAAGGTGAATTTCTCCGCCGACTGGCCGGGCACGAAGGCGGTGAGGGTGCCGTAGTGGCGCTGGCCGAGGAAGAACACGAAGGTGGCGGTACGGTTCAGCGCCCGCGAGCTGAGCACCTGGCCGCCGCGGCTGACGGTTTCCACCCGGTTGTCGCCGGTGCCGGTCTTGCCGCCCAGGGTCAGCTGGCGCCCGTCGGGCAGGCTGAAGCTGCCTTGCAGGCGCCGCGCGGTGCCGCCCTCGACCACCTGGGAGAGGGCTTCGCGCAGGGCCGCGGCGACCGCCGAAGGCATCACCCGCTCGCCTTCCAGTGACTGGCGGCCGACCAGGGTGTCGTAGGGCGTGCCTTCGGCGAAGTGCAGGCTGTCGATGCGCAGGGTCGGCTGGCGGATGCCGTCGTTGAGGATGATCCCCATCAGCTCGGCCAGTGCCGCCGGGCGGTCGCCGGAGCTGCCGATGGCGGTGGCCAGCGACGGCACCAGGTACTCGAACGGGTAGCCGAGCTTCTGCCAGCGCCGATGGATGTCGAGGAAGGCCTCGACCTCGAGCATGATGCGGATGCGGCTGTCGCGGGCGCTCTTGTGTCGGCTGCGGAACAGCCAGCCATAGACTTCCTGGCGCTGGTCGTGGCTAGCCAGCACGGCATCGTTGAAGCTGGCCTGGGGATGCTCGAGCAAGAAGCCCAACAACCACAGCTCCAGCGGGTGGACGCGGGCGATATAGCCCTGGTCGGGCAGGCTGTAGGCGCCGGGGCCATAGTCCAGATAGAGTTCGGTGATGCGCTTGTCGGTCAGCTTGGCCTGCGGCAGGTGGGCACGCAGGAAGGCGGCGAAGGTCTGTTCGTCGACCTCCGGCATCAGGTAGCGGTGCACCGCCGCCAGGCGCACCGGTGTGGCGCGCAGGCTGGCGAGGAAGGTTTCCAGGCGCTGTTGCGCCGGTTGGCCCTGGTACTTGCGCCAGAAGCGCAGGAGGAAGGTCTTGCCTTCGCGGTCGGCGAAGCGGCTGAGGTAGGCCTGGCGCCGCGGGTCCTTGTCGTCCTTGAGCAGCTCGGCGCTGTTGCCCGGCGCCTGGTAGGTGCTGTAGCGCACCAGGTCGCGCATCAGGCGGATGAACGGCAGGTTGATCGACTCGCGCAGAGCATCGCGCAGGGCCGGGATGCGGTTGTTGTCCTCGCGGCGGAAGTTGGCGAAGCTGTGCAGGCCGCCGCCGGTGAAGAAGCGCTCGTAGGGGCTGGCCGAGTACTTGCGGTCCAGCGCGGCGTCGAGCATGGCCGGCAGCTCGGCGCCCGGATTCTGGCGCAGGTAGTCGAGGGCCCAGCGGGTGATGTAGTCCTGGTCGGCGACTTCCACCGCGCGCAGCTCCTCCGGGCTCTGCCCGGCATGGCGCTGGTGCAGTTCGGCGACGATCGTCAGGTAGGTGGCCAGCACCCGCAGCTTGGCGGTGGAGCCGAGTTCCAGCTTGCTGCCCTCGTTGATGTCGAATGGCTGGTCGGTGCTGTCGGTCTGCACCCGCACCCGGCTGCCATTGGCCGTGCGCTCGACCAGGGTGAAGCTGTAGCGCACCTCGGCGGTCTTCTCCGCCGACAGCAGGCGTTCGCCGAACAGGCCGATCTGTTCGGCGAAGCTCGGGTCGGCGAGCTGCTGCAGGTACTGGCTGACCACTTGCTGCAGCTCGTCCTGCAGGGTGGTGCTGGCCGCCAGGTCGAGGCGGTCGAGGTCGTACAGCGGCATATTGAGCAGCCCGGACAGGCGCGCGCGGGCGACCCGGATGCCCTTGTTGTTGTCCACCGCGGTGAGGGTCGGTTGCAGCTGCCAGTTGCGGTAGCTCAGTTGGCGGGCCAGGGCGGCGTCGCGCATCGGCGTGTCGATCAGGCCGCCCCTGGCCAGCAGGCGGACATGGCTGTCGATCAGCGCGTCCAGCTCCTGCCGGCCCTGGGCCAGGTAGTAGGACGGCCGGCGCTGGGCGATCAGCAGCGCCAGCACCTGGCGCAGGGCCAGGCCGCGCTGGGCATTGCTCGCCTCGGGGGAGCGCTCGGGGTCGAGCAGGCGGTTGACCTCGGCGAAGTCGGCGCCGAACCAGATGCGCAGGCCATCGGCCAGGCCATGCACCTCGCCATGGCCGGGGGCGGCGGACAACGGCACGCTGTTGAGGTAGTCGCGCACGATGTTCTGCCGCGTCTGCAGGGTCTGCGGCCCGGCCTGGTAGGCACGCACGCTGGCCGAAACCATCTGCCGCAGTTTCTCGCTGGCCGATTGGGTCAGGCCATCCGGCGAGTGGCGGTACTTCTCGAGCTGGGTGGCCAGGGTGCTGCCGCCGGCGGACTGGTCCTGCACGTCCAGCGCCTTGCCCAGCTGCGACCAGGCGGCCATGGCGAAACGCGGCCAGTCGACCGCCGGGTTGGCCAGCGGCTGCTCGTCGTCGAGTAGCTGGCGGTTCTCGATGAACAGCAGGCTGCCGGCCACCAGCGGCGGTATGGCGGCGAAACTCGGGTAGAACTGCTGCGGGTAGCGGAACTCATAGAAGGGGCTGCCGCGGCAGTCGCTGATGCTCAGGCCAGCCTGGGTCTTCTCGCGAAAGGGCGGGAAGAAGCCGCGCTGGGCGTAGTCGAGCAGCGCCGGGGAAAAACGGGCCTGTTGCAGGATGCTGAAGTTGCGTTGCTGCAGGCGCTCGAGCAACTCTGGCAGGTGGGCGTAGCCCAGGCGCTTGTCGAAGGGGCCGTCCTGCGGGTAATGGATCGCCGGGCTGGGCCCCGGCTGCACGCTGTAGCTCAGGCTTGCGGCGTATTGGCTGATCAGGCGCGATTGGAAGTGCGCGCTGCGCAGCTCATAGGCCAGCAACAGGCCGGCAGCCGTCAGCAGCAGCACCAGCACCAGCCACAGGGCAATGCGCAGCCTGCTTCTCGCTTTGGCGGGTTTCAGGTAGACCGGTGGTCGATCGCCCGCTGGCAGTGCGGCCTGTTCCGCGTCCGATTTCTGCAAGGATCCCATCACTCCCCCATGGAGCTATCGTCCCCAAGTACTCCAAGCTTAGTCGCAGTCCTGTCAGGCAGTTGCACGTCGCAATCGAAGCGTCAGCAGACGACTGGCTGCACTACAATCGCGGCGTCGTCGACAGACAGCGAGTGACCTATGCAACGCGATCACCGGGAGCAGCTGCAGCTCAGCTGGCAGGCCAATGCCGATGCCTGGACGGCCGCGGTGCGCGAACGGCACATCGAGAGCCGGCGCCTGGTCACCGATGCGGCGATCCTCCAGGCGGTACTGGCCCTGGACCCGCAGCGGGTGCTGGATGTCGGCTGCGGCGAGGGCTGGCTGTGCCGCGGCCTGGCCGAACGCGGTATCGAGGCGGTCGGGGTAGACGCCTCGGCGCCGCTGATCGAGGCGGCCCGGGCCGCCGGCCCACAGGCCAGTTACCGCGTGTGCGGCTATGCCGAGCTGCCTGGCCAGGCCGATCAGCTCGGCCGCTTCGAAGTGCTGGTGTGCAATTTCGCCCTGTTCGACGACCCCCTGGCACCAACCCTGGAGGCCCTGCACGAGGTGCTGACCGAGGGCGGACGCCTGCTGATCCAGACCCTGCATCCCTGGCGCGCCAGCCAGGACGCGGCCTACCGGGACGGTTGGCGGGTCGAGACCTTCGCCGGCTTCGGCGAGTCCTTCACGGCGCCTATGCCCTGGTTCTTCCGCACCCTGGAGTCCTGGCTGGGGCTGTTCGCAGAGACCGGTTGGCGCCTGCAGTGGCTGCAGGAGCCCCTGCACCCGGAAAGCGAGCAGCCGGTGTCGTTGCTGCTGTTGTTGAGTTCGGAGCGGGGCACTCGCGGCTGACGCGCCGCCAGCGAAGAGGAGAGGGTGATGCGCACGCTTGAAATGGCCGGCACCCATGTGCCGGTGATCGGCCAGGGTACCTGGCGCATGGGTGAGAACCCCGCCGAGCGCCGCCGCGAGGTGGCGGCCCTGCAACAGGGCATCGAGCAGGGCCTGCGGCTGATCGACAGCGCCGAGATGTACGGCGAAGGCGGCGCCGAACAGGTGGTGGGCGAGGCCATCGGCGGGCGCCGCGAGCAGGTGTTCCTGGTCAGCAAGGTCTACCCGCACAACGCCAGCCGCGCCGGCGTCGCGGCGGCCTGCGAGCGCAGCCTCAAGCGCCTGAAGACCGAGACCATCGATCTCTACCTGCTGCACTGGCGCGGCCAGTATCCCCTGGCGGAAACCGTCGAGGCCTTCGAGCGCCTGCGCGAGCAGGGCAAGATCGGCCGCTGGGGCGTGTCCAACTTCGACCTGGATGACCTGCAGGAGCTGAGCGGCCTGGGCGCTTCGGCCTGCGCGACCAACCAGGTGCTGTACAACCCCGAGGCGCGTGGCATCGAGTTCGACCTGCTGCCTTGGCAGCAGGCCCAGGGCATGCCGTTGATGGCCTATTGTCCGCTCGGCCAGGGCGGCGCCTTGTTGCGCCATCCGGCGCTGCGCCAGGTAGCCGAGGCCCATGCCGTTACCCCGGCCCAGGTGGCCCTGGCCTGGCTGCTGCGCCAGGACTGGGTGATCGCCATTCCCAAGGCGGTGGAGCCGACTCATCTGCGTCTGAATGCCGAGGCGGCCGGTCTGCACTTGAGTGCTGCGGACCTGGCGCTGATCGATGCGGCCTTCGCACCGCCGACCCGCAAGCAGTACCTGCAGATGGTCTGAACGGGGCCTGGCGCCTGCCAGGCCGTGGCTTCCCAAGCGCGCGGCGAAAGCGCAGGATATTGCTCCGTTTTCCTCGAGCCTGAGCCATGAGCGGCGTGACCCTGAGTGAGGAGCAGATCCGCTTTATCGAGAGTGGCGTGTCGATCAGCCTGGCCTCGCGCGACGTGCGCCGGGTGCCCTCGGTGAGCAAGGGCGTGGGCTGCCGGGTGGCCAGCGATCGCTGCCAGATCCGGGTGCTGGTCGACGCCGCCCAGTCCGGCCAATTGCTCGAGGATGTGGCCGCCAGTGGCGCCCTGGCGGTGGTGTTCTGCCTGCCCAGCAGCCACCGCACCCTGCAGCTCAAGGGCCGCGATGCCCGCGAGGTGCCGCTGTCGGCGGGCGACGCCGAACTGGCCGCGCGCCATCGCGACGCCTTCGCCGCAGACCTGCTGCCCCTGGGCTATGCCTTGCCGTTCGCCCGCGCCACCCATGACTACCAGGTTGAACGCCTGAGGGCACTGAGTTTCACCCTGAGCGACCTGTTCGAGCAGACCCCCGGGCCCCATGCCGGGGCGCGCCTGGAGCCTTCGTCATGAACCCTGGGCCGAGCCTGGACGCCATTCGCCCCTGCCTGGAAGGGGCGGTGCCGGCGGCGATCGCCACCTGCGACGTCGAGGGCACGCCGAACGTGACCCTGGTGTCCCAGGTGCACTACGTGGACCCCAAGCATGTGGCGCTGTCCTTCCAGTTCTTCAACAAGACCCGCGAGAACATCCTGGCCAATCCCCAGGCCACGGTGTTTCTCCTCCATCCGCAGAGCAGCGCGCGCTACCGCCTGGCGTTGCTCTACCGGCGCACCGAGACCGCGGGGCCGCTGTTCGAGAGCATGAAGGCCAAGCTCGCTGGCATCGCCTCCAGTTCCGGCATGAGCGGCGTGTTTCGCCTGCTTGGCGCGGATATCTACCAGGTGCTGGACGTCGAGCATGTACCGGGTGAGGAGGTGCCGCCGACCCAGGGCGCGCCCTGCCATATCGCCCGTCTGCGCCAGTTGAGCCAGCGCCTGGCGGCCTGCGGCGACCTGGCCGGCCTGCTGGAGCAGTGCCTGGAGGGCCTGGCCAGCCTCCTCGAGATGCCCCAGGCGATGATCCTGATGCTCGATCCCCAGGGGCAGAAGCTGTTCACCGTGGCCAGTCACGGCTATGCGCAGTCCGGGGTGGGCTCCGAGTTTCCCGTCGGGCGCGGCATCATCGGCGTGGCGGCGCAGTTCCGCACGCCGATCCGCATCGCCCACCTGGCCTCGGAATATGCCTACGGCCGGGCCATTCGCGAGCACCTGGCCGAAGCCGCTCCGATGGACCGGCTGGAGACGGAAATCGTCTTCCCCGGCCTGGCCGAGGCACACAGCCAGCTGTCGGTGCCGATCCTCGCCGCCGGTCGCCTGCTCGGCGTACTGCATGTGGAAAGCGCCGAGCCCCATCGCTTCGGCTATGACGAGGAGGACTGCCTGCTCGCCCTGGCCGGCTTGCTCGGCGCCTCCATCCTGGCCCTGCAGCAGGCGCCCGAGAGTGCGCCTGAAGACGCTGGGCTGACGTCGGCACTCGCCCCGCCAAGCGGTGCACCCCTGGTGGTGCGCTACTATCCGGCCAACAGCAGCCTGTTCCTCGGCGACGACTACCTGATCAAGGGGGTGGCCGGCGCCATCTTCTGGCGCCTGTTGAACCTGCACCTCGGCGAGGGCCGCAGCGAGTTCAGCAACCGTGAGCTGCGGGTCGATCCGACGCTCAAGCTGCCGGAGCTGGACGACAACCTGGAGGCGCGGCTGATCCTGTTGCAGCGCCGCCTGGCCGAGCGCAGCCGCGACATCGTCCTGGAGAAGTGCGGCCGCGGACGCCTGCGCCTGTCGCTCAGGCGCCCGCTGCTGTTGCAGGAGATCGCCGCCGGCTGAGGCTCCTTGCTCAGGTGCGGCGCCAGAACATATTGGTGGCGAACAGCAGCACCGCCAGTAGCATCGCCACCGCGCTGGCGCCGAGCAGCGGGCCGGCCTGGGGCGTACCGAGGGTCACCAGGGTCAGGGCCAGCATCATCAACGGCAGGGTCAGGTTGTGCAGCCAGAACTGCAGGCTGGCCAGGCGGCTGCCAGCCGCCCTGGGGAAGTAGTGGTAGATGACGCCGATCAGGCTCAGGCTGACCCAGCCGAGCAGGTTCAGGTGCGCATGCACGGCCATCAGCCGATGGTCGCCGCTCAGGCCCATGAACACGCCGAGGCCGACGGCCAGGCAGAAATAGACGATGGCGAGATAGATCCAGCGGCGGGAATAGGCACTCATTTCATTGTTCCTCGTTGGGTTTCACGGATAAAGGCGGCGTGCCGGCTCGACCGCCCGGGTCAGGCCCAGGGCGGCATCGAGATGGGCCTGGTGCTTCGGCGACAGCTGCATGCACAGGCGCTCGAGGGTGGCGGCGAACAGCTCCAGCGGCGCCTGCTGGCGAAACTCGACGAGAAAGGCCGCGCGCTCCTGCGGAGTCAGGGCCGGCAGCATCCAGTGCAGGGTGCGCTGCATCTCGTCGGGGCCGATGCTGGCGACGATCTGCTGCTCCAGGGCGATCAGCTCGTCGTCGCTATGGGTTTCCCAGAGCAGGCGGTTGTTGTCGCGCTCTTCCTGTTCCATGTGCTCCAGGTTCTCGGCCACGAAGCACGCCAGGCGCCGGTAAAGCGGATGGACGAACTCGCCACGGCGCAGCGCCGGCAGGTGGGCCACCTGTTCGGCCAGGGCGCCGAGCTCGTCCATGGCCTGCTGATGGCGGCGATGCTCGGCCGCGCTGTGCTCGGCCGAGCCGGGGCGTCGCCGCTCCAGGGCCGGGTGAACCACGGCGTCCTCATGCTCGATGTGCGCGCGACAGAACGCCAGCAGCTCGTCCAGTTCGGCGAGCACGGCGCGGGCATCCGCGCAGTCCTGCCAGTCGCAGCGGCCGACCGCATGGAGGGTGTGCAGCAGGTGGGCACGCAGCCCCTTGTGGATCAGCGCATAGATATCGAAGCGGGCGGGGGTGGAAGGCATCGTCTGACTCCTCGGTGGGGTGAGGAGTCCATGCTAGGAGGCCGGGCGGCGCGACTTTGCGAAATAAGCCCTAGGCAATCCCTAAAAATTCCCTAACGCCCGAGCGACTCGGCAGCTGCCTAGAGGGCACCGCGGCCCTCGCCACACTGCCACGACGAACGTGGCCAGGGGAAGCTGTAGGCTGCGCCCGCTGTGGTCGCCCATCTGACAGGTGGCGTTGACCAGATTACCGCGCGAAAAGCAGAAAACGGCCAGAAGCGGCCGGTTCGTCTTGTAAATAATCCGTCTCCTTTCCCTTTGACAAGCTGCCTCTTGTCCAGCCTACAAAGCGCCACAGTTTTCACTGACTCCGTAGGAGCGGCCCCTGGCCGCGAAGCATTGTTTGGGGCGAATTCGCTGCTGCGTTATATTGCCCACCACCAAGCAAAGGGCCAGCCGCGCCAGCCATCCTCGCGACTATGGGGTTATCGGCTGCGGATACCGCGCCAGCAGCTCGCCCAGGTCGAGTTCCATGGCACCCTGGTGTTGTCCGCCCTGGGCGAGCATCCACTTCACCCGGTCGAGGGTTTCTGGCGCATGCATATCGGCCACGAAGCGCTGCGACTCGTCCGCCAGGGTCTCTTTATCGAGCGTGCTGACACGCTCCACCACAGCTTTGACATTGCCTATGCCGCCGGCCGGGAAGCCGGCGATACGGCGGGCCAGGGCGTCGCAGAAGCTGCTGAGTTGCTCGCCTGGCAGTGCGCGGTTGATCCAGCCGTAAAGCTCTGCAGTAGTGGCATCGAAATCCTCGCCGCCCAGGCATATCTCCAAGGCCCGGCCTCTGCCCAGCAGTTGGGTCAAGCGCACAGTGCCGCCTGCGCCCGGCAGCAGCCCCACGCCAATTTCCGGTTGGCACAGCACGGCGGTTTCGCGGGAGGCAAAACGCATGTCCAAGGCTAGGAGAAACTCGCTTCCTGCGCCGCGGGCGCGCCCGCTCAGCTCGCCAATGGTGACCTGGGACAGGCGGCTGAAACGGGTGAACAGTGCACTCAGCAGGCTTGGCGTGCCGGGCGCCAGGGCGACTGGCAGCGCGTCGAGTTGGCTGCCCAGGTCGTAGTGGGCGAGGAAATAATCCGCATTGTCGCTGCGAAAGATCACGACCTTGGTCTGCGTGTCGCCCTCCAGTTTCTGCGCCAAGCGGAGCAGGTCGATCACCATAGTGCGGTCGACCAGATTGATCGGCGGGTGGTTGAAGCGCACCACGGCGACACCCTCATGGTCGTCGCGGGTAAAGCTCTGGTATTCGCTCATGGCTATTTCTCTGGAGAGGCTGAACGTCTTACAGCGCGGTAAGGCCGCCATCGACGGGTAGGGCTATGCCGGTGGTGAAACCCGCCGAATCGCCGGATAGATAGAGCACGGCTGCCGCAATTTCCTCGACAGTGCCGATTCGCCCTATGGGGTGCGCGGCCACGACCAGGGCCACATGCTTGGGGTCGTCGGTGCTGGCGCGGAGATACATTTCGGTGTCGATAACCGCGGGGCAAACGGCATTCACCCGGATATTCTTGCGTGCGTATTCAACCGCCGCAGTCTTGGTCAGGCCGATCACCGCATGCTTGGAGGCCGAATAGATGCTTTGCTTGGGCGCGGCGATCAAACCGGCGACCGAGGCGGTGTTAACGATGGAGCCGCCGCCTTGAGCGAGCATCACGGCTATCTGGTACTTCATGCATAGCCACACGCCCTTGACGTTGACGCCCATGATGGCGTCGAAAACTTCTTCGTTGCCGTCGGCGAGCTTGCACTTCTCGATCTCGATTCCGGCATTGTTGAAGGCGCAATCCAGCCGGCCGTAGGTCGCAACGGTTTGCTCAATCAAGCGGCGCACCTCGGCATCGCAAGACACATCGCAGCGGATAAACACTGCCTCGCCGCCAGCCGCCTCGATCAAGGCCACGGTCGCTTGTCCGGCTTGGCTGTCGATATCGGACACCACCACCTTGTAGCCGCTGCTGGCGAAGGCCAACGCGGTGGCGCGGCCGATGCCGTTCGCCGCGCCGGTTACCAGCGCGACTCGTCCTGCGATTGTCTCGTTCATATCACTTCCTCGTATTTAGCACCGCCTCTGGGCGCAGGCTTATTGGCCAGGCCAGCAGAGGCGTGGATGTCGCCATGCTAGGTGTCTGCCTATAATTAGAAAAATGATGGTTTTTCATTGGTAGACATGAGCAAAGATAATTACTCGGCCCCCATCGCACGCCTGGACCTGAACCTGTTTCGGGTCTTCGCCGTGATCTATCGCGAACGCAACCTGACCCGCGCTGCCGAGCAGCTGTGCGTCAGTCAGTCGGCCGTTAGCCATGCGCTGGCGCGTATGCGGCAGCAACTCGACGACCCGTTGTTTATTCGTGAGGCGCAGGGGGTGGTGCCCACGCCGCTGGCCCTGCGCATCTGGCCGGACGTGCAGGAGGGGCTGGGGTTTCTACAGCGGGCCGCAGCCCACAGCCACAGCTTCGAGCCCATCCGCGATATCACCGCGGTGACCCTGGCCATGCTCGAGGTGATAGAGCCTGCGGTATTGCCGACCCTGGTCAAGGCGCTGCATAGCGCGGTGCCGGGCATTTGCGTGACCAGTGCGCGGATCAAACGCTCAACGCTCAAGGCCGACCTGGCGAGCGGGCGTATTGACTGCGCCATCGACGTGGCCCAGGCCGCCGATGGCGAGCTGTCGCATAGCTTTCTGAGCCGTGACGAGTTTGTCGTGGTCAGCCGCTCAAGCGCCGCAATCGACCGCGACCACTACTTCGTCGCGCAGCACATCACCGTGTCGTCGCGGCGCATGGGTTACGGGGTGGTGGATTTCGAACTGGCCCGCCAAGGCTACCAACGGCAGATCGCCGCGCGCTGCCAGCACTACGAATCGGCCTGCCGTTTGGTGGCGGGCAGCGACCTGCTGCTAACCATGCCCCACAGCCTGGCGATGTCCAGCAACGCCTACCTGGGCAACCATATCCACCCGCTGCCGGTGAGCGTGCCGGGGGTGGAGCTGCACCTGTTCTGGCACCGAGAGCGCGAGGCGGATCCGGCCAATACCTGGTTGCGCAATACTCTGCTCGACGCCATGCAGTAGTGGCAAAGTGTGCTCTGGGTGACTGTGAATCGCCCCAAGTTTCCTAGAGCTCTCCTATCCTCCATAAAGCTTACGAGGATGAGCCGGATAGTCCTGTCAACGACTGGCCGCTCTTGGCCGTAACCGGTCCCCGGCGCTACGGAACGGCAGCCTTTTTGTTGCCGCCCGCTCAGCCCATCATTCGACCTTTTCGACAAACTGCAGGAACTCGACCGGGGGATAGCGGTTGAGCGCCTTGGCCACGCGCATGTTGACCAGATAGGCGAACTCTTCCATTGCCAGCACCGGGAGCTTGCCCGGCGCGACCCGGTCCACCAGGATGCGTCGCACTTGCTCAGCGGCCAGCCTGCCGACATCGTAGTCGCGCGCGGCAACCGACATCAGCGCCTGGGACGACGACACCATGTGCTCGTAGGGGGTGAGCACCGGGATGCCGGCGGCGACGGCCGCGCCGGTGAAGCGATCGGACTGTTTCTCCAGGAAGGCGCTGGAGCCGAGGTAGATGAACTGCACCCCTTTTGCCTTGAGCGCCTGGATGCCCCGTTCTATCGTGTCCGGGTCCGGGCTGCCATCGGCCAAGGTGCCGAGCGGTTCGGTATCCAGGGTGAAACCGAGGCTATCGGTCAGCGCGCGAACCTCCTCGACCTTGTTCACGGAGTTGGGGGTCTGGGTCTCGAACAGCATGCCCAGATGGTCGAAGGTCGGCAGGTAGCGCCGCATGCTCTTGATGTTCACGCTTTCCGGCACCCGGTTGCGCGTCCCCGTGACGTTTGCGCGGCCGGTATGTTCATAGCTTTCGATGATGTTCGAACCCACCGGGTCGGCGACCACGGTGAAGACTACTGGGATGTCGTTGAGGAACTTGGGGTCGTCCCTTTCGGCCAGGGTGCCGACGATGCCCAGCGTCGCGCTGGTTCCCCAGGTGAGCACGAGGTCCATCTTTTCGCGGCGGGCCTGCTCGACGAACAGGGGCAGTTTGGCCTTGTCCTGCGCCGCGTCCATGACCACGAAATCCGCCTCGAGACCCTGGGCCGCGATCGAGTCCTGCACGCCGCGGCAGACTTCCTCGCAGCCGATCCACACCACCATGCCGATCTTCATGTTGGCCTCGGCGGCGGGGGCGCCGCCGAGCGTTAGCAGCGCCGCCAACGCGGCTGCGACAAGCATTTTTGTCTGCATCATGCACTCCTCCCCGACATTGCTCCGTGGCTTGCGAGCAGGCGGAGCAGAATGAACAGACCCGCGCCGGCAAGCACCAGGATGCCGATAAGGCCCACTGCGCCAGCATAGCCCAAGGCGTCGGCGAGCCAGCCAACCAACACCAGGCCAGCGATGGCGCCGCCGCGCTCGATCACGCGAATGGTGCCGAGCACGGCGCTGGTGCCCAGGTCGCGCAGCGGCCCCTCGGCGGCATCCATCACCAGCGCGGTCTGCGGGCCGCCGGCGAGCCCGAGGGCCGCACCGCAGGCGACGGCCGCGAGGGTGGTCAGCCAGATGGCGGGCAGCAGTGACGAAGCCAGCAAGGCCGTGCCGGCCACCACCGAGCAGAACACCAGCAGAAGCCCCGGTGCGGCGAGCCCGCTTGGCAGCCGATGCTGTGCATAGCCGCCGACAATCATGGCCAGGAAGAAGTACATCATCACCCTGGCGATCTCGGAGATGCTCGCTCCTGCGGCATCCATCCGCAGGGTCAGCAGATAGGAGATGAACACATGGTCGATGATTGCCAGCGGGATCACGCTGCCCAGCGCCACCGCCGCGAAGGCCGCGCTGCGCATCGGCGCCAGGACATTGAAGGAGATCGGCTCCGGCGTGTCGTCGGTCGCCGCTGCAGCCCGGTGCGCCCTTCGCGTGGGCGGCACCATCCGCCACAGCAGCACGGCGGCGATGATCGAGAGCAGTGCGCAGATGGCGAACACCGGCCGCTGGCCAAGGCGGTCGGCGAGGATGCCACCGAGGGCGGTGGCGGCAAACACCCCGCTGAACAGGGTAGCCCGGAACAGGCTGATCGAGCGCGACCTGTCGGCCTTGGGCAACATGTCCAGCACGTAGTCCTGGCAGGCCAGCGAGGCCAGGACGAAGGCGAGGCCGTTGATGCCGCTGTAGAGGACCACCTCGCCTATGCCCTGGGCGAAATACAGGCCGATTTTCGCCGCGAAGGTCGAGAGCGCGGCGCAGACGAACAGCTGGCGATAGCCGAGCCGCTTTCCGAGTGGCCTGGCGATGGGCGCGCCGAGCAGGGCCGCGCCCAGGTAGGTGGCCAATGGCAGGCCGATGGCCAGGCCTTCGCCCAGCCAGGGAAAGGGGTTCTCCTGCGCCCGGGCGAACAGGGAAAAGAACGAGAGGGGCAGCTCGTCGGCCATGGCGAACAGGAACAGCGGCAGGCGCACGTCCGTCAGACTGCAGAAGCGCAGGAGGGCGGGGGGCTGCCCCGCAATCGAGGTCCCCGTCTTGCTCACCGGGCCTTGGCAGCCCGGCGGCGCATCGCCCGCGCGATAGCGCTGCGCCACCGCGGCGTTCAGCTGTTCGGCCCGCTCGGACAGGCGCTGCCCCAGCCTGTCGATCAGGCCGCGGCCATGGACGACGAGGCGTTTCGAGAAGTCGCCGGCGGCCTGCAGTTCGGTCAAGTGCAGGAGGCGATCCAGCGGCCCGCTTATGGACTGGCTCATCATCACGACGATGAGCTCGAAGCAGAACAGTACGATGACGAGCAACACCACGACCAGGTCGATCACCAGGTCGAGAAATTGTCTGGCGGCGTAATCGGCGTCGTTGCCGGTCACCACGGCCCCTATGGTCTTGCCGGCGACGGCAATGGGAAACACCGCCGACGGGCTGCGTTGTGGGTCGGGCCTGTCGCCGACCTCCAGCACCGGCCGGTCGCCGAGCACCGCGAAGTAAGAGATCTCGGGAAAATCTGCGCGTAGATGCTCCAGGTACTCGGCCGCACCGGCCAGTGCGGTGAGGGGCACGCCCGCTTCGACGGAGCGCTGGATGTCGGCACTGGCGATGGCGCCGATCAGTTGCGTGCGGCGCTCGAGCTCCGGGCGGAACGAGTCGTTGATACTCAGGTAGGCCACCGCCCCCAGCAGCACGGCACTGCCGAGGCTGAGGGCGAGTACTATCGGGGTCAGGCTACGGGCGACGCGGCGCGTTGCCGTGCGCTCGGGCAGCCCGACCAGCAGGGTCTCCCGGGGGCCGCTCAGTGGCGCTAAACCGCGGGGTTCCGCCATGCCAAGCGCGAGGAGAACCCGACGGTAGCGGGCCGAGGCCGCGTCGAGCCGCTCACTCAGGCTCTCGATGGCAAGGGCGATGGAGGCGCGGCCGGTCCGGCCTGTTGCCGCCGCCGGGGGCTCGGTCGACGGCGCGGCGGGCGTCCCTTCCAGCTGCCCCAGGGCCTGCTCGATACGCCCTAGGGCGGCGGTCACGCCGCCCACGCGCATGCGCACGGCCAGGTACGCCAGGCCCGCGAATAACAGGGTGATGACCAGCGCCGCCCAACCGATGCTGCGGGCGACGGCACGGCTGCGGGTGGCGAGTTCGGCCTTGGGGTAGACCGCGAATATGCCGGCGATCGGCTCTCCCGCGTCGTTCCTGATCGAGGCGCCGCTGATGAGCTCGCCGGCCGTCTCGATGCCCCAGCGCTCGCTGGCTTCGCGCGCCTGGACCTCGAGCACGTCGCGCGGAACCCTGGCGGGCGCGTAGATACCAGTCCGCTCGACGATGATTCCCGCAGGGCTGAAGAGAACGACGCCCCGAATGGCGGGATCGCTCTCCAGCGCCCGCTCCAGCAACGCACGCTTGTTGCGCATCATCGACACCGGCAGGCCGAGCTCGACCACCGAGCGAAACGGGCGTGCCGTGGCCTCGACGGTCACGGCGAGGCGCTGGCGAATCAGCTGGGAGAGGAGCGCGTCATGCTGGAGTATCGCCAGGACCGCTAATACGGACATCGTGGTGGCAATCACTCCCGCCAACGCCATCCAGATGCGACCAATCAGGGACATCAGGCGTACTCCCTTGTGCGGCGGAGAGGATGCCGGGAGCGCACGTTCCTCTGTGCTGAGAATGCGGGGCTTGAGCAAGAGTCTAGCAATGCCTAGCCGCCCTGCCGTGCAGCGCTGGGCTCGGCCTGACTGATGGGTTGGATGCTGCGCGTCGCGGCCGCGCCGTTACGGTTTCGCCGAACTTCTATTACCGCAATGGCAGGGTGACGGCGGTCTTCACCGCGGAGCTGGACAGGTTGCCGGCGCTGATGCCCGCCACGCTGCTGGAGCACGTCCAGCCGCTGCAGGTGTTGCACGGCCGCCGCGTTGCCGCGGCGGCGCAGGGGCTCACTGCTCGGCAGTGCTGCCCAACTTGCGCTTGCCGGGATGCGTCGCGAGCAGGTGCTCCGGCAGGTCGAGCAGGTCGTCGGCAAAGGTTTCCAGCGGTTCCGGCCGGCGCTCGAAGCGCGCCCCCAGCACCAGCAGGCAGGGAGTCAGCAACAGGGTCAGCACGGTGGCGAAGACCAGGCCGCCGGCGATGGTGCTGGACAGCTGGGTCCACCATTGGGTCGAGGGGGCGCCTATGCCCAGGCTCGGGGTCAGCAGGTCGACGTTGACCCCGATGACCATCGGCACCAGGCCGAGCACCGTGGTCACCGCGGTCAGCAGTACCGGGCGCAGGCGCAGGCTGCCGGTCTCCAGGGCCGCCTCGCGCGGTGCCAGGCCCTGGCGGCGCAGCTGGTTGTAGGTGTCGATGAGGATGATGTTGTTGTTGACCACGATGCCGGCCAGGGCGATCAGGCCCATGCCGACCATGACGATGCCGAACGACTGGCCGGTGACCAGCAGGCCGACCAGCACTCCGGCGGTGGACAGCACTATGGCTGAAAGCACCAGCATGGCCTGGTACAGGCTGTTGAACTGGGTCACCAGGATCAGGGTCATGAGGAAGATCGCCACGCCGAAGGCGGTGGCCAGGAACACAGCGGCCTCGCGCTGGTCGGCGTCCTCGCCGGCGAACTTCAGCTGCACGTCTTCGGGCAGCTCGCCCATGGCCTTGCGCAACGCCTGCAGACGCTCGTCCAGGCGGGCGCCTTCGGCCAGCTCGGCCTGCAGGGTGATGGTGCGGTTGCCGTCGACCCGGCGCAGGGTGCCGACCTTGGGCCCCGGTTCCAGGCTGACGAAGTTGCTCAGCGGTACCTGGCCGCTGGGCGTACTCAGGGTCAGACGGCCGAGCTGGTCGAGCGAACGCCAGTCGGCGGGCAGGCGCACGCGGATGTCCACTTCGTCGCTGGCGTCTTCGGGGCGGTAGGTCGCCAGCTTCAGGCCGTTGGTGACCATCTGCACGGCATTGCCCACGCTCAGCACGTCGGCGCCGAAGCGCGCGGCCGCCTCGCGGTCGACCTTCAGCCGCCACTCGATGCCGGGCAGGGCGCGGTCGTCCTCGATGTCCTTGAAGCCGCCGAGGCGTTGCATGGTGGCGCGCAATTGCTCGACCCAGTGCGCCGACTTGGCCGGATCCAGCGAGCTGATCTGCAGTTTCACCGGTTTGCCGCCGCTCGGGCCCTCTTCCTGTTTGCGGAACTCCAAGACGATCCCGGGGATGTCGGCGGTACGCGCCTGCATGTCGGCGAGAATCCGGCTGGCCGGGCGGCGCTGGTGCCAGTCGACGAACTGGAACTGCAGGGTGCCGACCACGTCGGCGCCGAGCTGGCCGTCCGGCTGGGCCAGCGAGCGGGCATACAGCGCCTTGACCTCGCTCATGCCGAGCAGGCGCTGCTCCACCTGCTGGAGCAGGGCGTCCTTCTCCTGCACGGACAGGTCACCGCGGGCGCGCAGCCAGATCTGCGCACTTTCCGGCTCGACTTCGGGAAAGAACTCCACGCCATGGTTGAAGCGACCGTAGCCGGTGTAGATCAGCGCGATCAGCGCGAGCATGCCGAGCAGGGTCAGGCCCGGGCGGCGCAGCAGCTTGCCCAGCAGCCGCCGATAACCCCGGGCGCCGCGGCCGGGGCGCTCGGGCAGCGGCAGCGGGCGACCGCCGCTGACCGCGCCGAGCACCGGCAGGAACACCAGGGCCATGGCCAGGGAGGCGAGCAGGCAGAGGATCACCGTGGCCGGCAGGTACTTCATGAACTGGCCGACCACCCCGGGCCAGAACAGCAGCGGCAGGAATACCACCAGGGTGGTGGCGGTGGAGGCGATTACCGGCCAGGCCATCCGCGTCGCCGCGTTGGCCCAGGCCTGGCGGGCGTTCTGGCCCTGATGCAGGTTGCGATCGGCCAGCTCGGAGACGACGATGGCGCCGTCCACCAGCATCCCGGCCACCAGGATCAGGCTGAACAGCACCACGATATTGAGGGTGAAGCCGAGCATCCAGATCAGCAGGATGCCGGTGAGGAAGGCGCCGGGAATGGTCAGGCCGACCAGCAGCGCCGAGCGCAGGCCCATGCTGGCGACCACCAGGATCAGCACCAGGACGATGGCGGTCAGCACGTTGTTGAGCAGGTCGCCGAGCATGTTCTCGACCTCCTGCGACTGATCCATGATGTAGCTGACCTGCAGCCCCTCCGGCAGCAGCGGCCGGGCCTGGGCGAGCAGCGCCTTGACCTGCTCGATGGTGGCGATGATGTTGGCGCCGCTGCGCTTGGACACTTCCAGGACGATGGCCGGCTGGCCGTTGATCCGCGCGTAGCCGGTGGGGTCTTTGAAGGTGCGGTGAATGGTCGCCACGTCGGCGAAGGTCACCACGCTGCCCGCCACCACCTTGATCGGCATCGACAGCATATCCTCGAGGTCCTCGATCACCCCCGGCACCTTCATGCTCAGGCGGCCGGCGCCGGTGTCCAGGCTGCCGGCGGCGACCAGGCGGTTGTTGCGACTGACCAGGTTGAACAGCTCGGTGTAGTCGATGCCATAGCTGTCCAGCACCTGAGGATCGACGACGATCTCCAGCAGGTCCTCACGGTCGCCGCCGACCTCCACCGAGAGCACCTCGGCGATGCCCTCGATGTGGTCCTTCAGGCGCCGCGCCACATAGACCAGCTCGGTTTCCGCGATCGGGCCGGACAGGCCGACCGACAGCACCGGGAACAGCGCCACGTTGACCTCGTTGACCGTGGGTTCGTCGGCCTCGTCCGGCAGCTTGCTGCGCGCGGTATCGACCTTCTCGCGCACGTCGGCCAGGGCCTGCTTGGCGTTGAAGCCGGCGTCGAACTCCAGGGTCACCGAGGCATGGCCCTCGCTGGCCATCGAGCGCATCTCCTTGATCCCTTCCAGGCTGCGCAGCTCCTGCTCCAGCGGCCTGACCAGCAGGCGCTCGGCGTCTTCCGGGGCGATGCCCTCCAGACTCACCGAGACGTAGATGATCGGGATGCTGACGTCCGGGTTGGATTCCTTGGGGATGGCCACATAGGCGGCCAGCCCGCCGATGATCAGGAAGGCCAGCAGCAACAGGCTGGTGCGGCTGCGGTCCAGGGCCGCGGCGATCAGGGCGTGCATCTCAGCTGCCCCCTTCGGTCGGTTGCGCCAGCACCTGCTGGCCAGGCCCGACGAAGCCCTGGCCGAGGGTGATCAGCGCCACCCGCGGCGGCAGACCGCCGACCCAGGCGCCCTGGTTGTCGACGCTGAGCAGCTCGACCGGGGTGAACTCGACCCGCTGTTCGTCGTTGACCCACTTGACTCCCTGGCGGCCGGCCTCATCCAGGCTCAGCAGGGCGGGGGAAAGGCGGTGGGCCATGGCCTCGCCGGTACTGATCTGCAGCGTCGCGCTGGCGCCCGCCAGGCGCAGGTAATCGGGGTTGGCCACCTTGACCTCGACGCGGAAGCTGCGTGAGCCCGGGTCGGCCGCGGCGGCGATGAAATGCAGTTCGCCCTGCAATTCGCGGCCGTCGAGCAGCTGCACGCGCACCGGCTGGCCGAGGCGCAGCGCGCGGACCTGCTGCTGGGCTATCTGCGCGCTGACCTTGAGCTGGCCGACATCGACCAGGGTCAGCAGGCTCTGTCCGGGTTGGACGAAGTCGCCCAGCTCGACCCGGCGGTCGTCATAGACGCCGGCGAATGGCGCGAGTATCTGCGTGTGGCCCAGCTGCAGGCGGGCGCTGTCCAGCTCGGCGCGGGCCTTGGCCAACTCGTTTTCCAGGCGGATCAGCTCGTTGGCGGACAACAGGTTGCGCTCGCGCAGGCGCCGGGCCGAGTTGACGTCGGTCTCGCGCTGGCGCACATCGGCCTCGCCGCGGGCGACCTGGGCCGGACGGTCGTCGGCGGACAGGCTCAGCAGCCGCTGGCCGGCTGCGACCCGGCTGCCCTTATCCTGATCCAGGCGGATCACGCTGGCGCTGACCTGGGCGCGCAACTCGACCCGGCGCCAGGCTTCGATCTGGCCCTGGACCACCAGGTGCCGCTGCATCGGGCTGGCCTCCAGCCACTGGATCTCGACCTTCGCCAGGCCCGGCGCGGCCACCGGATGATCGGCACTGGCCTCCTCCCGGGCGCGGAACAGCGAGCCGCTGAGCAGCCAGATCAGCAGCAGGACGGCAATCGCAATGGCGATCAGCCAGGGACGTTTGGATAGTTGGCTCAGCATGGTCGGTTACTCACTCGTCCTAAGGGAGTCGGCCTGTCCACGCAGGCCGGCGATGATGAAGTCGGTGACGCGGTCGAGGTAGTCGCTCAGGGCGATCGGCTCGGCCCAATGCACGAAGCCGCCGGAGGCAATGCGTGCCATCACCCCGTTGACGCTGGCCTCCACGCCCCACAGCAGGTACTGGGAGTCGGCCGCGGTCAGGCCATGCTGGCCGAGCGTGCCTTCCAGCAGCTCGCCGAAGAACCTCCGGTACTCGCCTTCCAGCGCCTGGAACTGCTCGCGGTAGGGCGCCTCCAGGCGCTCCTGGAATGCGGGCCTGTCGCAGTGCTGACACAGCTGCGCCTGCACCGGGTCGGCGAGCATCTGCTCGAACGCCCGACGGATGACTTGGCGCATGGCCTGTTCGGCTGGCAGCGCGGCATGCAGGGCGCGCAACTCGGCGAGCTGCTCGTGGGAGCAGTCCAGCACCAGTTGGGCGTAGAGCGCTTCCTTGCTGGGAAAATGCTTGTACACCGTACCCTTGCCGATGCCTGCCTGGATCGCCACTTCGGCGATGGTCACCCGGTCCCAGGGTTGCTCGCGGAACAATTGGCGGGCGGCGGCGAGGATGGCGGCTTGGCGTTGCTGGAACAGCTGATCTTGGTAGCGCATGAGGCAGGGCCGGAGAAAGTGTGACCAGTGGTCATGCTATGACCGCTGGTCACGACGGGCAAGTGCGCAGATGTAACGGGCTTTGCCGAACACCGCGCCGGGTGCTACCGGGCCTGGACGAAGTGAGGGGCAGGCGTTTGCTGAGCTGGTATCAGCGGGCCTGGTTCTGCAGCATCTGATCCATCATCTGCAGCATGTTCTGCATGTTCTGGTGCATTTCCCCCAGGCATTGCTGTTGCATGGCCTCGTCCTTGGCCATCGGGCAGCGACTCTGCTGCATCTGCTGGTTCATCATCCCCATCTGCGAGCGCAAGGCCTGGCGGTGCTCGTGGCGGATTTTCTGGCGCTCCTCGGGGTTGGTGGTGTTGTGCATCTGCTCCATCATTTCCTGCATCTTGGACATGTCCATCATGCCCATGCCTTGTCCCATACCCATGCCCATGCCCATGCCCATGTCGTGGCCCATGGGCATGCCTTGCTGGTTCTGCGCCTGCTGTCCGGACTGCTGCGTGTCGTGGGCGAAGGCCGGGACGGCCAGCAGTGTGCCGGCCAGGGCGAGGGCAGTCAGGGACTTGTAGGTGAGGTTTCTCATGCTGGTTCTCCTGCGAGGGGCGTTGACTGCTTGGATTAAAGCCCCGCAGGGGGCGCTGGCCATTGATCCAGATCATTCCGGGAGGTCGGTCCGGGATGGCTGGCTGTTGGCTGGCGCAGCGGCGATCCGCGCACTTCTTCAGCGGCTCTTGGCCGCCGCGCTGACGCCTTCGAGGGTGGCGAAGGAGGTGTCCTTGGCGGTCAGCAGGAAGTCACGCATGAAGGGCGAGTCGAGCATGTCGGTGCGAATGCCGGCATAGAGGGTGGCGAACAGGCCCTTGTCGCCCAGGCGCTTGGCGGTCACGTAGCCGCGCGAGCTGTACTCGTGCAGCGCCCAGTTGGGCAGGCCGCAGACGCCGCGGCCGCTGGCCACCAGCTGCATCATCATCACCGTCAGCTCCGAGGTGCGGACCTGGGCCGGCTCGACGTCGGCCGGTTCGAGGAAGCGGGTGAAGATGTCCAGGCGGTCGCGCTCCACCGGGTAGGTGATCAGGGTTTCGCTGGCCAGGTCCTCCGGCACTATGAAGGGCTTGCTGGCCAGGCGGTGCTGATTGGCCACGGCGAGCATGGCCTCGTAGGTGAACAGCGGCACATAGGTGATGCCGGCCAGCTCCAGCGGATCTGAGGTCACCACCAGGTCCAGGTCGCCGCGGGCCAGGGCCGGCAGCGGGGCGAACGAGAAGCCCGAGGCCAGGTCCAGCTCCACCTCCGGCCAGGCGTCGCGGAACTGGTCGATGGTCGGCATCAGCCACTGGAAGCAGCTGTGGCACTCGATCGCCATGTGCAGGCGGCCGGCGGTGCCCCCGGCCAGGCGCGCCAGGTCGCGCTCGGCGCCGCGCAGCAGTGGCAGCACCGCGTCGCACAGCTGCAGCAGGCGCAGCCCGGCGCTGGTGAAGCGCAGCGGCTTGGTCTTGCGCACGAACAACTGCATGCCCAGGCGCTCCTCCAGCTCCTTGAACTGGTGCGACAGCGCCGACTGGGTCAGGTGCAGGCGTTCGGCGGCCTCCACCAGGCTGTCGCATTCGCGCAGGGCATGGAGGGTTTTCAGGTGGCGGACTTCGAGCATGGCAGGCCTCTGGGTAGGGTGGATCGGGGCGCGTAGCTGACGCCTCACCCATCCACCACGGCGGCGATGTTGCCCATGGTGGATGAGAGAACCGCCATCCACCCTACATGAGAAAAATTTAAGTTCAAGGCGAATAGGTTGAGTTTGTCTCACCATTGGTGTCCGTCGAGAATGCTCGCCATCAACTGCACATATGGAGCAATTCGACATGGCCCTGTCCCATTCCCTGGGTTTTCCGCGCATCGGCCGCGACCGTGAACTGAAGAAGGCCCTGGAAGCCCACTGGCGTGGCGAGCTGGACAAAGCCGGCCTGCGCGCGGTCGGTCGCGAGCTGCGCGCCGCCCACTGGCAGCTGCAGAAGGACGCCGGCCTCGAGCTGCTGCCGGTCGGCGACTTCGCCTGGTACGACCAGGTGTTGAGCCACTCGCTGATGTTCGGTGCGATTCCCGAGCGCTTCCGCCCGGCCGACGACCAGCCGAACCTGGATACCCTGTTCGCCATGGCCCGCGGCGCCGGTTCGGGCTGCTGCGGTGGTGGCCATGCCCAGGAGCTGACCAAGTGGTTCGACACCAACTACCACTACCTGGTCCCGGAGTTCACGGTCGACCAGCGCTTCCAGCTCAGCTGGGAGCAGCTGTTCGAGGAGGTCGAGCAGGCCCATGCCCTCGGCCACCGGGTCAAGCCGGTGCTGATCGGGCCGCTGACCTATCTGTGGCTGGGCAAGGTCAAGGGCGCCGGTGCAGAGGGCTTCGACAAGCTCGAGTTGCTCGAGCGACTGCTGCCGGTCTACGGCGAGATCCTCGGACGCCTGGCCGCCCTGGGCGTGGAATGGGTGCAGATCGACGAGCCGATCCTCGGCCTGGACCTGCCCCAGGACTGGAAGAACGCCTTCGAGCGCGGCTATCACCTGCTCCAGCATGCACCGCTGAAGAAGCTGGTGGCCTGCTATTTCAGCGGCCTGGAGGACAACCTCGGCCTGGCCGTCGGCCTGCCGGTGGATGGCCTGCATGTCGACCTGGTGCGTGCCCCCGAGCAGTATCCGATCGTGCTCGACCGCCTGCCGACCTACAAGGTGTTGTCACTCGGCGTGGTCAATGGCCGCAACATCTGGCGCTGCGACCTGGACCAGGCCCTGGAGGTGCTGCGCCATGCCCACGAGCGCCTGGGCGAGCGCCTGTGGGTGGCGCCCTCCTGCTCGCTGCTGCACAGCCCGGTGGACCTGGCCCGTGAGGACCAGCTGGACGCCGAACTCAAGGGCTGGCTGGCCTTCGCCGTACAGAAGTGCGCAGAAGTCGCCGTGCTCGCCCGCGCCCTGGACGATCCCGAGGCCGCCCCGGTGCAGGCGGCCCTTGCCGCCAGCCGCGCGGTGCGGGCCAGCCGCGCCGCTTCGCCGCGTATCCACAACCCGGCGGTACAGGCGCGCCTGGAGGCCATCACGGCGGCCGACAGCCAGCGCCAGTCGCCTTTCGCCGAGCGCATCGAGCGTCAGCGCGCGCGCCTGCAGCTGCCGGCCTGGCCCACCACCACCATTGGCTCCTTCCCGCAGACCGCGGCCATCCGCCTGGCGCGCCAGGCCTTCAGGCAGGGCAAGCTGAGCCAGGCCGAATACACCGAGGCCATGCACAGCGAGATCCGTCATGCCGTCCAGGTCCAGGAAAACCTCGGGCTGGACGTGCTGGTGCACGGCGAGGCCGAGCGCAACGACATGGTCGAGTACTTCGCCGAGCAGCTCGACGGCTACGCCTTCACCCGCTTCGGCTGGGTGCAGAGCTACGGCTCGCGCTGCGTCAAACCGGCGCTGATCGTCGGTGACCTGAGCCGGCCGCGCGCGATGACGGTGGAGTGGATCCGCTACGCCCAGGGCCTCACCGGCAAGGTGATGAAGGGCATGCTCACGGGCCCCGTGACCATGCTGATGTGGTCCTTCCCTCGCGAGGATATCAGCCGCGAGGTGCAGGCGCGGCAGCTGGCCCTGGCGATCCGCGACGAGGTGCAGGACCTGGAAGCTGCCGGGATCAGGATCGTGCAGATCGACGAGGCTGCCTTCCGCGAGGGCCTGCCGTTGCGGAAGGCGCAGTGGCAGGGCTATCTGGACTGGGCCACCGAGGCCTTTCGCCTGTGCGCCTCGGGGGTGCGTGACGAGACCCAGATCCACACCCACATGTGCTACAGCGAGTTCAACGACGTGATCGAGTCCATCGCCGCGATGGATGCCGATGTGATCACCATCGAGACCTCGCGTTCGGACATGGAGCTGCTGGAGGCCTTCGAGACCTTCGACTACCCCAGCGAGATTGGCCCGGGCGTCTACGACATTCACTCGCCGCGGGTGCCGGACACCGGCGAGATGGTCAGGTTGTTGCGCAAGGCGGCCCGGCGCATCCCGGCCGGGCGCCTGTGGGTCAACCCCGACTGCGGATTGAAGACCCGCGCCTGGGCGGAGACCGAAGCGGCGCTGGTCAACATGGTCGCCGCGGCCCGGCAGTTGCGTGGCGAGTTGGCCTGACGCCATTCCCCCTTTCTCCTCGAGAGAGGGGGAGCTGCTCGGCAATATTCATCAAATTGTCACCTTGGTGTGGCAGCGCGCCCGACGAAATATCACCAAACTCGACGCTTAATGGGGTTCTGCGTTTCTGGTGTTTGCATGCGTACGTTGATTTTTCTCCTCGCCCTGCTGGGCGCCACCTCGGCCCTGGCCGCCGAGCGCTGCGATGCCCGGGTGGCGACCCGCACTGTGGCGGTGGGCGAGGTGCGCCTGGCCTATCAGAGCATCGGCCGCGCGAGCGATCCGGCGCTGCTGCTGGTCATGGGCCTGGGCGGTCAGCTGATCCACTGGCCGGACGAGGTGGTGGTGCGCCTGTGCGGGCAGGGCTTCCGGGTCATTCGTTTCGACAACCGCGATGTCGGCCTGAGCAGCTGGAGGCATGCCGCACCCTCGATCAACCTGGGCTACGAGGCCTTGCGCTATCGCCTCGGGCTGTCGGTATCGGCGCCCTATGGCCTGCGCGACATGGCCGGCGACGCCCTGGGCTTGATGGACGCGCTTGGCGTAGGCCGTTTTCATGTGCTCGGGGCCAGCATGGGCGGGATGATCGCCCAGCACCTGGCCGACCTGGCGCCGGCCCGCGTGCTCAGCCTGACCCTGATCATGACCAGCTCCGGCGCCGCGGGTCTGCCGGCGCCGAGTTCCGGGCTGCTTGCCCTGCTGGCGCGGCGCGAGGCGCCCAGCCGCGAGGTGGCCCTGGAGCAGCAGGCCGACCTGCTCGCCGCCCTCGGCAGCCCCGCGGTCCGCGATGACCGCGCCGGCCTGCTGCGCCAGGCCGCCGACGCCTATGACCGCGCCTTCAATCCCGAGGGTGTGGAGCGCCAGTTGCTGGCGATTCTCGCCGAACCGAGCCGGGTCGAGTTGCTCAACCGATTGCGGGTGCCGACCCTGGTGGTGCATGGCACCGCCGACCCCTTGCTGCCGGTGATGCACGGGGTGCATGTGGCCGCGCACATCCGTGGCAGCGAACTGAAGCTGATTCCCGGCCTGGCCCATCGCTTTCAGGAGGCCTTCAAGGAACCGCTGCTGGCGGCCGTGCTGCCTTACCTGCGAGCTCACCGCCAGACCGATCACTGGGCCCAGCTGTAATCGTTTACAGGCAAAAAAAGCCCCGCGTCTCGGGCGATCGGCGGGGCGAAGGGATAGGCAAGCGCTGATCAGGCGGCGTGGGCGTCTTCCGGGCTGTGCGGCGAGTGCAGGCGCAGGTAGCGATCCAGTTGCTGTTGCTGGCGGCTATTCATGAACAGCCCCAGCTTGGTCCGGCGCCAGAGTATGTCGGCGGCGTCCTGGGCCCACTCTTCCCGGCACAGGTAATCCACCTCGCGGCCATAGAGGCCCGCGCCCAGGTCCTCCCCGAGGTCTTCGAGGCACTCTACGTCTGCCAGCAGGCGCCAGCTGCGGCTGCCATAGCTGCTGGCCCAGCGCCGAGCCACTTGCGTCGGCAGCCAGGCGAAGCGCGCACACAGCGCCTCGACCAGGGCGCTGCGGCTGTCGAGCTGCTCGGCGCCCGGCAGCGGGCTGCTGGCGGTCCAGCTCGGGCCCATTTTCGGGAAGTGCGGGGCCAGCAGGGCCAGGGCCGACTCGGCGAGCTTGCGGTAGGTGGTCAGCTTGCCGCCGAACACCGACAGCAGTGGCGCCTCGCCCGGCTGGCCGGACAGCGCCAGGGTGTAGTCGCGGGTGATCGCCGAGGGCTCGTCGGACTCGTCATCGCATAGCGGGCGAACGCCGGCGTAGCTGTGGAGGATGTCGCCGCGTGCCAGCGGCTGCTTGAAGTGGGCGTTGACCACGCCCAACAAGTAGTCGATCTCCTCGTCGCTGATCGCCACCTTGGCCGGATCGCCCTGGTACTCGCGATCGGTGGTGCCGATCAGGGTGAAGCGCTCCAGGTAGGGAATGGCGAAGACGATGCGCCTGTCCTCGTTCTGCAGGATGTAGGCCTGTTCGCCGTCGAACAGCCTGGGCACGATGATGTGGCTGCCCTGAATCAGGCGGATGCCGTAGGGCGACTGCTGCTTGAGATCGTCGCGGATGAAGCGCGCGACCCAGGGGCCGGCGGCATTGACCAGGGTGCGGGCGCGAATCGAGTAGCGGCTGCCATCGTCGCGCTCCAGGTGGATATGCCACAGGCCTTTGCTGCGCCGCGCGCTGACGCAGCGGGTGCGGGTGTGCACGTGGGCGCCCTGCTCGCGGGCGGCCATGGCATTGAGTACCACCAGGCGGGCGTCGTCGACCCAGCAGTCGGAGTATTCGAAGCCGCGGCTGATCTCTGCCTTCAGTGGGCTGTCGGCGCCGAAGCGCAGGCTGCGCGAAGCCGGCAGCTGCTCGCGCTTGCCGAGGTGATCGTAGAGAAACAGGCCGGCGCGGATCATCCAGGCCGGGCGCAGGTGCGGGCGGTGCGGCAGGATGAAGCGCAGCGGCTTGACGATGTGCGGCGCCTTGGCCAGCAGCACCTCGCGCTCGGCCAGGGCCTCGCGCACCAGGCGGAACTCGTAGTGCTCGAGGTAGCGCAGGCCGCCGTGGATCAACTTGCTGCTGGCCGAGGAGGTGTGCTGGGCCAGGTCGTCCTTTTCGCAAAGGAACACGGACAGCCCGCGGCCGGCTGCATCGGCGGCAATCCCCACGCCATTGATGCCGCCGCCGACGACGGCCAGGTCGTAGACCTCGGCGACGGGCGCTGTGTGGTTGGGGCGAGTAGCCATGGCGGCACCTAAAGTCGAAAGTGAACGTGATTATGTTCGGTATCGAAAATAGCCTAGTCGAATGAACGCGTGACCGCCAGCCCCGGCGGCTATTTAGTTGCCGGGCACTTGGGGGAGGGACGGTCAGTGGGGAAGGGCGGCGGTGTGGCGGGAGGCGTCAGACCAGCTCCAGCTGGATCTCGTTTTCGTTCAGCAGGCGGCTGATGGCGGCGCCGGGCGGGGCGTCGGTGAAGACCCGGTCGACCAGGGTGATCGGGCCCAGGCGCACCACCGCGTTACGGCCGAACTTGCTCGAATCGGCAGCCAGGTAGACCTGGCGGGCGTTGCTGATGATCGCCTGGGAGACCCGTACCTCCTGGTAGTCGAAGTC
Source organism: Pseudomonas zhanjiangensis (assembly GCF_041027545.1). Classification (NCBI taxonomy): domain Bacteria; kingdom Pseudomonadati; phylum Pseudomonadota; class Gammaproteobacteria; order Pseudomonadales; family Pseudomonadaceae; genus Pseudomonas; species Pseudomonas zhanjiangensis. The sequence continues at coordinate 65,337 of NZ_JBFTEG010000002.1, read as the reverse complement.
GAGCAGGCTGCCGTCCTCCTCGTCTATCCCGCTGATGCCGAGCAGGGCGTAGTCGACCTTGAACTGCTGGATGAAGTCCACCGTCGCCTGGCCGACCACGCCGCCGTCGCTGCGTACCGTGCCGCCGGCCACCAGTACCTCGAAGTCCGCCTTGGCGCTGAGCTGCGCGGCCACATGCAGGTTGTTGGTGATCACCTTAAGGCCCGTGCGCTTGAGCAGTTCGCGGGCGATCGCCTCGGTGGTGGTGCCGATTGCGATGAACAGCGAGGCGTGGTCGGGGATGTGCGCGGCTATGGCTTCGGCGATGCGCTGCTTTTCCTCGCGCATCTGCCCGGCGCGCATGGCGTAGGCGGTGTTCTGGGTACTCGAGGCCTCGCTCGCCGCGCCGCCATGGGTGCGCCGCAGCAGGCCCTGCTCGGCCAGCTGGTTGATGTCGCGCCTGATGGTCTGCGGGGTGACGGCGAAGGCCTGGGCCAGTTCGTCGATACTGACGTAACCGCGCTCGCGGGCGAGGTTGAGAATGTCATGTTGGCGCGGCGCCAGGGTCATAGCGGGATCCTTGTGTTGCGCGACATTATAGGCTGTCGCGCGGCCCGTTTTCGGCTAAGGTACGCGAACTTTGCCAGATGATTTTCGCATTCGAACATGACACCTGCCATCGACCTGCTGAAGAAAGCCAAGGCTGTACACCAGGTGCACAGCTATGCGCATGATCCCAAGGCGGCTTCCTATGGCCTGGAGGCCGCGGAGAAACTAAAGCTGGACCCGCTGCGGGTGTTCAAGACCCTGCTGGCGGCCAGCGAGAAGGGCGAGTTGCTGGTCGCCGTGGTGCCGGTGGCCGGCAGTCTCGACCTCAAGGCGCTGGCCCTGGCCGCCGGGGTCAAGAAGGCCGAGATGGCCGAGCCGGGTGCCGCGCAGCGGGCCACCGGCTACCTGCTCGGCGGCATCAGCCCGCTGGGACAGAAGAAACGTCTGCGCACCTTTATCGACGCCTCCGCCCGGCAGTACCCGACCCTCTTCGTCAGCGCCGGGCGGCGTGGGCTGGAGGTGGAGCTGACGGCCGAGGTGCTGGCCCAGCACACCCAGGCGCAGTTCGCCGCCATCGGGCGCCCGTGATCCACACGCATAACAACAAGGAAATCCGCATGTCCAACTACCTGCTCGCCATCGACCAAGGCACCACCAGTAGCCGCGCCATCGTGTTCAGCCCCGAGGGTTTGCCGCTGGCCCGCGCGCAGCAGGAGTTCCGCCAGTTCTTCCCGCAGGATGGCTGGGTCGAGCACGACGGCGAAGAGATCTGGAGCAGCACCCTGCAGGTCTGCCGCCGGGCGCTGGAGGAAAGCGGCCTGGGCGCCGAGCAGATCGCCGCGATCGGCATCACCAACCAGCGCGAAACCACCCTGGTGTGGGACGCCGTCAGCGGCGCGCCTATCCATCCGGCCATCGTCTGGCAGGACAGGCGCACCGCCGACTACTGCGCCACGCTCAAGGCCGCCGGCCACGAGGCCATGGTCAGCGCCAAGACCGGTCTGTTGATCGATCCGTACTTCTCCGGCACCAAGCTGCGCTGGATCCTCGATCAGGTGCCCGGCGCCCGTGAGCGGGCCGAGCGTGGCGAACTGCGTTTCGGCACCGTCGACAGCTTCCTGCTATGGCGCCTGACCGGCGGCAAGGCGCATCGCACCGATGCGACCAACGCCTCGCGCACCCTGTTGTTCAATATCCATACCCAGCAGTGGGACCCGGAGTTGCTGGCGCTGCTGGAGATTCCGGTCAGCCTGTTGCCCGAGGTGCTCGACTGCGCCGCCGACTTCGGCACCTGTGAGGCCGAGCTGCTCGGCGCGCCGATTCCGGTGCTGGGCATGGCCGGCGACCAGCAGGCCGCGCTGATCGGCCAGGCCTGCTTCCAGCCGGGCATGGTCAAGAGCACCTACGGCACCGGCTGCTTCATGATCCAGAACACCGGCAGCACCCCGGTGACCTCGAAGAACCGCCTGCTGACCACCGTCGGTTACCGCCTCAATGGCGAGGTCACCTATGCGGTGGAGGGCAGCATCTTCGTCGCCGGCGCCGCGGTGCAGTGGCTGCGCGACGGCATCAAGCTGATCAGCCATGCCAGTGACTCCGAGGCGCTGGCCGAGCAGACCGGCGATGCCTGCGGGGTTTACCTGGTGCCGGCCTTCACCGGCCTCGGCGCGCCCTACTGGGACCCCAAGGCGCGCGGGGCCATCTTCGGCCTGACTCGCGACACCGGGATCAAGGAGATCGTCACCGCCGGCCTGCAGTCGGTCTGCTACCAGACCCGCGATCTGCTCGAGGCCATGCGCCAGGACGGCGCCGCGGCGCCCAGCGCGCTGCGGGTGGATGGCGGCATGGTGGTCAACAACTGGCTGATGCAGTTTCTCGCCGACATCCTCGGGGTGCCGGTGGAGCGCCCCGAGGTCACCGAGACCACGGCGCTCGGCGTGGCCTACCTGGCCGGACTCCAGGCCGGGATCTACCGCGACCTGGCGCAGATCGGCGGCCATTGGCAGCGTCAGCAGCGTTTCGAGCCGCGCATGCCCGACGAGCAGCGCGCCAAGCTCTACCTCGGCTGGCTGAATGCGGTGCAGCGGGTGCGTAGCGAGGGCTAGGTGCAGTCGCGGCGAACTGATGGTCCGGTGCGACGGAGAGCCCTGGCATGTCCTTTCATTGGCATGATCGCTTGCGCTACGTCTGTCTGACACTGGCCTTGCTGTGCGTCAGTATTGGCGCGCGTGCGGAGGTGCTGGTCATTGCCGGCGATCCCTGGTGCCCGGTGAACTGCGAGCCGGGCTCCGATCAGCCGGGCATCTTCGTCGAGCTGGCACGGGATATCTTCGCCGAGGCGGGCATCGAGGTGCAGTACCGGCTGGTCAACTGGGCGCGGGCGCTGCATGCCGTGCGCAAGGGGCAGCTCAATGCGGTGATCGGCGCCGGCCACGAGGATGCGCCGGATTTCCTGTTCCCCTCGACGCCGGTGAGCCATTCGCGCATGTGCTTCTACGCGCAGCCCAGCAGCCAGTGGCGCTTCGACGGCTTGGTGGCTCTGGCGGGCCAGCGCCTGGGCGTGATCAACGACTACAGCTACGGTGCCGAGCTGGACGCGTATATCCAGCGGCATGCCGATGATCCGACGCGGGTATTGCTGGCCTATGGCGACCGGGCGCTGGGCCTGAACGTCGACAAGCTGCTCGGTGGGCGCATCGATGTGACGCTGGCCAATACCTGGGTCATGCAGAACTGGTTGCGCCGGCGCGGGCGCAGCGGGCAGCTGCGCAACGTCGGTTGCCGAACGCCGGATGTGCCCATCTACCTGGCCTTCTCTCCGGCACTGGCCAGCAGCCAGCGTTACCTCGCGCTGTTCGAGGCGGGGCTGCGCCGCTACCGCGAGGATGGCCGCCTGCTGCGCTTGCTGGAGCGTTACGGGGTGAACGAGCCGTAATCAGCTCCCGGCCATGAGGCGTTGGTACTGGTTGGTCAGATCGTTCATCTGCCAGAGCAGGGTTTCGCTGGTGGTGGCGATTACCGTCGGCACGTAGCGCGAGTCGCTGGACAGCTTGAAGCCGGCGCGGGAGAAACGCCACTGGGCCTCGGCCTGCTGCAGCCCCTTGGCGATGGCGGTAGTGTTCTGGCCGGCCTGCTGCAACTCGAGCAAGGTCAGGTCGAACTCCTTGACGGCCTGGTCGAAGGCCTCCTGCAGCCCGGCGACCGGCAGGCGCCAGCTCATGGCCAGGTAGAGCTTGGCAATCCGCTGACTGAGCATCCGCTGGCGACCGCTGCGGTTGACCAGGCGGGCCTCCTGGCTGCCACTGTGGCGTTCGAGCAACTGCACCAGGTTCTCGCTCTGCATCAGCAACTGGTCGCTGAGCGCCAGCAGGTTCGGCGCCGTCTGCTTGTCCGGGCGGGTCAGCGCCAGCTCGCGGTAGCGCTGCCAGGTGTGTCCGGCGTCCTCCAGGGCCGTGCGGATTTGCGCGGTGGGGGCGTAGTCGCTCAGCGCCAGGTAGTTGCTCTCGAATTTGGCGATGCTCTGGTCGAGTTGCTCGGCGGCCAGATCGGGACGCACCTCGGCGCCGATCATCAGGTAGCTCTTGGCGATGCGCTGACTGAGCATGCGCTGCATGCCGGACAGGTTCATCGCTTCGGCGGCGTCGATGGCCGCCCAGCTGGCAGGGCTGAGCAGGCTCAGGCCGAGGAGCAGGGCGGCGATTATCGGGTTACGCATCTCGGTCTCTCCATGAGGGGCGCGGCGCGGGCGCCGCGCATGCTGCGCGAAGGCCCCGCATTGCGGGGCCTGTCGTTGCTTTTCTGGCCGGGCCTCTGCGGCCAAGCCATACCCGGCTGGACCGTCAGTAGCTGTACTGCAGCTGCAGCCACAGCTTGTCGGTGTCGACGGCGAAGTCGTCGGCGTCGTAGCCGGCGTACTTCACCAGGCCGCTCAGGCCCTTCACGCCCGGAATCGGGTGGCCGTAGGCCAGGTCGAGTTCCTCGCCGTACTGGCTGCTGCCCTGCTCGGCGCGAAAGTCGTGGTACCAGGCCTGCAGGCTGCCGCCGAACAGCGGGATGACCGCACCGACATAGGCGTCCTTGACCCCGTCGGCCGGGGTGCCGAGAAACAGGTCGGCCCAGCCCTGGAAGGCGTGCTTGGTCGCCAGCGGGGTCTGGAAGGCGCGATTGCCCGGCCCGGAGTCGCCACCGAGCACCTCGTAGCCGGCCCTGAGCGCCACCCCTTTGACCGTGTAGCCGAGTTCGGCCAGGTAGTAGTCGCTGTCCAGGTCCAGCGGGTTGTCGGCGTAGTCCCGCTGCTGGGCGTACTCCAGGGCATAGCTGACCCCGGCGATGGCACCGCTGGCGCGCAGACCGGTGGTCTGGCTCGACTGCTTGCCGCCGAGCAGGTTGTCCAGCCCCAGACGGTACTGGTAGGCGGTGAGGGTCAGCTCGGGCATGAGCACGTACTGGGCATTGAGCAGGTGGCTGTGGCCCTCGATGTTGGCCGGGTTGCCGGCGCTGTCGTACTGGCCGTTGCCCGGGCCGAACACGCTGTTGATGTTGTCGAGGTAGGCGTAGCTCAGGGTCAGGCCGTCGATTGGCTTGAGCTGACCGAGCACGCCGTCGTAGGTCTGCTCGTTCTGCCGCCAGGCGACGCCGCCGACGAAGCGCTGGTTGTCCAGGTTGATGCGCTGGCGGCCGACCACCGCGCTGCCCAGGGCATGGTCGTAGCGCAGCAGGGCCTGGTTGATCTCGCTGCCGTCCGGGTCGGCGACCACCGAATACTGGCTCTGGCCATTGCGGGTGCTGTTGTAGCTGGCCTCGCCGAGGCGGCTGACGTTGTCGGCCTCGATCAGCGCCGACAGGCCGTACCACTTGCCGCTCTGCAAGCCGACGCGGGTGCGCAGGGTCTGGGCGTTGGCGTGCTTGAGGGCGTTGTCCTGGTCGACGTGCTCGTAGCGGTAGCGGGCATCGAGGATCGGCTTGCCCTGGGTCAGCAGGTCGGCGAAGTCCTCGGCGGCAACGGCGGTGTGGCTGAGGATGGTGCCGGCGATTGCCAGCGACAGCAGGGACAGATTCATCATGCGCATAGCGGTCTTTCCTGTGGGCCAAAAAACGCAAAAAAAAACGTCACGGCGCCCAGGTCTCCGTGGTGGAGCGGGGTGCTGTGACGTCGTTGTCGGTTGAGTGGCAGACACGCCGTTGTGCTGACCGGGGTGGGCCATAGCAGGCGGCGTGCCAGATTTGGCAAGTGGCTGATTTATGGAGGTTTTCTGGCTTTTAAAGACGGGTTTGCGATGGAGCGCTGCACCTTGGCTGGTCGCCACGCCTTGAAAGCGTGCAGCTGTGATGGCGCATTTGCCGTCCACTGTACCGGGCCGGCGCCGCGCGCGGCGGGCATGCTGGCGGACCATGAACAGGCCCAGGAGCGCAGCATGCAGTTGGAATTTCATCAGGTGGACGCCTTCAGCGATCGGCTTTTCCACGGCAACCCGGCGGTGGTCTACCGCCTCAATGCCTGGTTGGCCGAGGGGCTGATGCAGCAGATCGCCGCCGAGCACAATCAGGCCGAGACCGCCTTCGTGGTGGCCGAGGATGGCGCCTGGCGCATCCGCTGGTTCACTCCCAGATGCGAGGTGCCACTGTGCGGTCATGCCACCCTGGCCAGCGCCCATGTGCTGTTCGCCTGCTACGGCGTACCCGGCGAGCGCCTGGACTTCAGCTGCCAGTCCGGGGCGCTGAGCGTCAGCCGCGAACGAGGCCATCTGGTGCTGGATTTTCCCGCGCAGTATCTGGAAGAGACGGCGATGGCCGAAACGCTCGAGCGTATCCTCGGCCAGCCGGTGCTGTCGGTGCGGGGCGGCAAGGAGTTGTTGGCCGAACTCGCCTCCGAGCAGGCGGTGCGCGACTGTCGCCCGGACCTCGATGCCTTGGCCCGGCTACCCGGCTTGGGCGTGATCGTCACCGCGCCGGGTCGTACCCACGATTTCGTTTCGCGCTACTTCGCCCCGGGTGTGGGCATCGACGAGGATCCGGTGACCGGTTCGGCCCACTGCATCCTCACCCCTTATTGGGCCGAACGCCTGGGCAAGCGCGAGCTGAGCGCCTACCAGTGCTCGGCGCGGGGCGGCGAGCTGCACTGCAGCCTGGTCGGCGAGCGGGTGAAGATCGCCGGTCAGGCGGTGCTGGTAGCCAGCGGCCGCCTCTACCTGGACGAGGACTGAAGTACCGGCGGCGCTCAGCGGGCGCTGGTGCAGCGGCGCACGCCGGAGTCGCCCAGTTTGACCTGGGCGGCGACGCTGCCGGGGGCCGGGAACACCACCAGGTGGTCGGCGGCGACGCGGATGCCGACATGCTCGCCCGGCTGGTGGTCGGCGTGGCTGGGGAAGATCGCCTCGAGCTGGCTGCCCGTGGCCAGTTGCAGGCGATAGAGGGTGGCCGCGCCGAGGAAGGTCTTGCCGACGATTCGCGCCTGCAGCGCGCCCTCTGGGTCGTAGACGATGTCGTCCGGGCGCAGCAGCACGTCCACCGCGCTGCCCACCGGCCAGGTGTAGGCGCGGTTGCCGCGAATCAGGCCGAGCTCGGTCTGCACCGAGTCGGGGCTGAGCAACTGGCCGCGAATGAAGTAGCCCTGACCGATGAAGCTGGCGACGAAGGGGGTCAGGGGTTCGTGGTAGAGGTTGAACGGGGTGTCCCACTGCTGCAGCCGGCCTTCGTGGAAGACCCCGACATGGTCGCTGACGGCGAAGGCTTCTTCCTGGTCGTGGGTGACCAGGATGGCGCTGGTGCCGCGGCTCTTGAGAATGTCGCGGACCTCATGGCTGAGGCGCCGGCGCAACTCGCCATCGAGGTTGGAAAAGGGTTCGTCGAGCAGCAACAGCCGCGGTTCAGGCGCCAGGGCGCGGGCCAGGGCGACGCGCTGCTGCTGGCCGCCGGACAGCTCGTGGGGGTAGCGCTTGCCCAGGTGGCTGAGCTTGACCAGTTCCAGCAGTTCGTCGGTGATGCGCGCGCAGTCGGCGTGCTTGCGGATGCCGAACGCGACGTTCTCGGCCAGGGTCAGGTGCGGGAACAGCGCGTAATCCTGGAACACCATGCCGATCCGGCGCTTGTCCGGTGCCAGGGTGAAGCCGGGGCGCGAGATGACCTCGCCAGCCAGCTGGATCTCCCCTTCGGCCACCGGCTCGAAACCGGCGATGGCGCGCAGGGTGGTGGTCTTGCCGCAGCCGGATGGGCCGAGCAGGCAGCCGATATCGCCGGCGTTCAGGTGCAGATTGAGGTCCTGCACCACCTTGTGCTCATGGTAGCCACAGCTCAGGTCGCGCAGGTTCAGCAGCAGGGGCTGGCTCATGCGTGGTGGTAGGCTGGTTCGACGAGGAATTCCAGCAGCGCCTTCTGCGCGTGCAGGCGGTTCTCCGCCTGATCCCAGGCGACCGAACGCGGGTCGTCGAGCAGGTCCTGGCTGATTTCCTCGCCACGGTGGGCTGGCAGGCAGTGCAGGAACAGCACGTCCGCGGCGGCGCCATCGAGCAGCTCACGGTCGACCTGGTAGGGTTTGAACAGCCTGTGGCGTTCGGCGATCTCTTCTTCCTGGCCCATCGAGGCCCAGACATCGGTGGTGACCAACTGGGCGCCGGCCACGGCTTCGCGCGGATCGCGGAAGATCTGCACGCGATCGCCGGCCTGGGCGACCAGATCGGCCTTGGGTTCATAGCCCTCGGGGCAGGCCACGCGCAGCTGGAAGTCGAATTGCTCGGCGGCTTCTATATAGGAATTGCACATGTTGTTGCCGTCGCCGATCCAGGTCACCGTCTTGCCGGCGATATTGCCGCGGTGTTCCAGGTAGGTCTGCATGTCGGCCAGCAGCTGGCAGGGGTGCAGGTCATCGGACAGGCCATTGATCACCGGTACCCGCGAGTTGGCGGCGAATTCGGTGAGGTTGCTATGGGCGAAGGTGCGGATCATCACCGCATCGAGCATGCGCGACATGACCTTGGCGGCGTCGGCAATCGGCTCGCCACGGCCCAGCTGGGTGTCGCGTGGCGACAGGAAGATCGCCTGCCCGCCCAGCTGGATCATGCCGGCCTCGAAGGACAGGCGGGTACGGGTCGAAGCCTTCTCGAAGATCATCCCCAGCACGCGGTTCTTCAGCGGCTCGAACAGCACGCCGCGATTGCGCAAGTCCTTCAGCTCGATGCCGCGGCGGATCAGGCTCACCAGCTCTTGTGGTGTGCAGTCCTTCAGCGAGAGAAAGTGTCTTGCGCTCATGTTCACTACCTTTTGACGACAGGCGCAGGTTCAAAGGCCAGGTTTGACTTGGAAACGGCGGAACCTGCGGCTGGGAGCCGCACTGGGCGACGAAACGGGGAAGGCGCGATCTTATAAGGAAATGACGAGGTGGCGCAAACCGTCCAGTCGTGCACAGGCTCAGGGGCGTCGTGTAAGCCATCGCCTATATCCCTGTGCGAGATGTCACAAAACTGACTTCTATGCTTGCCCGCTCTAGATAGGGCTTCTAGGATGCCCGCGCCTTTTCCAGGCAATGCATTGCCCCCGCAATGGGGTATCCATGGAATGTTATGCAAAGGAGTTTTGCATGAAACACGTAGCCTACGCCGCCGCTTTCTCTGCCCTCGCTCTGCTGACTGGCTGTGCCAGCCAGAACGTCAGCCAACCGACCGCTCCCCTAAACGGCACTGTTGAAACTGACCTGAAGGCCGACGTGAAAGTGGGCGAGTCCATCTCCGGTCAATCCTCGGTGAGCATCCTGTTCAACGTCTTCAAGCTGGGTGGCGACAGCCAGTTTGCCGATGGCGTGACCTATGGTGGCAGCGAAGGTGGTTTCGCTCTGGGTCTCGACCCGGTGGCTTCCGCCAAGTCCGCAGCAGCCTACAAAGCCGTTACCGCTTCGGGTGCCGACCTGATCGTCGCACCGCGTTACGAAGTGAACGTCGAGGATTACTTTGTCTACAAGACCGTCAGCGTCAAGGTGACGGGCAAGAAGGGCACTGTGACCGCGATTCGTTAAGAATCGGCTGTCTGCAAGACTGAATCGGTTGGCATGATGCTGGCCGATTCATGAGACGAACCCTGCTAGCGTAGCTCCCCACCAGCCGCCATAGTCTTTGCAACGCGACCTGACCGGTCGTCTCGAACAAGAATATGAGGCTAGGCCATGACCAAGACCCTCCATCACCGTGCGTGCCATCTCTGCGAAGCCATCTGCGGCCTGAACATCGAGACCCAGGCGGAAGACGACGGCAGCATTCGCATCCTGTCGATCAAGGGTGATGCCCAGGACAGTTTCAGCCGTGGCCATATTTGCCCCAAGGCCGTGGCCCTGCAGGACATCCAGAACGACCCCGACCGCCTGCGCCAGCCGATGCGCCGGGTCGACAGCGAGTGGCAGGCCATCGGCTGGGACGAGGCCTTCGCCTTGGTCGCCGAGCGCCTGAGCGAGATCCAGCAGCGCCATGGGCAAAGTGCCGTCGCCACCTACCACGGCAACCCCAGCGTGCATAACTACGGGTTGATGACCCACAGCAATTACTTTCTCGGCCTGCTCAAGACTCGCAGCCGCTTCTCCGCGACCTCAGTCGACCAGCTTCCCCATCACCTGAGCAGCCTGTTGATGTACGGGCACGGCATGCTGTTGCCGATTCCCGATATCGACCACACCGACTTCATGCTGATCCTGGGCGGCAACCCGCTGGCCTCCAATGGCAGCATCATGACCGTGCCGGACGTGGAGAAGCGCCTGAAGGCGATCCAGGCGCGTGGCGGCAAACTGGTGGTGGTCGATCCCCGCCGCAGCGAAACCGCGGCCATTGCCGATCAGCACCTGTTCGTGCGTCCGGGCGAGGATGCGGCGCTGCTGCTGGCCCTGCTCAATACGCTGTTCGAGGAGGGCCTGACCCGCGCCAGCCATCTGCCGGTCGAGGGACTGGACGCGGTGCGCCAGGCCATCGCCGGCTTCAGTGCCGAGGCCATGGCCGCGCGTTGTGGGGTGCCGGCCGCGGCCATCCGCCAGCTGGCGCGGGATTTCGCCGGCGCCGACAAAGCTGTGTGCTACGGGCGCATGGGCGTCTCCACCCAGGCCTTCGGCTCCCTCTGCCAGTGGTTGGTGCAGTTGATCAATCTGGTCACCGGCAACCTCGACCGCGAGGGCGGTGCGCTCTGCACCGAGGCGGCCATCGATATCACCGCTTCCAGTTCCGGCACCCACTTCGATCGCTGGCGCAGCCGTGTTTCCGCGTTGCCGGAGTACGCCGGCGAGCTGCCGGTGGCGGCCCTGGCCGAGGAGATGCTGACGCCCGGGGAGGGCCAGATCCGCGCGCTGATCACCGTCGCCGGCAATCCGGTGCTGTCGACGCCGAACGGACGGCAGCTGGAGCAGGCGCTCGAGGGGCTCGAGTTCATGCTCAGCATCGATCCCTATATCAACGAGACCACCCGCTACGCCGACCTGATCCTGCCGCCGACCGCGCCCCTGGAGCACGATCACTACGACATGACCTTCAACAGCTTCGCCATACGCAACGTCAGCCGTTTCAACGAGGCGGTGCTGCCCAAGCCCGACGGAGCGCTGCACGACTGGGAGATCTTCGTCGGTCTGGCCCAGGCCTTCGCCGCCAGGACCGGCGCGGTGCTGAAGCCGACCCTGGCGCCGGCGCAAATGATCGACATCGGCCTGCGCGCCGGGCGCTATGGCGACCAGGCAGCGCAGAAGCTGAGTCTGGCCACCTTGCGCGAACATCCCCATGGCATCGATCTGGGCGCGCTCAAGCCCAATCTGGCGGCGCGCCTGCGCACCCCGAACCAGGTCGTGCAGGCCGCTCCCGACCTGCTGCTGGCCGACCTAGGACGCTTTGCCGAGCAGCAACAGCTGCAGGCCGACCAGTTGCTGCTGATCGGCCGTCGCCATGTGCGCAGCAACAACTCCTGGATGCACAACTACCACCGCCTGGTGAAGGGCAAGCCGCGGCATCAGCTGCTGATGCATCCGGCGGACCTGGATCGGCGTGGTATCGCCGACGGCCAGCGTGTGCGCGTGCGCTCGCGGGTCGGCATGATCGAGGTGGAAGTGGCCGCCAGCGACGAGATGATGCCCGGGGTGGTCAGCCTGCCGCACGGCTGGGGACATGCGCGTCCCGGGGTGCAGATGGCGATCGCCAGCGAGCAGCCGGGCGCCAGCGCCAATGACCTGACCGACGAGCGACAACTCGACAGCGTCTCCGGCAATGCGGCGCTCAATGGCGTGCCGGTGGAGGTCTCTGCGGCCTGATCGGCACCTGGCCGGCGGCGCCGCGAAACGGTTCGTCCGCCGGGGCTGCCGGGCTCCCGGGTTTGTTCCCGGCAAGGCCGAGCATTACGCTCGGCTTTTCGCTACAATGCGGCCACAGTGCCGACCCCGAGTCGGGAAGTTAAGACCTGAGGTGCCCCATGGATATCATCGAAACCATCAAAGAGCAGATCGCCAACAACACCGTTCTGCTGTACATGAAAGGCTCGCCGAATGCCCCGCAGTGCGGCTTCTCGTCGAAGGCCGCGCAAGTGGTCATGGCCTGTGGCGAGAAGTTCGCCTATGTCGACATCCTGCAGAATCCGGAAATCCGCGCCAACCTGCCGAAGTACGCCAACTGGCCGACCTTCCCGCAGCTGTGGGTCGGTGGCGAGCTGGTCGGTGGCAGCGACATCCTGGCCGAGATGTTCGAGAAGGGCGAGCTGCAGACCCTGATCAAGAACGCCGTGCAGCAGGCCGACGCCTGAGCCGAGGCTGCAACGAAAAACCCCGCCGAGGCGGGGTTTTTTCTGTCTGCCTGGTGGCCGGCGGCAATAAAGAACGGGAGCCGCTGGCTCCCGTTTGTGCTGGGCCTGGTTGAGCCTCAGTCGTCCATCTGCGATTGCAGGTAGTTTTCCATGCCGACCTTGTCGATCAGGCCGAGCTGGGTCTCCAGCCAGTCGATGTGGTCCTCTTCCGAGCAGAGGATTTCTTCCAGCAGTTCACGGCTGGCGTAGTCGCCGATGCTCTCGCAGTAGGCGATCGCCTCTTTCAGGTCGACATGGGCCTTGTGCTCGATCTTCAGGTCGCACTCGAGCATCTCCTTGGTGTGCTCGCCGATCAGGATCTTGCCGTAGTCCTGCAGGTTGGGCAGGCCTTCGAGAAACAGGATGCGCTTGACCAGCTTGTCCGCATGCTTCATCTCGTCGATCGACTCGTGGTATTCGTGCTCGCCGAGCTTCTTCAGGCCCCAGTCCTCGTACATGCGCGCATGCAGGAAGTACTGGTTGATCGCGACCAGCTCGTTACCGAGGATCTTGTTCAGAAGCTGGATGACCTTCTTGTCGCCTTTCATGTTCTGGGCTGCCTTGCGAGGAGAGTTAGCGATAAATCTTGGCCCGAGCACTCCGGTCTGTCAAACCTAAGCTGTTGAAATCTATTTGAAAATTAGTACGAATAGAAGCGGTTCGCGTCCGTGTTAGGAGCCTAAGCGCTTGAATTTCAGGCAAAAAAAACCGGACTCGAGGTCCGGCTTGCTGGCGTTGCGGGCACTAGGCGGCGACGAAGTGGGCCGGATAGGCCAGCGCGGCCTGGCTGCTTTGCACCTCGCTCAACGTCTCGCGCACTACCTGCTTGGCCAGGCAGGCACACTTGCCACATTGGCTGCCGACACCGAGGGTAGTGCGGACATCACGGTAGCTGCAGCAACCTTCGTAGATTGCGTCGCGGATTTGACCGTCGGTGACACCTTCGCAGAGGCAGACGTACATAGTTGACTCTCGTCGCGTGGGAGTGGCTTGATGAGATAGATACTAATGTTAATGAGAATGCTTGTCAAAACACGCCGGTGGCCGCGCGGAAGAAGCAGATGAACGGTCGCTCCGGGAGCCTGGTGGCGGAGCTGACTCGAGGGTCAGAAAGCGGTGGGCGGGGCTCAAGAATGCGGTGTATGATGCCCGGCCGTGCGGCGCGGGCTGTGTCACCGGGCTGTCGTCAGATGGCCTTACAGTCGAGTAAGACGCGCGCCGCATTCTGCATGCAAGGAGATATCGAATGAGCGTACTCGTAGGTAAGAAGGCCCCGGATTTCAACGTCGCCGCCGTGCTGGGCAATGGCGAAATCGTCGACAGCTTCAGTCTGTCCTCGGCGATCGAAGGCAAATACGGCCTGGTGTTCTTCTATCCGCTGGACTTCACCTTCGTCTGCCCGTCCGAGCTGATCGCCCTGGATCGCCGCATTCCCGAGTTCCAGGCGCGCAACGTCGAAGTGATTGGCGTGTCCATCGACTCCCACTTCACCCACAACGCCTGGCGCAACACCCCGGTGGACAAGGGCGGCATCGGCCCGGTCCAGTACACCCTGGCCGCCGACATCAATCATGAGATCTGCAAGGCCTACGACGTCGAGTCCGAAGGTGGCGTAGCCTTCCGCGGCGCCTTCCTGATCGACACCAACGGCGTGGTGCGCTCGCAGATCGTCAACGACCTGCCGCTAGGTCGCAACATGGACGAACTACTGCGCCTGGTCGACGCCCTGCAGTTCACCGAAGAGCATGGCGAGGTCTGCCCGGCCAACTGGAAGAAAGGCGATCGTGGCATGACCGCTTCGCCGGAAGGGGTGGCCAAGTACCTGGCCGAGAACGCCGCCAGCCTCTAACGGGCCGACGACGCGACACAAAAAAACCGGCTAAGTGCCGGTTTTTTTGTGCCTGGGTCGGATCAGTCGTCGAAGTCCATCCAGCCGCCCATTTCTTTCCAGCGATTGACGATGCCGCAGAACAGCTCGGCGGTCTTCTCGGTGTCGTAGCGCGCCGAATGCGCCTCCTTGCCATCGAATTCGATGCCGGCGGCCTGGCAGGCCCGGGCCAGTACGGTCTGGCCGTAGGCGAGGCCGGCCAGGGTGGCGGTGTCGAAGCTGGAGAAGGGGTGGAAGGGGTTGCGCTTGATCTCGCAGCGCGCCACGGCGGCGTTGAGAAAGCCCAGGTCGAAGCTGCTGTTGTGCCCGACCAGGATCGCCCGCTTGCAGCCATTGGCCTTCAGCGATTTGCGCAGGCCGCGGAAGATTTCCGTCAGCGCATGTTCCTCGCTCACCGCCATGCGCAGTGGATGGTCCAGCTTGATCCCGGTGAACTCCAGCGCCGCCGCTTCGATATTGGCGCCCTCGAAGGGTTCGATGCGGAAGAACTGGGTGTGCTCGGGGAAGAGAAAGCCCTGCTCGTCCATGCCGATGGTGGTGGCGGCGATCTCCAGTAGGGCGTCGGTGGCGCAGTTGAAGCCGCCGGTTTCCACGTCCACCACCACCGGCAGGTAGCCGCGAAAGCGCGCGGCCATGGGATGGCGTGAGCCGCCGCTGCTCGGGCTGTCGAGCTCGTTGTCGAACTGTTCGGCGCTCACGAGTGGCTCTCCAGCAGGCGCCAGCGCAGGCTTTCGCCGGCACGCAGGGGGATCACGCTGTGCTCGCCGAGGGGCAGGCTGGCCGGGGCGGTCCATTCTTCGCGTACCAGAGTGATGGTCTCGCTGTTGCGCGGCAGGCCATAGAAATCCGGGCCGTTCAGGCTGGCGAAGGCCTCCAGCTTGTCCAGCGCATTGCGCTGCTCGAAGGCCTCGGCATACAGCTCGATGGCCGCATAGACGGTGTAGCAGCCGGCGCAGCCGCAGGCGGCTTCCTTGGCGTGCTTGGCATGGGGGGCCGAGTCGGTCCCGAGGAAGAACTTGGCGCTGCCGCCGGTGGCGGCGTCGAGCAGGGCTTCCTGGTGCAGATTGCGCTTGAGGATCGGCAGGCAGTAGAAGTGTGGGCGAATGCCGCCGACCAGCATGTGGTTGCGGTTGTACAGCAGGTGGTGGGCGGTGATGGTGGCGCCGACATTGGCCGGTGCGGCATTGACGAATTCGACCGCGTCGCGAGTGGTGATGTGCTCGAACACCACCTTGAGGGTCGGGAAGCGCTCGACCACGCGGCTCAGTTGCTCGTCGATGAAGTATTTCTCGCGATCGAAGACATCGATCTCGCTACGCGTCACTTCGCCGTGGACCAGCAGCGGCAGGCCGACTTCGGCCATGGCCTCGAGTGCCGGAAAGATCTTCTCGAGGGCGGTAACGCCCGAGTCGGAATTGGTGGTGGCCCCGGCCGGATAGAGCTTGGCCGCATGGACGAAGCCCGAGGCCTTGGCCTCGCGCACGTCTGCCGGGCTGGTCTGGTCGGTGAGGTAGAGCACCATCAGTGGCTCGAACCGGCTGCCGGCCGGGCGCGCGGCGAGAATGCGCTGGCGATAGGCGTCGGCTTCGCTGGCGGTACGTACCGGCGGTACCAGGTTCGGCATGATGATGGCGCGGGCGAAGGTGCGCGCCACATCGGCGACAGTGTGTGGCAGTACCGCGCCATCGCGCAGGTGAATGTGCCAGTCGTCGGGACGCAGCAGGGTGATGCGGTCGGTCATGGGGGCTTCCAGGCGGGCAAAACGTGCCTGGAATGCTACCGGAAAAGCCCCGTCAGGGCACGCGCGCATGCGCGTCCAGCAGGCTTGCCGGCAACTACGCGCTTAAGTTTTTTCCCGCCCCACCGATACCCCGAGGGAACGACGTTAATCCAGTGGAGCTCGATGTGCGCCAGCCATGTATCGCCCTGCTCAGCCTGATCGCCAGTCTGGCGCTGTGTCTGCCGGCCTGGGCTATCAGCTTTCAGACTCGCCTGGAAAACGTCCAGTGGCAGATTGCGGGCGACCAGTTCGAGTGCCGTCTGTCCCAAAGCGTCGCCGACTTCGGCGTCGGCGAGTTCGTCCGCCGTGCCGGCGAGCAGGCAACCTTCCGCCTGCAGGTGCGCGAGCGCTGGCTGGCCAGTGGTTCGGCGACCCTGCTGGCGGCCGCGGCTCCCTGGCAACCGGGGCGTGGTGACATCAACCTGGGTTCGGTCCGGGTGGGCGAGGGGGATGTGCCGTTCAGCTCCAGCCAGGAGCAGGCCAGTCGCTTGCTGACCGGCTTGCTCGAAGGTCGCAGTCCGCTGGTGCGTCACCATACCCTGCGTGGCGGCGAGCGTTTGGAGGTGCGCTTGCTGCCGGTGAAATTCCAGCAGGCCTATCGCGATTACCTGGGCTGCACGGCCAAGCTGTTGCCGGTCAACTTCGACCAGGTGCGCCAGAGCCAGATCGGCTTTCCGGGCGGCGGCGTCGACCTGGAGCCCCTGGCCCAGGCCAAGCTGGACATCATCCTCGAGTTTCTCAAGGCCGACCCCAGCGTCAACCGGATCCAGCTCGACGGGCATGCCGACAACAGCGGCAACCGCCTGACCAACCGCGACCTGTCCCGGCGTCGGGCGCTGGCGGTGATGGACTACCTCAAGGCCAATGGGGTACCGGCCGAGCAGGTCACTCTGCGCTTTCATGGCGAGCGCTATCCGCTGGTGCCGAACAACAGCGCCGCCAATCGGGCCAAGAATCGCCGGGTCACCGTGCGCCTGGATCGGGTCCCCGAGTCGCCTGCCGAGGGTGAAGTACTGTAGGCGCCGACCGGCTCCTGAGTGTCGCCGTGCTGAAAGAAGCCGTCGCTTCGTCGTCATAAGCTGTCGCGCCCCTGTAAATCGTTCGGCGCGGGCAGTAGAATCACGGGTTTTCCCGAACAACCCCGTGGAGTTGATTGGCATGGCCGACGTAAACAAGGTAGTCCTGGCATATTCCGGTGGCCTGGACACTTCGGTGATCCTCAAGTGGCTGCAAGATACCTATAACTGCGAGGTGGTGACTTTCACCGCCGACCTCGGCCAGGGTGAAGAAGTCGAGCCGGCCCGCGCCAAGGCGAAGGCCATGGGCGTCAAGGAAATCTACATCGACGACCTGCGCGAAGAGTTCGTCCGCGACTTCGTCTACCCGATGTTCCGCGCCAACACCATCTATGAAGGCGAGTACCTGCTGGGCACCTCCATCGCCCGCCCGCTGATCGCCAAGCGCCTGATCGAGATCGCCAACGAAACCGGCGCCGACGCCATCTCCCATGGTGCCACCGGCAAGGGCAACGACCAGGTGCGCTTCGAGCTGGGCGCCTATGCGCTCAAGCCGGGCGTCAAGGTCATCGCCCCCTGGCGCGAGTGGGACCTGATGTCCCGCGAGAAGCTGATGGACTATGCCGAGAAGCACGCCATCCCGATCGAGCGCCATGGCAAGAAGAAGTCGCCGTACTCCATGGATGCCAACCTGCTGCACATCTCCTATGAAGGCGGCGTGCTGGAAGACACCTGGACCGAGCACGAAGAAGACATGTGGCGCTGGACCAAGTCGCCGGAAGCGGCGCCGGACACCCCCACCTACATCGAGCTGACCTACCGCGCCGGTGACATCGTCGCCATCGACGGCAAGGACATGACCCCGGCCACCGTGCTGGCCGAGCTCAACCGCATCGGCGGCGAGAACGGCATCGGTCGTCTGGACATCGTCGAGAACCGCTTCGTCGGCATGAAGTCGCGCGGCTGCTACGAGACCCCCGGTGGCACCATCATGCTCAAGGGCCACCGCGCCATCGAGTCGATCACCCTCGACCGCGAAGTCGCTCACCTGAAAGACGAGCTGATGCCCAAGTACGCCAGTCTGATCTACAACGGTTTCTGGTGGAGCCCGGAGCGTCTGATGCTGCAGCAGATGATCGACGCTTCCCAGGTCAGCGTGAACGGCGTGGTGCGCCTGAAGCTGTACAAGGGCAATGTCATCGTGGTCGGCCGCAAGTCCGACGACTCGCTGTTCGATGCCACCATCGCCACCTTCGAGGACGACGCCGGCGCCTACAATCAGCAGGATGCCGCGGGCTTCATTAAGCTCAACGCGCTGCGCATGCGCATCGCCGCGAACAAGGGCCGCCAGCTGCTCTGATAGCGTCGGAGCGCTCGAGCCTGACACAAGACCCCGGCCACGCGCCGGGGTCTGCATTTTCAGGCCCGCACGGCGGGCCACGGACAAGGAGAGATTCGATGAGACTGCTGCATACCATGCTGCGCGTGGGCGATCTGGATAAATCCATCGCCTTCTACATCGACGTGTTGGGCATGACCCTGTTGCGTCGCAAGGACTATCCGGATGGCCAGTTCACCCTGGCCTTCGTCGGCTATGGCGACGAGGCGCACAACAGCGTGATCGAACTGACCCACAACTGGGGCGTCGACAGCTACGACCTGGGCACCGGCTACGGTCATATCGCCCTGGAGGTCGCCGACGTCTACAAGGCTTGCGAAGACATTCGCGCCCGCGGCGGCAAGATCACCCGCGAGCCGGGGCCGATGAAGCACGGCAGCAGCATCCTGGCCTTCGTCGAGGATCCGGATGGCTACAAGATCGAGTTGCTGTCGCCGTCGCGTCGCGACTGACCGGCGCAGGCCTGTCGAGGGGGGGGGCAGCAAGCTGCGCACAAAGCTGCGCACACAAAAAAGGCCACTCGATTGAGTGGCCTTTTTTGGATAACTGGTTGCGGGAGCAGGATTTGAACCTACGACCTTCGGGTTATGAGCCCGACGAGCTACCAGACTGCTCCATCCCGCGGCCGCCATTCTATCCATAAGCCGGTAGTTGTCAATCGATTTGTGTTTCTCAATCAAATACTTAAATCGTTGATCCGGGCGCAAACAAAAAAGGCCACTCGATTGAGTGGCCTTTTTTGGATAACTGGTTGCGGGAGCAGGATTTGAACCTACGACCTTCGGGTTATGAGCCCGACGAGCTACCAGACTGCTCCATCCCGCGACGCCAATTCTACCGCTATAAGGCTCGCTGTCAATCCTTGGTTGTGGAAAAACTGTTTTGTGTTCAGGCGCTTAGCGTTCCACGCCAGCCCCAAGGGCGGCGCCAGGCCAGGCGCAATGGGGCCTGCAGCGCATTGCGGCGAGCGGCGAAGCAATCCGCGGGCGCCGATATTTATCGAATTCTGTTTCGGGTGGAGCCCTGGGGGCGGCCGCGTTCCTTGCTGAGCCGATCGCCACGGCGCGCCTGGACCCGCTGCAAGGGCCGGCGGCACCGTGCAGGCTATTGGCGGCTGCCACGCCGGTGGTTATTCTGCGCCACCAGGCCTTTATGGATAACGGCGACCCTGTGTTCTTTGCGTCGGTGCGTCGGTGCGTCGGTGCGTCGGCACCCGCGGGGTTGCATATTATGACCGTCAGAAAAATCATCCACGTCGACTGCGACTGCTTCTATGCCGCCATCGAGATGCGCGACGATCCGAGCCTGGCCGGCAAGCCCCTGGCTGTGGGCGGCTCGGCGGATCGTCGTGGGGTGATTGCCACCTGCAACTACGAGGCCCGCGCCTATGGCGTGCGCTCGGCGATGGCCTCCGGGCATGCGCTGAAGCTGTGTCCGGATCTGCTGATCGTCAAGCCGCGAATAGAGGCCTACAAGGCGGTATCGCGGGAGATCCAGGCGATCTTCCGCGACTACACCGAGCTGATCGAGCCGCTGTCGCTGGATGAGGCTTATCTGGATGTCTCCGACAGCCCGCACTTTGCCGGTAGCGCCACGCGTATCGCCCGCGACATTCGGCGACGGGTGCTGCAGCAGCTGCATATCACCGTGTCGGCGGGGGTGGCGCCGAACAAGTTTCTGGCCAAGATAGCCAGTGACTGGAAGAAACCCGATGGTCTGTTCGTGATCACGCCGGACGAGGTCGAGGCCTTTGTCGCCGAGTTGCCGGTGAACAAGTTGCACGGCGTCGGCAAGGTGACCGCCGAGAAGCTGGGGCGCCTGGGGATTCGCACCTGTCTGCAGTTGCGCGACTGGAACAAGCTGGCCCTGGTGCGTGAGTTCGGTGGTTTCGGCGAGCGCCTGTGGGGGCTGGCCCGCGGTATCGATGAGCGCGCGGTGCAGACCGACAGCCGTCGTCAGACGGTCAGCGTGGAGACCACCTACGAGCAGGATCTGCCAGACCTGGCCAGCTGTCAGGCGCAGCTGCCACAGCTGCTGGAAGAGCTGGCGCGACGCATGGCGCGGCTCGATGCCAGTTACCGGCCGGACAAGCCCCTGGTCAAGATCAAGTTCCACGATTTCACCCAGACCACCCTGGAGCAGGCCGGCGCCGGGTTCGACCTGGCCAGCTACCAGTCGTTGCTGGGCGCGGCCTTCGCCCGTGGCAACAAGCCGGTGCGCCTGTTGGGGGTCGGTGTGCGCCTGCACGATCTGCGCGGCCGGCATGAACAGTTGGAGCTGTTCGCACGCTAGGCGCGCGTTCGCGCCGGCAATGCAGTCGGGGCTCAGCCTTCCTCGGGCCAGAGCCGCAGCGGCTTGCCCGTGGCGGGCCACAGGCGCAGCTGGTCGAGCGGCGAGACGTCCCAGCGCTGCACCTTGCCGAGGCCGTCGAGAAAGCGTGCTTCCTGTTCCATCAGCGCCGGGGCACAGAGCTTGCGGGTGCTGCCGGCGGCGCCGAAGCTGAGCCTGTCGCCGCTCAGGGTGTAGCCGGCGAACCAGTGGTTGCAGCCGGCGTTGCCATAGGCCCGGCCATCCTCGCCGAGGGTGATGCTCAGGTGGCTGTTGTCGATCAACGGCCGCTCGCCGATCCATTCCACCTGGTAGGTGCGTTCGGTTTCCAGTTGCACGGGAGCGCTGGCGCAGCCCAGCAGGCTGGCGCCGAGCAGGCACAGGGGCAGGGCGCGTTTCATGCCGGGGCCTTCTGGCAGTTGGGGCAGCAATGCCGGCCGTTGCTGCTGCTCCAGCCCAGCGTCTGAATGCGCGCTTCGGCGGCGGGCGCCTGGGCCTTCTTGCCGAGGCTGGCGTCGACCGCGAACTCGAAGTCCAGCTCGGTGGCGCAGCCGTCGCAGCGTACCTGCCAGTTGAAGATCGCCAGCTCGCCGAAGGCCGGACCGTGGGCGACGGCGACCCACTGGCCGGGCGGGTTGATCAGGTGGCGAACCTTGTCCACCAGCAGGCGCATGCTCAGGTCGCGACTGCCCTTGAGGGTCACCAGCAGGCTGTCACCGCTGTGGATCGAGCCGCCGTTGCCGGTGACCTGATAACGGCCGGCCGCCAGGGCGCGGCACTCGATCAGGGTGTGTTCGGGGTTGAGCAGGGTGTAACGAAAATCGTGTTCGGCCATGATTCCTCCACAAAGGCCGCCATTCTAGCCTAGGCGGCTGCGCCAGCCACCAGCAGAAGCGGGCCTTGCGGCTATTCCACCAGGCTCTGCGCCGCTTCGCCGGCCAGTCGGGCAATGGCCGCGTCCAATTCATCCAGGGCATCGCGGGCCGCCGGGTCATTCTGCTTGAGCAGGGCTTCGCTGCGCTGGCAGGCCGCGCGCAACTGCGGCACGCCGCAATAGCGGGTGGCGCCATGCAGGCGATGGACCCGCTCGATCAGCGCGTTGTGATCGCCGCTTTGGCGCGCCTGGCGAATGGACTGGCGGTCACCCTCCAGGCCGGCCAACAGCATGCTCAGCATGTCGGCGGCCAGGTCGGCCTTGCCGGCGGCCAGGCGCAGTCCTTCTTCGGCGTCCAGCACCTTGAGCCCGTTGCCGGCTTCGCTGTGCTCGGCGCCGCGCTCTGGTACCTGATTGCGCAGCGCCAGGCCCGTCCACTTGAGTACCGTCTGGGCCAGCTGGCGTTCGCCGATGGGTTTGGTCAGGTAGTCGTCGAGACCGCTCTGCAGCAGGGCGCGCTTCTCGTTGGCCAGGGCGTGGGCGGTGAGGGCGACGATCGGCACGGGCGGCTGGCCGTTCTCGCGCTCCCACTGGCGGATCGCCTCGGTGCTCTGGCGGCCATCCATGCCGGGCATCTGGATATCCATGAGGATCAGGTCGAAGCTTTCCTGGCGGGCCTTTTCCAGGGCCTCATGGCCACTGGATGCGGTGGTGACGGTGGCGCCCATGTCGTCGAGCAGGGTCTGTACCAGCAGTAGGTTGGCCGGATTGTCGTCGACGCAGAGAATGCGCGGGGGGCGGCTGGGGGTCGGTTGGCTGGCTTCGCTGCGCAGCTGGCGTGGGCTGATCAAGTCGCTCAGGGTGCGCTGCAGCTTGCGCGTGCAGGCCGGCTTGGCCTGCAGCTGGCTGTGGGCGTCGGGCAGTACGTCCTGATAGAGCATCTGCTCGGTGGTCGGGCAGAGCACCACGGTCTTGCAGGCCAGGCGCTCCAGCTCCCAGACGCGCTGGCCGAGGCGTTCCGGTGGCAGTTGATGGGCGGTGACGCCGAGCACGGCGAGCCTGATCGGCTGCGCGCTGTGGTGGGCGGCCGTGACTGCCTCGAGCAGGCCGTCGAGATCGGCATGGCTGCTGGCCAGCAGGCCGCAGTCTTCCAGCTGGTGCTGCAGGGCCTGGCGTGACAGCTCGTGACCTTCCAGCAGCGCCGCGCGGCAGCCGAGCAGGGGTGGTTGGGGCAGGTCCTCGACGTCGTCGCGGGCTTTCGGCAGGCTCAGGCTGACCCAGAATTCCGAGCCTTCGCCGGGGGTGCTGTCGACGCCGATCTCGCCGCCCATCTGTTCGATCAGGCGCTTGGAGATCACCAGGCCCAGGCCGGTGCCGCCGGCTTGCCGGGTCAGCGAGTTGTCGGCCTGGCTGAAGGCCTGGAACAGGGCGCGCAGGTCCTCCTCGGACAGGCCGATGCCGGTGTCGCGCACACTGATGCGCAACTGGGCACGGTCGCTGCTTTCGTCCTCGAGCATGGCGCGCAGGACGATGCTGCCCTCGCGGGTGAACTTGATCGCGTTGCTGACCAGGTTGGTCAGCACCTGTTTGAGTCGCAGCGGGTCGCCGACCAGGGTGCGCGGGGTGTCGCGGTAGATCAGGCTGAGCAGCTCCAGGCGCTTCTCGTGGGCGGCCGGGGCGAGGATGGTCAGGGTGTCCTGAAGCAGGTCGCGCAGGTTGAACGGGATGCTTTCCAGGATCAGCTTGCCGGCCTCGATCTTGGAGAAGTCGAGCACCTCGTTGATGATCCCCAGCAGGCTGTCGGCGGACTTCTCGATGGTGCCCAGGTAGTCCTGCTGGCGCGGGGTCAGCTCGCTTTTCTGCAGCAGGTTGGTGAAGCCGAGAATGCCGTTGAGCGGGGTGCGGATCTCGTGGCTCATGTTGGCCAGGAATTCGGACTTGATGCGGCTGGCCTCCAGGGCCTCCTTGCGGGCGAAGTCCAGCTCGATGTTCTGGATCTCGATGGTCTCCAGGTTCTGCCGCACGTCTTCGGTGGCCTGGTCGATGCTGTGCTGCAGCTCTTCCTGGGCGTTCTGCAGGGTCTCGGCCATGCGGTTGATGCCCGATGCCAGTTCGTCCAGCTCATGGCTGCCCAGTGGCGGCAGGCGAGTGGTCAGCTGGCCCTCCTTGAGCTGGGCGACGCCGTGCTTGATGCGTCGCAGCGGGTCGTTGATGCTGCGGCTCATGCGCATGGCCAGCAGGGCGGTGACGATCAGCCCGGTGACGATCAGCAGCAGGCTGGCGAACAGGCTGCGGTAGCCGCTGAGCAGGGTGCTGTGGTGGGTCAGTTCCAGCTCGACCCAGCCGAGCAGGCGGTTGCCGGGTTGCTTGAACGGCTTGCCGGTCAGGCTCAGGTGGCGCTCGAACACCGGCAGCAGAAAGCGCGTGGCATCCTGATTGCGGCGCTGCGCCGGCAGCCTGTCGCCTCCGTCGGGGGCCGGGTTGAGCATGCTCGGGCCGGCATGGGCCAGGGCCTTGCGTTCGGCGTCGAGAAAGCTGACGGCGCGCACATCGGCCTGTTCCAGGGCTTGGGTGGCGATGTGCTGGAGCAGCGCGCCGTTGTCGCGCAACAGGGCCGGCGCCGCCAGGGGCGCCAGCTGTTCGGTGATCATCTGCCCGCGCTGCAGCAGTTGCGCCTGCAGGCCAGAAAGCTGCATCCAGGTGAAATAGCCACCGAGGACCAGGGCCAGCAGGCTGGTCGGCAGCAGGGTAAGCAGCAGTACACGGCCTTTGATGCCTAGATCCTTGAACACAGCCGTTCTCCCATGGCGCCGATTCACTGGTTTCAGGGCCGCAGTGTAGCGGCTGGCCTGCGCGCAGTAACAGGGGCAGTGCGCATTGCCGGCACGCCGGCTTGCGACTGTCGCGCGGCGGTTATGGCTGCCGCCGGTTTGCCGTTATCATAGGTGCCCCTTGTTGCCGTCCGGACTCGATCGACGCCATGACCCTGCACTTTCCGACCATTGCCGATTGCGTCGGCAACACCCCGCTGGTGCGTTTGCAGCGCTTGCCCGGGAACACCTCCAACACCCTGCTGTTGAAGCTGGAGGGCAACAACCCGGCCGGCTCGGTGAAGGATCGCCCGGCGCTGTCGATGATCACCCGCGCCGAGCTGCGTGGCGACATCCGGCCCGGCGACACCCTGATCGAGGCCACCTCGGGCAACACCGGCATCGCCCTGGCGATGGCGGCGGCGATCAAGGGCTACAAGATGATCCTGATCATGCCGGACAACTCCACCGCCGAACGCAAGGCGGCGATGACCGCCTATGGCGCCGAACTGGTGCTGGTGTCCAGCGAAGACGGCATGGAAGGGGCGCGGGACCTGGCCGACAGCCTGCAGCGCGGCGGCCGTGGCAAGGTGCTCGACCAGTTCGGCAACTGTGACAATCCCGAAGCGCACTACACCGGCACCGGCCCGGAGATCTGGCGTCAGACCCAGGGCCAGATCACCCACTTCATCAGCTCGATGGGCACCACCGGCACCATCATGGGCGTGTCGCGCTATCTCAAGGAGCAGAATCCCCAGGTGCAGATCGTCGGCCTGCAGCCGATGGAAGGCGCCTCGATCCCGGGCATTCGCCGCTGGCCCGAGGAGTACCTGCCGAAGATCTACCAGGCCGATCGCGTCGACCGCATCATCGACATGGCCCAACGCGAGGCCGAGGACGTGATGCGCCGTCTGGCCCGCGAAGAAGGCATTTTCTGCGGGGTCTCCTCCGGGGGCGCGGTGGCCGCCATGCTGCGCCTGTCCGAGGAGGTCGAGAATGCCGTGATGGTGGCCATCATCTGCGACCGCGGTGACCGCTACCTGTCCACGGGCGTGTACGACACGCCGCACGACTGATGGCCAGGAAGCAGGGGGGATTGCGCTTCCAGCCCAGCGGCGGCGCGCGCGCCACGCAGGTGCCGGTGGGCAAGAAGCAGCGGCTGGATATCCAGCGACTGGCCAATGACGGTCGCGGGATAGGCTTCGTCGACGGACGCACCTGGTTCGTCGCCGGTGCCTTGCCCGGTGAGCAGGTCGAGGCGCGGGTGCTGGCGGCGCGCAGCCAGGTGGTCGAGGCGCGTTGCGAGCGGATTCTCAGCGCCAGTGCCCAGCGGCGTGCCGAGCCCTGTGCCCATGCTCGCCGTTGTGGCGGCTGCAGCGTGCAGCATATGACGCATGCCGATCAGCTGGCGTTCAAGCAGCGCATGCTCGAGGAGCAGTTGCAGCGCCTGGCGGGCATCCAGCCCGAACAATGGGCCGCGCCCCTGACCGGCCCGGAGTTCGCCTATCGCCGCCGTGCGCGCATCGCCGTGCGCTGGGATGGCAAAGGTCAGCGCCTGGAGGTCGGCTTTCGCGCCGCGGCCAGCCAGGACATCGTCGCCATCGACGACTGTCCGGTGCTGGTGCCGCCGTTGCAGCCGATTCTGCGCGCCCTGCCCGAATTGTTGCGTGGCTTGGTCACGCCCCAGGCCATCGGCCATGTCGAGCTGTTTCATGGCACGGCCAGCGCCCTGTTGGTGCGCCATACGGCGCCGCTGGGCGAGGCAGACCTGGCCCGTCTGCAGGCCTTCTGCGTGGCCCGGCAGGTGCAGCTCTGGCTGCACGGCGGTGGCCAGCCGCAGCCCTACGATCCGGTCCAGCGCCTCGGCTATCAGCTGGCGGCCTGGGATTTGCAACTGGATTACCGTCCGGGCGATTTCGTCCAGGTCAATGCGCCGGTCAACGAGGCAATGGTCGCCCAGGCGCTAGACTGGTTGGCACCGCAGGCGAATGAGCGGGTGCTGGACCTGTTCTGCGGCCTGGGCAATTTCGCCTTGCCGCTGGCCCTGCGGGTGCGCGAGGTGGTGGCAGTCGAAGGGGTGCAGGCGATGGTCGAGCGCGCCGCGCAGAATGCCGAGAACAACGGCCTGGGCAACCTGCACTTTTTCCAGGCCGACCTGTCCAACCCGCTGGCCGAGGCCGGCTGGGCGCAGGGTGGCTTCGACGCGGTACTGCTCGATCCGCCGCGCGATGGCGCCTTGTCCGCGGTCAGGCAGATGGGGCGTCTGGGTGCCAGCCGGCTGGTCTATGTCTCGTGCAATCCGGCCACCCTGGCGCGTGACAGCGCCGAGTTGCAGGCGCAGGGTTACCGGCTGGTCAAGGCCGGCATTCTCGACATGTTCCCGCAGACGGCACATGTCGAGGCCATGGCGTTGTTCGCCAGGCAGTGAATGACAAGCCCCGGGCCTAACGCCCGGGGCGGGGCCGGTTGCCGGGAACGCTTGGGTTCGTGGCGCGGCGCCCCCATCTAGGGTTCGCAAGGGGCACAAGGAGTGCGCCTTTGGTGGTTCAACCGACTGGCCCGAAGAAGGCCGGCGACTGTTCGGTACGCCCAGAGCGTGCCGTAGGGAAGGTAAGCAAGATGGTTCAGGTGAGAGCGCATCAGCCGATCAACGACGACGGCAGCATCAACCTCGAGGCCTGGCTGGCGCACGTGCTCAGTGTCGATCCGGCGCTGGAGCACGACGCGCTGCTGGACGCCTGCGAGTTCGCCCGCGAAGCCGAGCAGCAGGCCAACGCCGCGCAGAATCTCTGGTCGGAGGGGGCTTCCAGCTTTCGTGCCGGTCTGGAGATCGCCGAGATCCTCGCCGATCTCAAGCTCGACCAGGACTCCCTGGTGGCGGCGGTGATCTACCGCGGCGTGCGCGAAGGCAAGGTGACCCTGGCGGCGGTGCATCAGCGCTTCGGTCCGGTGGTGGCCAAGCTGATCGACGGTGTGCTGCGCATGGCGGCGATCAGCGCCAGCCTCAATCCGCGCGACTCGCTGGTGCTCGGCTCCCAGGCCCAGGTCGAGAACCTGCGCAAGATGCTGGTGGCCATGGTCGACGACGTGCGCGTGGCCCTGATCAAGCTGGCCGAGCGTACCTGCGCGATCCGCGCGATCAAGGAGGCGGACGACGAGAAGCGCCAGCGCGTGGCCCGCGAGGTATTCGACATCTATGCGCCGCTGGCCCATCGCCTGGGTATCGGCCATATCAAGTGGGAGCTGGAGGACCTGTCCTTCCGCTACCTGGAGCCCGAGCAGTACAAGCAGATCGCCAAGCTGCTGCACGAACGCCGGCTGGATCGCGAGCAGTACATCAACGATGTGATGAACCATCTGCGCGAGGAGCTCGAGGCCACCGGGATCAAGGCCGACATCAGTGGCCGCGCCAAGCACATCTATTCGATCTGGCGAAAGATGCAGAAGAAGGGCCTGCAGTTCAGCCAGATCTATGACGTGCGCGCGGTGCGCGTGCTGGTGCCGCAGGTGCGCGACTGCTACACGGCCTTAGGGATAGTTCACACCCTGTGGCGGCATATTCCCAAGGAGTTCGACGACTACATCGCCAACCCCAAGGAGAACGGCTACCGCTCGCTGCACACCGCGGTGCTCGGGCCGGAGGGCAAGGTGCTGGAGGTGCAGATCCGCACCCATGCCATGCACGAGGAAGCCGAGCTGGGGGTGTGTGCGCACTGGCGCTACAAGGGCACCGACGTCAAGTCTAGTTCCAACCACTACGAGGAGAAGATCTCCTGGTTGCGCCAGGTGCTCGAGTGGCACGAAGAACTGGGCGACATCGGCGGCCTGGCCGAGCAGCTGCGCGTCGATATCGAGCCGGACCGGGTCTACGTGTTCACCCCGGACGGCCACGCCATCGACCTGCCCAAGGGCGCCACGCCGCTGGACTTCGCCTACCGGGTGCACACCGAGATCGGCCACAACTGCCGCGGCGCCAAGATCAACGGGCGCATCGTGCCGCTCAACTACAGCCTGCAGACCGGCGAGCAGGTCGAGATCATCACCAGCAAGCACGGTACGCCGAGTCGCGACTGGCTGAACCCCAACCTCGGCTATGTCACCACCTCGCGGGCGCGGGCGAAGATCGTCCACTGGTTCAAGTTGCAGGACCGCGACCAGAACGTCGCCGCCGGCAAGGCTATGCTCGAGCGCGAGCTGGCGCGTCTGGCCCTGCCCCATGTGGATTTCGACAAGCTGGCCGAGAAGGCCAACCTGAAGAACGCCGAAGACCTGTTCGCCAGCCTCGGCGCCGGCGATCTGCGCCTGGCTCATCTGGTCAACCTGGCCCAGCAGCTGGTCGAGCCGGAGCGTGGCAGCGAGCAGCTCGAACTGATTCCGCGCAAGGCCCAGGGCTTCCGGCCGGGCAAGCGCGGCGATATCCAGATCCAGGGGGTCGGCAACCTGCTGACGCAGATGGCCGGTTGCTGCAAGCCGCTGCCGGGCGATCCGATCGTCGGCTACATCACCCTCGGCCGCGGGGTCAGCATCCACCGCCAGGACTGCGCGTCGGTGCTGCAACTGGCCGGCCGCGAGCCGGAGCGGATCATCCAGGTCAACTGGGGGCCGGTGCCGGTGCAGACCTACCCGGTGGATGTGGTCATTCGTGCCTATGACCGCTCCGGGCTGCTGCGTGACGTGACCCAGGTGCTGCTCAACGAGAAGCTCAACGTGCTGGCGGTCAACACCCACTCGAACAAGGAAGACAACACCGCGACCATGTCGATCACGGTCGAGATTCCCGGCCTGGATGCCCTGGGGCGCCTGCTCGGGCGGATCTCGCAGTTGCCCAACATCATCGAGGCGCGCCGTAACCGGCCCGCCTGAGCGGCCTCGCCCATCTTAGGTTGATTGCCATGTACCAACTCGACGACCTGCTGTACCTGATGGCCCGTCTGCGCGACCCGGCGCATGGCTGCCCGTGGGACCTGAAACAGTCCTACGCGAGCATCGTGCCCTACACCATCGAGGAGGCCTACGAGGTGGCCGATGCCATCGAGCGCGGCGACTTTGATCACCTCCCCGGCGAGCTGGGCGACCTGCTGTTTCAGGTGGTCTATTACAGCCAGTTGGCGCGCGAGGAAGGACGTTTCGAATTCGCCCAGGTGGTCGATGGCATCACGGCCAAGCTGATTCGCCGGCATCCGCACGTGTTCGTCGGTGGTGATCTCTATGGCGCACCCGACCAGGCGCGCCTGGAAGAAGCGGCGGTCAAGCAGCGCTGGGAGGAGTTGAAGGCCCAGGAGCGGTCGGCCAAGGCCGCCGTGCCGGAGCAGCTGTCGTTGCTCGACGATGTGCCGGTGGCCCTGCCGGCCTTGAGTCGGGCCTGCAAGCTGCAGAAACGTGCGGCCCAGGTCGGTTTCGACTGGCCGGCAGCCCTGCCGGTGGTGGACAAGGTGCGCGAAGAGCTGGATGAAGTGCTCGAGGCGATGAGCGAAAATGACCCCGAGGCGGTGGCGCAGGAGATCGGTGACCTGTTGTTTGCGGTGACCAATCTGGCCCGCCACCTGCGCGTCGATCCGGAGTCGGCCCTGCGCGCGGCCAACGCCAAGTTCGAGCGGCGTTTCCGCTTTATCGAACAGGCATTGCGTGAAGCGGGGCGGGCCATGGAAGATTGCACCCTGGAGGAACTGGATGCGTTCTGGGGGCAGGCCAAGAAGCTGGAAGATCCGGCAAGCCTGGATGACTAGGCGGGAGGCGGCGAACAGCCTGTCCAGGCGGCTGTTGCGGCATCCATACAAATGGCAACAGGACCTACGTGGATAGAAGTTGCTGCCACTGATTTTTTGGGGATAGGTACGTTATGGCTCTTTCACTACGCGAGCAGCTGCTCAAGGCCGGACTGGTCAACGAGAAGCAGGCCAAGCAGGTCAGTAAAGAAAAGCAGAAGCAGAAGCGCCTGGAGCACAAGGGCCAGGCCGAGAAGGACGAATCGCAGAAGCTCGTCGCCCAGCAGGCCATGGCCGAGAAGCTGGCCCGCGATCAGGAACTCAACCGCCAGCAGCAGGAAAAGGCCGAGCAGAAGGCCCGCGCCGCCCAGATCAAGCAGCTGATCGAGGTGTCCCGCTTGCCCAAGCTGACCACCGAGGACTACTACAACTTCGTCGACGACAAGAAGGTCAAGCGTCTCTCGGTGAACAAGCTGATGCGCGACAAGCTCAGCAGCGGCTCGCTGGCCATCGTACGTCACGGCGGCGGCTACGAGGTGATCCCGCGCGAGGCGGCGTTGAAGATTCAGCAGCGCGACGAGCGCCGCATCGTCCTGCTCAACACGCCGACCGAGGCGCCGGATGCCGACGATCCCTACGCCGCCTACCAGGTGCCGGACGACCTGATGTGGTAAGTCCGCGGACATGAAAAAGCCGGGCAGCGCCCGGCTTTTTCATGTCCGATCCACTTCAGTCACGACGACCTTGCACCGGCTTGCCCTCGACCGTGCCGTCCTTGAGCATGATCTGGTATTCCTTGCCGTCCTTTTCCACCTGGTGCAGGCGCACCAGCAGGTGGCCCCAATCCTTGGCGAACCAGAGGATGGTCTTGCGTTTGCTCTGGGTCGGGTCGCGTACCCGCTCGACCTTGATCGCGTCGATCAGGCCGGCCTTGGTGCGCACCGCTTCCTCGCCGAGCACGCGAAAGTCGTAGACCTCGATCTCGTCGCCATCGACCACCTGGTAGCTCATGCTCTTCTTGCCGGCCGCCACGTCATGCTGCAGAACCAGCTGGTAGGTCGACTTGTCCTGCAGGCCGCGATTGAGCGGGAAACGCACGGCCGTGCCGCGGTCGTTGCCCAGCACCTGTTTGGTGCTCCAGTCGAAGTCCTGCTCGACTTCCTTGCCCTTGCCCAGGCCGCTGCGTTCGTAGCGATAGGTCAGGGGCAGGAAGGCATCGTTGTCCAGGCGAAAGGTGCTTTGCTCGGTGAGGCTGGCGACCAGCATCGAGGCCTCGAAGCTGAGCTGCCAGCGGTCGCCGTCGAGACGCTGCAGGCTGCGTTCGGCGGTGCCGCTGATCGGCACCTGCTTCCAGTCGGCGGTGTAGCTGGCGGAGAACGGCTTCAGCGTGTCGGCCAGGGCCGGCAGGCTGAGCAGTGCGAGGGCTAACAGTAGGGCGCGACGCATGGTTTCTCCTAGGTTCGGATCAGCTGACCGGTGCTCGGCAAGGCTTGGCCGTCGAGCATTGCGCCCTGTTCGCTCAGGCGCAAGCGGCCTTCGGCGAACCAGCGCACGGCCAGCGGATAGATCGAATGCTCCTGTTGGTGTACCCGTTGCGCCAGGCTGTCCAGCGAGTCGCCTGGCTGAATCGGGATCACGGCTTGTACGACCAACGGGCCGCCATCGAGTTCCTCGGTGACGAAGTGCACGCTGCAGCCATGCTCGCGGTCGCCTGCTTCCAGCGCCCGCTGATGGGTATGCAGGCCCTTGTACCGGGGCAGCAGCGAGGGGTGGATATTCAGCAGGCGGCCGGCGTAGTGGCGGACGAAGCCTGGGGTGAGGATGCGCATGAAGCCGGCCAGCACCACCAGGTCCGGGGCGAAGGCGTCGATGGCCTCGATCAGCGCCGCATCGAAGGCATCGCGGCCCTCGAAGGCCTTGTGGTCGAGCACCCGGGTGTCGATGCCGGCGGCCTTGGCGCGCTGCAGGCCATAGGCATCGGCGCGGTTGGAAATCACCGCGCGGATCCGTGCCGGGTTGTCGGCTGCGGCGCTGCTGTCGATCAGCGCCTGCAGATTGCTGCCGGAGCCGGAGATCAGCACCACTACATTGCAGGCGTTCGGCATCAGTGGCTTTTCAGGTTGTTCAGCACGACGCGCTCGGCGCCTTCGGCGGCGGCGCCGATCTGGCCGATCACCCAGGGCTGTTCGCCAGCTTCGGCGAGGGTCTTGAGGGCGACCTCGACCTGATCCTGGGCCACGCAGATGACCATGCCGACGCCGCAGTTGAGCACGCGGTGCATCTCGTGCTCATCGACGTTGCCCTGCTCCTGCAGCCAGTCGAACACCGCCGGGCGGGTCCAGCTGGCTACGTCGATCAGCGCCTGGGCGCCGGTCGGCAGCACGCGCGGGATGTTGTCGAGCAGGCCGCCGCCGGTGATGTGGGCCATGGCCTTGACCGCGCCGGTATCCTTGATCAGCTTGAGCAGCGGCTTGACGTAGATGCGGGTTGGCGCCATCAGCAGTTCGGTCAGTGGTTGGCCGCCCAGCTGGACCTTGGTGATGTCGGCGCCGGAAACCTCGATGATCTTGCGGATCAGCGAGTAGCCGTTGGAGTGCGGGCCCGAGGAGGGCAGGGCGATCAGGGCGTCGCCGGTGGCGACTTTCGAGCCATCGATGATCTCGGCCTTCTCCACCACGCCGACGCAGAAACCGGCCAGGTCGTAGTCTTCGCCTTCGTACATGCCGGGCATCTCGGCGGTCTCGCCGCCGACCAGGGAGCAGCCGGCCAGTTCGCAGCCAGCGCCGATGCCGCTGACCACGGTGGCGGCCACGTCGACATTGAGCTTGCCGGTGGCGTAGTAGTCGAGGAAGAACAGCGGCTCGGCGCCACAGACCACCAGGTCGTTGACGCACATGGCGACCAGGTCCTGGCCGATGCTGTCGTGCTGATTGAGGTTCAGCGCCAGGCGCAGCTTGGTGCCGACGCCGTCGGTGCCGGACACCAGCACCGGCTGCTTGTAACCGGCCGGGATCTCGCAGAGCGCGCCGAAGCCGCCCAGGCCACCCATGACTTCCGGACGGGCGGTGCGCTTGGCCACGCCTTTGATGCGTTCGACCAGGGCTTCGCCCGCGTCGATATCTACACCTGCGTCCTTGTAGCTGATGGAGGGTTGCTTGCTCATAGATCCAGGCCTTTAAGGGGGAGTTCGGAAGTGCACCGGCAATGCTGCGGCCGGTCTGCGAAGGCGCGCGATTTTATCAGGCTTGCCGGGCAGCGGCCACCCGCCCGCGCTGCGGTTGCTGGGGGGCGGGCGCCTGTTTAAGGTATAAAGCCCGTACCACGGCCTGTACGCCACCTTCCGCCTGTCGAGAGCCATATCCATGCGCCTGATCGCTCGCCTGCTTGTCTTCTGTCTGCCGCTGTTCAGCCTGCCGAGCGTCGCGGCGCCGCTGAGCGACCTCTACCAAGTGCGCGAGCCGGTTGCCAGCCAGCAGCCCGAGGCGCGCGAAGCCGCCCTGGGCCGTGCCCTGGAGACCCTGGTGCTGCGCCTGACCGGCCAGCGTGATGCACTGCAGAGCCCGGCGCTGGAGGCGGTGCGCAAGGACCCGCAGCAGATCGTCAGTCAGTACGGCTACGACAATGGCAGCCTGCTGGTCGAGTTCGACCCGGTCAGCACCGAACGCAGCCTGCGTCGGGCCGGCTTGCCGCTATGGGGCGCCAACCGGCCGGCGCTGATGACCTGGTGGCTGAACACCTCCAGCAGCGGTTCCAGCCTGGTTGGGGATGGCCAGGCCAGCGCCGAGCCGCTGCGCCGGGCCGCGCAGCACCGTGGCTTGCCGTTGCGCCTGCCGCTGGCCGACCTCGGCGAGCAGCTCCTGGCCACGCCGCAGAACCTGGCGGCGAGCCAGCCTGCGGAGTTGCAGGCAGCCTCCGAACGTTATTCGGCCGATGCCCTGCTGGCCGTTCTGGCGCAAGAGGACAATGGTCAGTGGCAGGCCGAGTGGCGGCTGTGGCTGGGCGACACGCGCGAGCAAGGCAAGGTGCAGGGGGCCGATCAGGCTGCCCTGGCCGATGCCGTGATGCTGGTGCTGAGCGAGCGCCTGGCGCCGCGCTTCGTGGTGGCGCCCGGGGCGGCGAGCGAACTGACCTTGGAGATCGAAGGTACCGACCTGCAACGCTATGCCGAGTTGCAGCGGATGCTCGAGCCCTTCGCTGCGCAGCTGTACCGGGTGGAGGGTGACCGCCTGATCTACCGGGTCAATGCCAGCGCCGAGCAGCTGCGCGCGCAGCTGGCCCTGGCGCGCCTGCAGGAAGCACCGGCGCCGACCGCCGCGGTCGATGCCGAGCAGTCGGCGCCACAGATGTTGCCGCGCGGCGATATCCTGCGTTTTCGCTGGTAGACTGCCGCGCACTGTCGCCGGGGGCGGCCTGGATGGATGACCGAGGAGCGAGCATGAATGATTCACGTCGCTGGCTATGGATGGCTGGGCTGGCTCTGGGCGGTTGGCTGCTGTACCAATTGCTGCCCATTCTCTCGCCTTTCCTGATCGGGGTGTTGCTGGCTTATCTGGGCGATCCCCTGGTCGATCGCCTGGAGCGCTGGAAGCTGTCGCGTACTGCGGGGGTCATCCTGGTCTTCAGCCTGTTCGGCCTGGTTCTGGCGCTCCTGTTGCTGGTATTGGTGCCGATGCTCGGCAAGCAAGTGATGCGCCTGTACGAGCTGACCCCGCAGCTGCTCGATTGGGCGCAGCACCAGGCGCTGCCCTGGGTCCAGACCCGACTAGGCCTGGCGGATGGATTCTGGCGCTTCGACCAGCTCAAGGCGGCTTTCTCCGGGCAGCTGGGCAAGACCACTGACATTCTCGGCATGCTGCTGTCGCAGGCGACCGCCTCGGGACTGGCGCTGCTGGGCTGGCTGGCCAACCTGCTGTTGATTCCGGTGGTGTGCTTCTACCTGATGCGCGACTGGGATTTGCTGGTCACTCGCCTGCGCAGCCTGTTGCCACGTCGGCGAGAAGGCTTGGTGGTGGGGCTGGCCGGCGAGTGCCATGAGGTGCTCGGCGCCTTCCTGCGCGGGCAGCTGCTGGTGATGCTGGCGTTGGCCCTGGTCTATGCCGCGGGCCTGATGCTGGTCGGCCTCGAGCTGGGCCTGCTGATTGGCCTGCTGGCGGGCCTGGCCAGCATCGTGCCCTACCTGGGCATGGTGGTGGGCCTCGGCGCCGCCCTGGCCGCGGGGCTGTTCCAGTTCGGCGGCGAATTCTCTCCGCTGCTGGCGATCGCCGCGGTGTTCATGGTCGGGCAGATGCTCGAGGGCATGCTGCTGACGCCCTGGCTGGTGGGGGACCGGATCGGCCTGCATCCTGTGGCGGTGATCTTCGCGATCATGGCCGGCGGCCAGCTGTTCGGCTTCAGTGGCGTTTTGCTGGCCTTGCCGGTGGCTGCGGTGATCATGGTTTTGCTGCGCCATGCGCATGATTTCTATAAACTTTCCGCACTTTACGGAGAGTCCCCAAGCGGTTCCGAGGAGCCGCCCAGTCCTGCATGAAACCCATTCAACTGCCTCTAGGTGTGCGCCTGCGCGATGACGTCACCTTCGCCAACTACTATCCCGGGGCCAATGCCGCGGCGCTTGGCTATGTCGAGCGCCTGTGCGAGGCGGACGCGGGCTGGACCGAAAGCCTGATCTATCTCTGGGGTGGCGAGGGGGTCGGTCGCAGTCATCTGTTGCAGGCCGCCTGTCTGCGCTTCGAGCAGCGCGGCGAGTCGGCGGTGTACCTGCCGCTGGCCGAGGTGGTGGAGTATGGGCCGGCATTGCTGGACAACCTCGAGCAGTGCGAGCTGGTCTGTCTCGATGACCTGGATGCCGTGGCCGGGCGCCGCGAGTGGGAAGAGGCCCTGTTCCACCTGTTCAACCGCCTGCGCGACAGTGGTCGGCGTCTGCTGCTGGCGGCCGGCGCCTCGCCACGCGAGCTGGCGGTGCAACTGGCCGACCTCAAGTCGCGTCTGACCCTGGCGCTGGTATTCCAGCTGCACGCCCTGTCCGATGAAGACAAGCTGCGCGCCCTGCAGTTGCGCGCCTCGCGCCGCGGCCTGCACCTGAGCGACGAAGTCGGCCGCTTCATCCTGACCCGTGGCGAGCGCAGCATGAGTGCGCTGTTCGAGCTGCTTGAGCGGCTGGATCAGGCCTCGCTGCAGGCCCAGCGCAAGCTGACCATTCCCTTTCTCAAAGAGACCCTCGGCTGGTAGCCAGCGGCCCCGGATTGCGCCGGGGCGGCTTGCTCCGTCTCAGTGCTCGCCCGCCAGCTTGCGTGCGTACTGGAAGCTCCAGCGCGTATACATCAGGGCAGCGCAGAACAGGCTGAAGCTGAGCAGGGTTTCCAGCCAGCCGAACCAGGCCTTGGCCGGATCGAAGGCGGCGAGCACCCCCTGGATGAAGTAAAGGTTGACCACGAAGCAGGTCCAGGCGTGGGCGCGGGCATTGCCGAGCAGCAAGCCGGGCGCGAGCAGCAGCAGCGGCGCCAGCTGGAAGCTGGTGACCACCCAGAACAGGCTGTCCGGCAGCTCGGCGAACATCAGGTTCCACGCCAGCAAGAGTGCGGCAAGGGCGAAGAAGCTCGCCAGGCTGGCGGCGCGGCTGATGGCCAGGCGTGGCTTGAGCCAGTCCAGCGACGGCAGGGGCTTGGCGGTTCTAGCCACGGGTGCTCTCCAGTTTCAGGGCGGTGTGTGCCAGGCGTTGGCCGAGCACCCGGCACAGGGCGATTTCATGTTCATCCAGGGCTCGCTTGCCGTCGGCCCCGGCATGATGGCTGGGGCCATAGGGGGTGCCGCCGCCACGGGTTTCCAGCAGGGCCGACTCGCTGTAGGGCAGGCCGGTGATCAGCATGCCGTGATGCAGCAGTGGCAGCATCATCGACAGCAGGGTGGTTTCCTGGCCGCCGTGCAGGCTCGCGGTGGAGGTGAATACCCCGGCCGGCCGGCCGACCAGTCCGCCGGTAAGCCACAGGCTGCTGGTGCCGTCGAGGAAGTACTTCAAGGGGGCGGCCATGTTGCCGAAGCGCGTCGGGCTGCCGAGGGCCAGGCCGGCACAGTTCTTCAGGTCGTCGAGACTGACGTAGCGCGCACCCTCGGCAGGAATCGCCGGGGCGACGGCTTCGCACTCGGTGGAGATGGCTGGCACGGTGCGCAGGCGCGCCTCCAGGCCGCCCAGCTCGACGCCGCGGGCAATCTGCCGGGCCATTTCGGCGGTGGCGCCGTGGCGGCTGTAATACAGCACCAGGATATAGGGTGCGCTCACGGCAGGATCTCCAGAACCTTTTCCGGCGGCCGGCCGATCACGGCTTTGTCGCCCGCCACCAGAATCGGCCGCTCGATCAGCTTCGGATGCGCGGCCATGGCCTCGATCAACTGGGCTTCGCTGAGTTCGGGGTCGGCCAGGCCAAGGTCCTGGTATTCCGCTTCGCCCGTGCGCAGCAGTTGCCGGGCGCCGAGACCGAGCCTGTCGAGCAGGTCGCGCAGTTGCTCGGCGCTGGGCGGGGTTTCCAGGTAGCGGACGATGGTCGGTGCCAGGCCGCGCTCCTCGAGCAGTTGCAGGGCGCCGCGGGATTTCGAGCAGCGGGGGTTATGGTAGAGCGTCAGGTCGGTCATGTGCAGGTCGCATCTTGCAGTGGATGGCGGCTATTCTAACCGTGTCGAGGCCGGACATCTGCACCAGCTCGCCGCTTCGTCCAGTGCTAAGGAGAAGGCATGCGTCAGCGTTTCAATGACTGGCTAGAGTTCTGGCGTTTCCTGGCCCAGCGGTTTTTTGCCGATCGCGCCGCCAACAGCGCCGCAGCCCTGACCTACACCACGCTGTTCGCGGTGGTGCCGATGATGACGGTGACCTTTTCCATGCTCTCGGCGGTGCCGGCCTTTCAGGGCACCGGCGAGCAGATCCAGAGCTTCATCTTCAGCAACTTCGTGCCTTCGGCCGGCGAGACGGTGCAGCAGTACCTGCGTGAGTTCACCGCCCAGGCGCGTCAGCTGACCTGGGTCGGGGTGGTGTTGCTGGCGGTCACCGCCTTCCTCATGCTGGTGACCATCGAAAAGGCCTTCAACACCATCTGGCGGGTGCGCCAGCCGCGCCGGGGCGTGTCGAGTTTTCTGCTGTACTGGGCCATATTGAGCCTGGGGCCGATCCTGCTGGGCGCCGGTTTCGCGATCACGACCTACATCGCTTCCCTGTCCCTGATCTCCGGTCCGGATGCCCTGCTCGGGATGCAGACGCTGCTGGGTTTCATGCCTCTGCTGTTCAGCGCCGCTGCCTTTACCCTGCTCTACGCCACGGTGCCCAATGCACGGGTGCCGTTGAAGCATGCGTTGCTGGGCGGGCTGTTCAGTGCCGTGCTGTTCGAGGTGGCCAAGGCGCTGTTCGGCCTTTACGTGCGTCTGTTTCCAGGCTATCAGCTGATCTACGGTGCCTTTGCCACCGTGCCGCTGTTTCTCCTGTGGATCTACCTGTCCTGGCTGATCGTGCTGTTCGGCGCCGAGTTGGTCTGCAACCTGTCCATCTCCCGCCAGTGGCGCAAGCGAGCGATGCCTCGGGTGCTGGTGGTGCTGGGGGTCTTGCGGGTTTTTCACGAGCGGCAGCAGTCGGGACTAAAGGTGCGTCACCGGGACCTGCAGCGCCAGGGCTGGCAACTGCCCGAGCACGAGTGGGAAGAGGTGCTCGAGTTCCTCGAGAGTCAGCAACTGGTTGCGCCTACGACCGCCGGCGCCTGGGTGCTCAGTCGCGACCTTTCCCACTACAACCTGCAGCAATTGCTCAGCCACAGCCCATGGCCCCTGCCGCAACTCGCCGAGTTGCCTGCGCAGCTCGATGAGCCTTGGTATCCGGCGCTACGCAGCGCCTTGGAGAAACTGTACGAGGAACAGACGGCGTTGTTTGGGGCAAGCCTGGCCGATTGGTTGCATCCTTCGGTGCGGTGACAAAAAACGTCAGATTGCGGCGCGCCCTCACCTGGCGCCGGGGCTGGGCTGGAAGGACAGGGCTGTACGTACGGGCTGGGGCGGCTGGCACGTTTCTGGCTAAAGCCTAAGGTAGACGACTGTCAGATTGCCAGCAGCGCGGTGGTGCCAGATGAGTAGGGACGGTTTATGACGACGAAGGGCAGGGTTGTGTATCTCTATCGGCGGGACCCGCAGCAGGCGCTAGGACGCTTGAACCGATTGACCGGGCTGCGTTTTTCGCGCTGGCCGGAGTCGTTGGTGCCGCTGCCCGAGGTCGAGGAGCATCCGCGGCAGGATGACGCCCTGAGTCCGGCGGCAATGGGCAACATTTCCGCGCGATGATCAATCGCCGCATCCGTGTGCGGCCCCTGGTGGCTTAGGCGATGGCTTGGCGTTTGTCGCTGCGGGCCAGTTCCACTGCCTGAACGAAGAGTTCCTCGACCACCACTGCCGGGGTCGCGACTGCTGAGCGCAGACGCACCTGCATGTCTTCGATCTTCTGTTTGACCGGCAGGCGAGCGATGCCGGAAAGCAGGATCTTGCTGTGGTTGTTGACCTTGCCGTGATCGACGGCCACCTCCCGGCGCTGGTCGCCATCGCGATAGCTGACCAGTAGCGATACCGGCAAGTTGGCCAGCCCGGGCAGCTGCAGCCAGGTGGCAATGTTGTATTCGGCCACGCGCCCTTCATAGGGCGTGACCGATAGGCGGGCTACATCGACGATGCGCGCAGGCACCGGGCCGATCAGCTTGTCGTGGGCTTGGGTCATGATCGTGTTTCCAGGCTGATAGCTGCTCGCAGCAAGTACGAGTGCGAGCAATTATATGCAGGGTCCTGCCGACGAAACCGTGCACTTTGCCGATATTCGGCGTGACCCGTCTCGCAGTTCCAGGGTTTATCCCAGGTGCAGCGGGTGACGGGTGACGACGGTAGTGCCGAGGTTGGCCGCGGGCAATGGCAGCACGGTCTGGTTGAGAGCGCTGGCCAGTTGCAGCCAGAGGTTCTCCCCTTCGCCAAATTGGCCATTGGCCAGCCACAAGCCATGCTGCCAGCCGTTGCCGGGCGATGGGGTACTCTGCAGTACGCCCAGGTGGGTTTGCGCGCTCGGTGCGCGGCGCAGCCAGACCGGCCGCGCCAGCCCCTTCAGGTAGCGCAGGCCCAGGTGCAGGCCTTCGCCGTTGATGTGTCGCCAGCGCACCAGCGCCAGGGTTGGCGATCCGCTGCTGGCCATTAGCAGAACCAGTTGGCCGACGTCCAGCCGCCCCGAGTTGTCAGCAGTGCACAGCAGACGCGCGCCGCCTGGGCTGACATCGAGCATCTGCGCGCTCAGCTGTGGTGGGCGCTGCCCAGCTAGGTCGGCATGAATGGCCGCCAGACCAATCACCAGCCGGCATTGTGCCTCATGCTCGGTGCGCGGGTGGCGTCGTTGCTGACGACCCATCCAGTGGGGCTTGACCCGTTCGAGCAGTTGCCGGTCGCCGCTGCTCTGCAGGGGGGCGGGCTCATCCAGGGCAATCAGCAGGGCGCCCACCTCGAGGCGGCGCAGGTGCTCGCGCCCGCCATCGGCCAGGCGGGCATAGCCCAGGCAGGGTTGGGCTTCGGTCAGGTCGACGATGGGCGCATCCGATTCATCGTCCTCATCCAGCGGCTGCAGGCGCGCTAGTTCGGCCAGGGGGGCAAGGGCACCGAACAGTTGCGGACACTCGCCCTCGGTCAGGTGAAACGGGTTGCTCAGGGCGAGTAGCAGCATCTGCTGATAGAGGCCGCGCGGGGTGCTGGCCGGCGGCGGCTGAAATGCCGCGGCAACGGGCTCATCCAGGCAGTCATGCTGTTCGGCAAGCCAGTACAGCAGGTGGCTGTCACGCCACAGTGCCGGTGGTGGCTCCTGATACAGCTGGTAATGCCGCAGCAAACCTTGCGCATGGAAGTGCTGGGCCATGTACAGGCACCAGGCCAGATGTGGTCGCGAGGGTTGCCGGCCCTGGAACATCTGCAGCAGCAGGCGTTTGAAGCCGTTTGCCAGCTCGCTGCACAGGCGCACGAACAGTGGCGAGGGCGGTGTGCCTGTGCAGCAGGCGGCGGCGTAGTGGCGATACTCATCGCTACAGCTTTGCAAGGCCCGTTGCCTTTCGAGTAAGGTCATGGCGCTGCGGTTGAGTCGAAACAGCAGGCCGAGCGCTTCCTGCAGCGCGAGCTCCCGGGCCTGTAGACGCGCCCTGGCCAGTTGCTCGTTGAGGTCGGCCAAGGCAGTGGCCTCTCCTTCGAGGATGTCCGGCACTTCCAGGTGCAAGGCATTCAGTGTCATATCAACCCTGCATGGGCGAGGATCGAATGCATGGGAACGCGGCTCCAGGCTGTTATTCGTATGGTTACAGGGATGAGTCTCGGCTTGTTGCTGGCGGCGTGCGGCGAGGATCTCGGCGTCGACCAGTCTGGACGAAAGGTACCGGCTGGACGGCTGGAAGGCCAGTGGTTGGTCATCAATTACTGGGCCGAATGGTGTGCGCCCTGTCGTACCGAGATTCCCGAGCTGAATGCGCTGGACAGGCAGCTTGGCGACTGGGCCAGTGTCGTGGGGGTCAACTTCGACGGCTTGCAGGGCGCGCAACTGAGCGGCGCGGTGCAGGCTTTGGGGATCGAGTTCACCGTGCTGGCACAGGATCCTTCGGCGCGCTTTGGACTGCCGCGCCCGCAGGTGCTACCGGCGACTTTTATCGTCGACGATCGGGGGCGGCTGCGCGAGCGATTGGTCGGCGAGCAGACGGCGGCCGGTTTGAGTGAGCGACTGGCGGCCCTACAAGTGGAGAAATAGCCCTATGGCCCGAGTGTGCAAGCATGGTTACGTGAGCGGCAAGGTGCAGGGCGTGTATTTTCGTCAGGCCACTGCCGAGGAGGCCGAGCGCCTGGGCTTGGATGGCTGGGTGCAGAACCTGGGCGATGGCCGTGTCGAGGTCCTGTTCGAGGGCGAAGAGGCGGCTGTGCATGAGCTGGCAGCCTGGCTGGAGCGGGGACCGAGTGCGGCCAAGGTGGACTCGGTTGAGCTACAGGAACAGGGGGTGCAGGGCATCGCCGGTTTCATCGTGCGGCGCTGATTCGGCTCAGGGCTTGACGTACCAGAAGTCGTACCAGAAGCCGATGACCTTGGTCGGGTAGGCCTGCCGACCGAGGCTGCCGTTGTAGCGCGCCAGGGCGCGGCTGAGATTGCCGTTTTCCTTGCGCAGGTAAAAGCTCAGGATGGTGCAGCCGTAGCGCAGGTTGGTGGCATTGTCGGTGAGATTGTCCTGGGGGCGGCCCAGTTCCGCCTTCCAGAACGGCATGACCTGCATCATGCCTTGCGCGCCGGCCGAGGAAATGGCGAAACGGTCGAAGTGGCTCTCGGTGTGAATCAAGGCCAGCACCAGCTCGGGACGCAGCCCCGCCTTGCTGGCTTCGCGATGGACCAGGCGGAGCAGCTCCAGGCGTTGCTGCGGATCGGCGATGTAGGGTGTCAGGCGGGTGGACATGTCCAGCAGCCAGACCTGTGCCTCGAAACGATCCTGAAAGCTGTCGGCTTCGGCCACGGTGCGCTGCAGCAACGCGCGCAGCTCCGGCTCGGGTGCCTGGCGCACGCTGGCCTGGACGTCCAGGCCAGCCAGGCTCAGCAGCCATACCAGGAGCAGACGCCCTGCCATGTTCGACTCAGTCGCCGCCAGGATCGGCGACCAGGCGTCCGGCATCCTGCATCAGCGCCCGCAAGAAGGTCTCCTGCAGCTCCGGGTCGTTGCGGGTGAGTTCGATCAGGCTCTGCTCCAGCTCGCTGGCCTCCTCCTCGAGGCCCAGTTCGGACAAGCGCTTGACCCGATGCACCCACTGTTTGATGTCATCGCCTTCCAGGTCGTCGTAGATCAGTGCGTGCGCCTCCTGCAGCTTGCCGCGCAAGGTGCGGCCAACCATCAGCGTCGCCTCGGCGCGGGTCGAGTCCTGCGAATCTTCCACGCTCAGCAGCAGGGTGCCGGTGCGGCTGGCATCCTGTTCGTTGAATGGTCCGTCCAGCAGGTTGAGGTGCAGCACGCCGTTGCGGTCGGTGAGCAGCTCATGCTTCTGCTCGCCTGCCTTGACCAATACCGGGCGCTCGTCCCAGGGCAGGCTGGAGTACTCCATGCGGGCGTCCTGGCGGTGCTCTTCGAGGCTCGCGAGGTTCTGCTGCGAGCGCCCATTCGACTCGACGTTCATCAGCGGGTTGAGGCCGGCAAAGCCGTAACTGATCCAGTCCTTGGTAGCGCTGTCCGGCAGGCTTCCGAGCAATGCCACGTTGAGTACGTTGGCGCCAATGCCGGCGACCACGGCAACGGCGCCCAGTGGCACTTCGTACAGTTCGCGCCAGATCTGGTACGGCGTGTAGCGATCGTAGCGGCGGGTCACCTCGAAGACGGTGACTTCGAAGGTCTTCTGTTCGTGCACGCGGATGCGCCGCTGCGGCAGCTCAAGCACACGCGGTTCGCCCACGTCGATTTGCAGGCTGTGGTCGAGCAGGTTGCGCTCGATACGTTCCTCGTGCTCGCTGCGCTGTGGCAACTGGTTGGCACAGCCGCTGAGGAAAACGGCGCCGCACAGGGCGGCGCCGAAAAGGTGCAAGGTGTTTCGCTTGAGCATGACGACTCTTGTCAAAAGGCTGAGATCAGCGGCGGATGCGGGCCTGGATGAACGGCAGGATATCGGCAGCCGGAACCACCTGGGGCTCGGACTCCTGACGGCTCTTGTATTCCAGGTTGCCCTCGGCCAGACCGCGGTCGCTGATGACGATACGGTGCGGGATGCCAATCAGTTCCATGTCGGCGAATTTGATGCCCGGACTGGTCTTCTTGTCACGGTCATCGAGCAGCACCTCGAAGCCGGCCGCGGTCAGCTCGGCGTAAAGGTTGTCGGTCGCCTCGCGTACCGCTTCGGTTTCGTAGCGCAGCGGCACCAGGGCAATCTGGAACGGCGCGAGGGCGTCGTTCCAGACAATGCCGCGCTCGTCGTTGTTCTGTTCGATGGCGGCGGCGACCACGCGCGATACGCCGATCCCGTAACAACCCATGGTCAGGACGGTGGGCTTGCCGTTCTCGCCCATCACGGTGCAATTCATGGCTTCGCTGTACTTGCTGCCCAGCTGGAAGATGTGCCCGACTTCGATGCCGCGCTTGATCACCAGGCTGCCCTGTCCGTCCGGGC
This sequence comes from Pseudomonas zhanjiangensis, assembly GCF_041027545.1. Taxonomy (NCBI): domain Bacteria; kingdom Pseudomonadati; phylum Pseudomonadota; class Gammaproteobacteria; order Pseudomonadales; family Pseudomonadaceae; genus Pseudomonas; species Pseudomonas zhanjiangensis. The sequence continues at coordinate 21,065 of NZ_JBFTEG010000002.1, read as the reverse complement.
TGGGGTCGCCGGCGACGACGTTACGCAGGTCGGCGACTTCGGGTAGTGGCAGGTCGCGCTCCCAGTTGACGCCGAAGTAGTGCTTGTCATCGATGTTGGCGCCGATGGCGAAGTCGCTCATCAGGGCAACCGAGCGGTCGACGATGCACGGCAGCGGCAGGTTCAGTGGGCCCAGCGAGCCGGCGCCGGCACCGATGGCGGCGCGCAGTTCGGCTTCGGTCGCCATTGTCAGGGGGCTGGCGACCTGGGCCAGGTTGCCGGCCTTGATCTCGTTCAGCTCGTGGTCGCCGCGAATGATCAGGGCGATCAGCTGACCGTCCTCGGCGCCGCGCACCACCAGGGTCTTGATGGTCTTCTCGATAGGCAGGTCATAGCCTTCGACCAGGTCATTGATGGTCTTGGTATTGGGTGTGTCGACCAGGCGCATCTGCTCGGTGGCGGCGCCGCGGGCCGTCTCGCGCGGAATCGCCTCGGCCTTCTCGATGTTGGCGGCGTAATCGGAGCTGTCGCTGAAGGCGATGTCGTCTTCACCGGATTCGGCCAGTACGTGGAACTCGTGGGAACCGGTGCCGCCGATCGAGCCGGTGTCGGCCTGTACCGGTCGAAAGTTCAGGCCCAGGCGGCTGAATACATTGCAGTAGGCCTGGTGCATGCGGTCGTAGGTCTCTTGCAAGGAGGCCTGGTCGGCATGGAAGGAGTAGGCGTCCTTCATGATGAATTCGCGGCCGCGCATCAGACCGAAGCGCGGGCGAATCTCGTCGCGGAACTTGGTCTGGATCTGGTACAGGTTGAGCGGCAGCTGCTTGTAGCTGCTCAGTTCGTTGCGGGCCAGGTCGGTAATGACCTCCTCGTGGGTCGGCCCGACGCAGAACGCGCGGTCGTGACGGTCCTTTAGGCGCAGCAGCTCCGGCCCGTACTGCTCCCAGCGACCGGACTCCTGCCACAGCTCTGCCGGCTGGATGGCGGGCATCAGTACTTCGAGGGCGCCGGCGGCGTTCATTTCCTCGCGCACCACTTTCTCCACCTTGCGCAGCACGCGCAGGCCCAGCGGCAGCCAGGTGTAGAGGCCCGAGGCCAGTTTGCGGATCATCCCGGCACGCAGCATCAGCTGATGGCTGATCACCACGGCATCGGACGGGGTTTCTTTCAAGGTCGAGAGCAGGAACTGACTGGTGCGCATATTTGGCCGTTCTGTCGGTTGCGAGGGCATTTGCTAGGTCGGCATTGTACGGTGCCTGTACAGATGCGTATAGGATCCAGGCACGTCGCAAGAGAGGAGGGCGAGGTCTTGTTATTGACTGCTGAGCAAGTGCAGGCGCTGATTCGGGCGGGGTTGCCGATGGCCGAAGACATCAGTCTGTGTATCGACCGGCTGGACGCTCAAGGCGTGCTGGCGCGGGTGCCTTTTCACGCCAAGCTGGTGCGTCCCGGTGGCACGCTATCCGGGCCGACCCTCATGGCCTTGGCCGATGCCGCCATGTATGCGGTGGTGCTGGGGCGCTTGGGGCGGGTGGAGATGGCGGTGACCTCGAATCTGAATATCAACTTCCTGGTAAAGCCCAGGCCGGCCGATCTGCTTGCCGAGGCGACCATACTGCGCCTGAGTCGGCGCCAGGCGGTGTGCGAGGTGTCGCTGTATTCGGCGGGCAACGAAGAGGAGCTGGTGGCGCATGTCACAGGGACCTATGCGCTGCCGCTTTAAGGTGGGCGGCTGATCGATTGTTTAAGCAGTAATAAAGAAGAAGCCCGGCATAGGCCGGGCTTCTTCATGGTGCTATCGAATCGACGCTGGCTTACAGCACGCTCAGCGGGTATTCGACGATTACGCGTACTTCGTTGATATCGCCTTCGCCCTGGTCATCGTTGGCGCGGTGCACGGCATTGCGCACGCGAACGGACAGGTCTTTGGCGGCGCCGTTCTGTACTACGTACTTGGCTTCGATGTCACGTTCCCAGTGCTTGCCATCTGCACCGTAGAAACCAGCGTAGGCGCCGCTGGCGTCAGCTTTGGTGCCGTCGATGTTGTCACCGGTGGTGTAACGGGTCATGAAGGTCAAGCCCGGAACGCCGTACTCGGCCATGTTCAGGTCGTAGCGGGCCTGATAGGAGCGCTCTTCAGGGCCGTTAAAGTCGGAGTACTGAACCGAGTGGGCCAGCCAGATGGAGTCGCCGCCGATGTAGTCGTACGGAGTGTCGCCATTGACGCGCTGGTGGCCCAGGGAGAACTTGTGTGCGCCCAGGGTGTAAGCGGCAGTCAGGCTGAAGGTGGTGTTGCTGACGTCGCCCACCAGCTTGTCGCCAGTATCATTGGTGCGATACACGTTGAGGTCAAAGTTCAGGTTCTGACCGTCAGCGATCGGCAGGTTCAGGTTGGCGTTGCCGTAGTACTGGCGCCACATGTCTTCGGCTTCAGCGCCGTACAGGCCGACGCTCAGGTTGTCATTGATGCTGTAGAAGCCACCGATGAAGTCAACGCTTTCGGCATCGACGCCGGCATATTCGGCATTGAGCGGGTTGTCGGAGTTGGTCCCGCTTTGGGTGTTCTTGGCGGTGAAGTGACCTGCTTCCAGCGACAGGTTCTCGATTTCAGCGCTTTGCAGGCTGAAGCCAGTAGCGGTTTCCGGCAGCAGGCGGCTGTCGCCGGTATCGAATACCGGGGCGGCCGAGTACATTTCGCCGTACTTCAGGGTGGTATCGGAAATGCGTACTTTTACTGCGCCGTGAATCTCAGAGTAGTCGTCCTGCGCGCGGCCATCGTCACCCACTGGCAGCAGACCGGAGCCGACGGTGCCCTTGCCCGAATCCAGTTTCAGGCCCAGGAAGCCTTGAGCGTCGACGCCAAAACCAACGGTGCCCTGGGTGAAGCCGGATTGGTAGTTGGCCATGATGCCGTGAGCCCACTCTTCACGGTAGCCGGCAGGGTTGGCGGAACTGCTTGCGCCGTTGCTGGCGCCATTGCGGAAATCGCGGTTGAAGTAGTAGTTACGATTCAGGATGTTCAGGCTGCTGTCTTCAACAAAGCCCTTGGATTCGGACTGGCTCGAGGCTACTGCCATTTGGGTGGTACCCGCGGCTACTGCCAGGGCGATTACGCTCCACTTCATCACTTGCATCGTGATTGCTCCTTTGGTTTAGAAGAGTTGCGCCGCCCAAGTCATTGTTATATGGGCGGCTCTTTCTTTTTGTGTCGGCGCTAACTTATAGCACGCACGCTAAGTTGGCGATAGTTGCTATCTATTCGTTGCGCTTTCTTCATGGCTGTGTCGCAAAATCAGCTGAAGCATGTCGCAATTCTGTAGATTTTCACTTGCGTTCGCCAGCGCTGACGAATTCTGCAGTTCTGACCGTCGAAAATCCAGGTGCAGCCAGTGCCGCCGGGCTTTCGCCAAGTAGCGGCCAAACGTTAAGCAAGAGTCGTGCTCAAAGTACGTAAAGACTTTCTGGTTGCGCCGGACGGTGGGCAGCTGGCCTGTATGGCCGTGGGTGAGGGACTGTTTCGTGGGGGTAGCCGCTGTCTTGGGTTGTACGAGGGAGAGCAATTGCTGGGGGTTGCAAATGTGACCGCTTGGTGCTGTGCCTGGATGCTGGGTCGTTGTCGGTAACGTCTGAGGCGCTATTGATTACCGGAAGAAACGGCAAGGCGCGCAGAAGTGGTGCGTGCGGGGCGGGGTGGATGCGTGATGGTGCGTTGCTCTGCTCACAGGTGTGGGCAGTTGGTTGGGGGGTGAATCCAAGCAGGTCGCCGCGTATCCTGCGCGTCTATCGCGTGGGGTACGGCCTCTGGGTTATGGCGCTACGCTTAGCCTTGTAACTTGGTTGAACGGAGGGTGCTATGTTCGCCTTGGATTCACGCTTGCGCCAGGACACCTTGTCGCTGGGAGACTTTCCGCTGTGCCGTTTGTTGTTGATGAACGATTCGAATTATCCCTGGTTCATCCTGGTGCCGCGGCGCGAAGGGGTCAGCGAGTTGTTTCAGCTCGATGCGGCAGATCAGCGGGCGCTCTGGCAGGAAACGACGCTGTTGGCGGAAACGCTCAAGGATACGTTTGCCGCTGACAAGATGAATGTGGCGACCCTGGGTAACGTGGTCAGTCAGTTGCATATGCATGTGATCGTGCGGCGGCGTGACGATGCCGTCTGGCCGGCGCCGGTCTGGGGCAAGCTGGCGCCGCAGCCCTACAGTGAGGAGCAGGTGGCGGCGATCAAGGCCAAGTTACGCCTGGTGCTGACCGACAACTTCAGCTTCGAGGAGTGAACAATGAATGTGCAAGAGCGGGTTACCGAGTTGGAGAGTCGCCTGGCATTCCAGGACGATACCATTCAGGCGCTCAATGACGTGCTGGTGGCTCAGCAGCGGGCGCTTGAGCGGTTGCAGTTGCAGGTCGAGGCGCTGGCCAAGCGTCAGGAAGAGGCAAGCGGGCAGTTCGATATTGGTGAGGACGAGTCGCCGCCGCCCCATTATTAGTGGTTGCTGAAATGTAAAAGGCCCGCCACTCGACTGAGTGGCGGGCCTTTTTCTGTGGCGTCAGCGCCGAGCAGGTTGTGCGGCGATCACGTCTTCCGCTTGCAGGCCCTTGTCGCGCTGCATGACGGAAAATTCCACTCGCTGTCCTTCGACCAGTACGCGATGGCCTTCGCCACGAATGGCGCGAAAGTGAACGAAGATATCGTCGCCGGAATCGCGCGAAATGAAGCCAAAGCCCTTGGAGGTATTGAACCACTTGACCGTGCCGGTTTCACGGTCGGATGCGATGGCGGGCGACGCTTTGCTGCGGGTCTGCAGGCGCAGGTTGGTGGCCAGGTGCAGCAGTACCCCGGCGGTAATGATCAGCAGGCTGAACGCGCTGGCGGGCTGATTGCCGATGGTGGGAAGGGGGGCCAACAGGATCAGCGCTTGCAGCAGTGGGGCGAGGATCAACAGGGCAGATACCAGGTTTTGCAGGTGGTGACGCAGGCCGGCATGCCAGATCGGCAGCTGTGGCGCCAGCAGCAGGTTGAGCAGGCCGAACAGAGCCAGGGTCAGTGCGGCGGGGTCTTGCAAGAAGGGCTGATGGGTAAGGCCTAGGGTCGGGGCCAGGGACAGCAGTAATGCTGCAAGGCCGGTCAAAAGGTGGACGATTTTCAACATGGTCGATGAACTCACTTACTCGATGGGTATCCAGAATGAGCTGACTGCACAGGCTTCGCGATGAAAATGGGATGCGTTGCTGGTGCGTGCAGGGAAACAGCCTACGCGCCGGTCAGGTGGTAGGCGGCGCGCTGCTATTTAACAGTAAATGCGAGGGGGGCTCAAATCAGCTGGTTAGGGCTACTGCTGCGCTGGCCGGGTGGACCTGGTTGCGGCCATTGCGCTTGGCTTGATAGAGCGCGTCATCGGCGCGGGTCAATAGACTCTCCAGGTCGTCGCCGGGTTCGGCTAGCGCGAAGCCGAAGGAGGCGCTGATGCTATTGAGTGTCTGGTCGGTGCGCCGCACCTTGATGCGCAATGATTGAATCTTCAGGCGCAAGCGCTCGGCAAAGTCGCTGGCGCTGGCCGTATCGAAGCATTCACGCAAGATGATGCAGAACTCCTCGCCGCCGTAGCGGGCGGCGATGGCGCGCGGTGGCAGCATGTCGCGTAAAAGTTGGCCCACGTGCTGCAAGACCCGGTCACCCAGGGGGTGGCCATATTGGTCGTTGAACTGCTTGAAGTGATCGATATCCAGCATCACCAGGGCCAGGCCCTGATGGTCGCTGCTCAGCGCCTGCTCCAAGAGTCGGGTGAAGGCATTGCGGTTGAAGACTTGCGTCAGGCTGTCCAGGGTTGCTGCCACGTGGGCGCGTTCCAGCTGGCTGCGCAGCGTCAGGATCTCTTCTTGGGCCGAGCGCAGGCGGTAGAGGAATTTTTCCTGCTGGTCATGCATGAGCTGGGTGCTTTGCTGCAGCTCGTTGAGCACGCTCGGCAGATCGTCGATAAGCGGTTCCTGGAGCGCGGCCAGGCCATGCTTGAGGCTGGCCTGGTAGTCGCGGCTGCCGCTAACGCTGCGGGTAACGTCCACTTCGATATCGTCGACCAGCTCGATGACCTGCTGCTGGCCTTCCCGGGCTTCTTCCAGTTCGCCGCGAATGATGTAGTCGCGGAACAGTTTGCTCGCCGCCTCCGGCGGAAAGCTATTGAAGTCCTTGGCGATCTTGTCCATTCGACGGTTCAGCTCAGGCTCCGAGCCTTTGCTGTAGGTGTACCAGAGGGAATAGTGCAGTGGGGTGGGGGGGATGTCATGGCGCATCATCAGGGGCACGGCCTGCTTGAGAAAGCCCGCTGCTTCGCGGGTTTCCTCTGGATAGAGCTCTAGGATGCTTGGGGGTTTGATCGGCTGGGCCATGCACGTCACGGTGGCAAATTGCGAATGGGCCAAGCATAGAACAGCGCTGGGCCGCATGCCTAGCAAAAGCCGCGTGCGGGTAGGGGTTAATGTCGAGCCTGGTAGTGAGGCGCCTCGTTGCGGGAGTTGCCCAGCCCCTCGAGTGGGTGGTGGCTGGGCGGACTGGTTCGGTTCGCTCAGGCGTCGAGCAGGCTGCGCAGCATCCAGGCGGTTTTCTCGTGCACCTGCATGCGTTGGGTCAGCAAATCTGCCGTAGGTTCATCGCTGACCTTGTCCAGTAGCGGGAATATGCCGCGCGCGGTGCGTACCACGGCCTCCTGGCCCTGGACCAGTTGCTTGATCATTTCCTGGGCGCTGGGTACGCCTTCTTCCTCCTTGATCGACGCGAGTCGGGCATAGGCGGCATAGGTGCCGGGTGCCGGGAAGCCCAGGGCGCGTATGCGCTCGGCGATCAGGTCGACGGCCAGCGCCAGCTCGGTGTATTGCCCTTCGAACATCAGGTGCAGGGTGTTGAACATCGGGCCGGTAACGTTCCAGTGGAAGTTATGGGTTTTCAGATAAAGGGTGTAGGTGTCGGCAAGCAGGCGGGACAGGCCTTCGGCGATGGCTGCGCGATCCTGTTCGGCAATTCCGATATTGATTTCCATGTCGTCTCTCCTTTCGGTGGGCGCGGTTTCGCAATGATCCGAGACTAGCATGGCGATCTTGGGCGCAGTCTTTGCCTATTTGCATCGAAATTATGCATTTAAGCTATTGGCTTGTTGATCTCTATATGTCTTATCTATTGTTGCTCTGGAATAGCATGTCGTCGCGGCTCGGTCTCGGGTGTGGTGCGCGCAGGTGCAGGTGGTCGCGGTGGCCGTGCTTCCAGCAAACCCTGGGCATACCGAGAGCGCTTGGCGAGGCCGTGAGGATGCTTGTCGGCGCCCTCGGCGAGGCGCCGGAGTGAATAGGGATGAGTGCAAAGCCGTCCGGCGGGCGGCTGCAACTAGCGGCTTAACCATATATAATCCCGCGCTTTGTCACGGCGAGCCGGTTGGCGATGGCCTGGTACGGGCGCGTCGTTGCTTGCTTGGCGGTTTCGCCTGTTAGCGCAATTGCCGAGACTTTCGCCTACGCCTGTCGGCCTGGCTCGCCTGCCGTCAGCCTGCGGCACATCCGGTTAAGAGCGCCGGGATTGCTGTGGCCCAACGAATTCAAGACTCGAGAGAAGCGATTACCACCATGATGCGCAGCCACTATTGCGGGCAATTGAATCAGAGCCTGGACGGTCAGGAAGTCACCCTTTGCGGTTGGGTACACCGCCGTCGCGACCACGGCGGGGTGATCTTCCTCGACATTCGTGATCGTGAGGGCCTGGCGCAGGTGGTGTTCGACCCGGATCGTGCCGAGACTTTCGCCAAGGCTGACAAGGTGCGCAGCGAATATGTCGTCAAGCTGACCGGCAAGGTGCGGCTGCGTCCGGCCGGCGCGGTGAATCCGAACATGGCCTCGGGTGCCATCGAGATTCTGGGGTACGAGCTGGAGGTGCTGAACGAGGCGGAAACCCCGCCGTTCCCGCTCAACGAATACTCCGACGTCGGCGAGGAAACCCGCCTGCGTTATCGCTTCATCGATCTGCGCCGCCCGGAAATGGCCGAGAAGCTCAAGCTGCGCTCGCGCATCACCACCAGCATCCGCCGCTACCTGGACGAGAACGGCTTCCTCGATGTCGAGACGCCGATCCTGACCCGGGCCACCCCGGAAGGCGCGCGCGACTATCTGGTGCCGAGTCGTACCCATGCCGGTAGCTTCTTTGCCCTGCCGCAGTCGCCGCAGCTGTTCAAGCAACTGCTGATGGTGGCCGGCTTCGATCGCTACTACCAGATCGCCAAGTGCTTCCGCGACGAGGACCTGCGTGCCGACCGTCAGCCGGAGTTCACCCAGATCGACATCGAGACCAGCTTCCTCGATGAGCACGACATCATGGGTATCACCGAGAAGATGATCCGCCAGCTGTTCCGCGAAGTGCTGGACGTCGAGTTCGGTGAATTCCCGCACATGAGCTTCGCAGAGGCCATGCGTCGCTACGGCTCGGACAAGCCGGACCTGCGCATTCCGCTGGAGCTGGTCGACGTCGCCGATCAGCTCCAGGAAGTCGAGTTCAAGGTATTCAGCGGTCCGGCCAACGATCCGAAGTGCCGCGTCGCCGCGCTGCGCGTGCCGGGCGGGGCAAGCATGCCGCGCAAGCAGATTGATGACTACACCAAGTTCGTCGGTATCTACGGTGCCCGTGGCCTGGCCTATATCAAGGTCAACGAGCGCGCCAAGGGCGTCGAGGGCCTGCAGTCGCCGATCGTCAAGAACATCCCGCTGGACAACCTCAATGTGATCCTCGACCGCGTCGGTGCGGCCGATGGCGACATCGTGTTCTTTGGTGCGGACAAGGCCAAGATCGTCAGCGAGGCCCTGGGTGCGCTGCGTATCAAGCTGGGCCACGACCTCAACCTGCTGACTTGCGAGTGGGCGCCGTTGTGGGTAGTGGACTTCCCGATGTTCGAAGAGAGCGACGACGGCAGCCTGACCTCGCTGCACCACCCGTTCACTTCGCCAAGCTGCAGCGCGTCCGAGCTGGAAACCAATCCGGCCGTGGCCCTGTCGCGTGCCTATGACATGGTGCTCAATGGCACCGAATTGGGCGGCGGCTCCATCCGTATCCACGACAAGGGCATGCAGCAGGCGGTGTTCCGCGTGCTCGGCATCAGCGAGGAGGAGCAGCAGGAGAAGTTCGGCTTCCTGCTCGACGCGCTGAAGTACGGCGCCCCGCCTCACGGCGGCCTGGCCTTCGGCCTGGATCGTCTGGTGATGCTGATGACCGGCGCGCAGTCGATTCGTGAAGTGATTGCCTTCCCGAAAACCCAGAGTGCGGCCTGCGTGATGACCCAGGCGCCGGGCTTGGTGGACAACAAGGCATTGCGCGAGCTGCACATTCGCCTGCGCGAGCAAGCCAAGGCCGAATAAGCCGACCCAACAGGAGCCTGGTTTTGCCGGGCTCCTTGGTTATGGGCGATACAGTCTGATTCGAAGCAAGATGGAGTGAGATATGGCTGGTCATTCCAAATGGGCCAACATCAAGCACCGCAAGGGGCGTCAGGACGCCAAGCGCGGCAAGATCTTCACCAAGATCATTCGTGAGCTGACAGTGGCCGCCAAGAGCGGCGGGATTCCGGCGGATAACCCGCGCCTGCGTCTGGCGGTGGACAAGGCGCTGACCGCCAACATGACGCGCGACGTGATCGACCGTGCCATCGCCCGCGGCGCCGGCACCAACGAAGCCGACAACATGATCGAGCTGAGTTACGAGGGCTACGCACCGAGCGGTGTGGCCATCATCGTCGAGGCCATGACCGACAACCGCAACCGCACCGCCGCCGAAGTGCGCCACGCCTTCAGCAAGTGCGGTGGCAACCTCGGTACCGATGGTTCGGTGGCCTACATGTTCGAGCGCAAGGGGCACATCAGCTACGCACCGGGCGTGGACGAGGATGCCCTGATGGAAGCCGCCCTCGAGGCGGGCGCCGACGACGTGGTCGCTGCCGATGATGGCTCGGTCGAGGTCTACACTCCTTTTTCCGATTTTCACGCGGTCAACGAGGCGCTGGCCGAGGCCGGATTCAAGGGCGACGAGTCGGAGATTGCGATGATCCCGTCGATCGCCGCGCCCATCGAGGACCTCGAGACCGCACAGAAGGTGATCAAGCTGATCGATATGCTGGAGGATCTCGATGACGTGCAGAACGTCTATCACAATGCCGAGATCCCCGATGAGATCATGGAGCAGCTTGGCTGAGGTGATTGCAGTCTGAACGGGCCGGAAGTTGTCGGGCACTTGTGTCCAGACCCTTCCGGCTTTTTCTTGGGCCGTGACGGCGCACGGAGCTGGCCCTATACTTGCGGCCTGTATAAATAGACAGTGCGCTGATTGTCTGTATTGGGCGCGTAGAGGGGGGGGCAGGGCATGACATTGATTCTCGGCATCGACCCTGGCTCGCGAATTACCGGCTACGGGGTGGTACGTGATACGGGGCGAGGCTGCGAGTACGTCGCCTCCGGATGTATCCGCACCGGCAGTGGTGCGCTGGCTGAGCGGCTGCAGATCATTTTTCGTGGCGTGGGCGAAGTGATCCAGAATTACGGTCCTGTGACCATGGGCATCGAGCAGGTGTTCATGGCGCGCAACCCGGATTCCGCCCTGAAGCTGGGTCAGGCGCGCGGCGCGGCCATCGTCGCCGGCGTCGAGGCGGGCCTGGAAGTCAGCGAATACACCGCGACCCAGGTCAAGCAGGCGATCGCCGGTACAGGCGGGGCGGACAAGCAACAGGTGCAGATGATGGTCATGCATCTGCTCAAACTGGTGCAGAAGCCGCAAATCGACGCTTCCGATGCACTGGCCATCGCGCTCTGTCACGCCCATCACCGGCAGAGCCTGATTCCCCACGGTTTGTCAGCCGCCAAGCGGCGCAGCGGCCGTCTTCGTTTATAAGTAATTCAAGGAAAGCAGCGGTGATCGGACGTTTGCGCGGCACCCTGGCGGAAAAGCAGCCGCCGCATGTGATTGTGGATGTGAATGGCCTGGGCTACGAGCTGGAAGTGCCCATGACTACCCTGTACCGCTTGCCCGCCGTGGGTGAGCCGCTGACGCTGCATACCCACTTGGTGGTGCGTGAGGATGCTCATCTGCTGTATGGCTTCGCCGAGAAGCGTGAGCGCGAACTGTTTCGCGAATTGATCCGCCTCAATGGAGTCGGGCCGAAGCTGGCTCTGGCCTTGATGTCCGGCCTGGAGGTCGATGAGCTGGTGCGCTGCGTGCAGGCGCAGGACACCTCGATGCTGGTGAAGGTGCCTGGCGTTGGCAAGAAAACCGCCGAACGGTTGCTGGTCGAACTGAAAGATCGATTCAAAGCCTGGGAGACTGTACCGGCGATGGCCGCCCTGGTCGTGGAACCTCGTGGCTTGACTGCAGTCTCAAGCGCGGAGAGTGATGCGGTCAGCGCACTTATTTCTCTCGGGTACAAGCCGCAGGAGGCCAGTCGTGCAGTCTCGCTCATCAAGGAGGAGGGGTTGAGCAGCGAGGATATGATTCGTCGTGCCCTCAGGGGCATGGTCTAGGCGGTGAGCAGCACCTTTAACCGCGCACTGGTTTTTTCCGGGATATCTTGGTGGGCCTGCATGGTTCCCGCCGACCTCGCGTACTTAGCCCCACTTCAATGCCTTCCAGGACAGCCCAGCAGATGATCGAAGCAGACCGCCTGATTACCGCCAGCCCCCGCGATCGCGATGAGCAGGTGGACCGTGCCATCCGGCCGCTCAAGTTGGCCGACTATATCGGCCAGCCCAATGTGCGCGAACAGATGGGGCTGTTCATCCAGGCGGCCAGGGGGCGCAGCGAGGCACTCGACCATACCTTGATCTTCGGGCCGCCGGGGTTGGGCAAGACCACCCTGGCGAACATCATCGCCCAGGAAATGAACGTGTCGATCAAGAGTACCTCGGGGCCGGTACTCGAGCGACCGGGCGACCTGGCGGCGCTACTGACTAACCTGGAACCGGGCGATGTGCTGTTCATCGATGAAATTCATCGCCTGTCGCCGATCGTCGAGGAGGTGCTGTACCCGGCGATGGAGGACTTTCAGCTCGATATCATGATCGGCGAGGGGCCCGCTGCCCGCTCGATCAAGCTCGACCTGCCGCCATTCACCCTGGTGGGCGCCACCACTCGCGCCGGCATGCTGACCAATCCGCTACGCGACCGGTTCGGCATCGTTCAGCGCCTGGAGTTCTACAGCACGGGAGACCTGGCCACCATCGTCACCCGCTCGGCCGGCATTCTCGGTTTGCCGATCGAGGCCCAGGGCGCGTTCGAGATCGCCCGGCGCGCCCGTGGCACGCCGCGCATCGCCAATCGTCTGCTGCGGCGCGTACGCGATTTCGCCGAAGTGCGCGGTCAGGGCGACATCACCCGCGAGATCGCCGACCTGGCGCTGAACCTGCTGGACGTCGACGAGCGCGGCTTCGATCACCAGGATCGCCGGCTGCTGCTGACCATGATCGAGAAGTTCGATGGCGGGCCGGTAGGGGTCGACAACCTGGCGGCGGCGATCAGCGAGGAGCGCCATACCATCGAGGACGTGCTGGAGCCCTACCTGATTCAGCAGGGCTACATCATGCGCACCCCGCGAGGACGGGTGGTGACCCGTCATGCCTATCTGCACTTCGGCCTCAACCTGCCCAAACGCATGGGCGAGTCGCCAGCAGGCGATCTGTTCGACGGGGCTCTGGAGTAAAAAAATACTTGCTGTACCCAATTGGCAAGATCAGGAGCTAGCACTACAGTATGCACGCGCAAAACGGAGTTCAGCCATACGCCCATCGGTGTCGTGTTTATTACGAAGATACCGATGCCGGCGGCATCGTCTACTACGTCAATTACCTCAAGTTTATGGAACGGGCCCGCACCGAACGGCTGCGCGACCTGGGCTTTGCCCAGTCGGCGCTGGTAGGTGAGGGCCTGTTGTTCGTCGTGCATTCGGCCGAGGCGCGTTATCACGCGCCGGCCCGCCTGGATGACGAGTTGCTGGTCAGTGCGCAAGTTATCGAATTGAACCGTGCCAGCTTGCGATTTCGTCAGCAGGTCAGGCGAGTTGTGGATGATGTGCTGCTCTGCGAAGGGCAGTTTCTGGTGGCCTGTGTGCGCGCCGACAATTTGAAACCCCGGGCCATTCCCGAGTCGCTGCGTACGGCCTTTGCCGAGCAGGCCGACGCGGGGCCAGCCAAAGCAGGAGAGTAAGCGTGGAAGCCAACGCCGTTGACCATATGTCGATGTGGAGTTTGATCAGCAACGCCAGTCTGGTGGTGCAATTGGTGATGCTGACGCTGGTGGCCGCCTCGGTCACTTCCTGGGTCATGATCTTTCAGCGCAGCAATATGCTGCGCGCCGCCAAGCGTGCGCTGGATAACTTCGAGGATCGCTTCTGGTCGGGTATCGATCTGTCCAAGCTCTATCGCCAGGCGGGCAGCAACCCGGATCCTGACTCCGGGCTCGAGCAGATCTTCCGCGCCGGCTTCAAGGAATTTTCCCGCCTGCGCCAGCAGCCTGGCGTCGACCCTGATGCGGTGATGGATGGCGTGGCGCGCGGCATGCGCGTGGCCATCTCGCGCGAAGAGGAGAAGCTGGAGCACAGCTTGCCATTCCTGGCCACCGTCGGCTCGACCAGCCCCTATATCGGCCTGTTCGGTACCGTCTGGGGGATCATGAACTCCTTCCGCGGCCTGGCTCAGGTGCAGCAGGCGACCCTGGCGACCGTGGCGCCGGGGATTGCCGAGGCGCTGATCGCCACGGCGATTGGCCTGTTCGCGGCGATTCCGGCGGTGATCGCCTACAACCGTTTCTCCGCGCGCGGTGAGATGTTGATCGGTCGTTACTACACCTTCGCCGATGAGTTTCAGGCGATCCTGCACCGCAAGGTGCATACCTCCGACGACTAAGCCGCAGACGCTGAGGAAAGGTTTCAGGCCATGGCCAGAATTCGCAACAGACGCAAGCCCGTCGCCGAGATGAACGTGGTGCCCTACATCGACGTGATGCTGGTGCTGCTGGTGATCTTCATGGTGACCGCGCCGATGCTCAATCAGGGGGTCAAGGTCGACCTGCCGAAGGTCAGCAGTGAGGTCCTGCCGCAGGACAACAACGCCCAGGTGTTGACCATTTCGATCAAGGCCGACAAGTCCTACTACTGGAACATGGGCAGCGAGGTCGATGTCGATACCGTGCAGGAGCAGGCGCTGACCCTGGATGAAATGGTGCGTGCGGTAACGGCGATCCTCAACCAGAGCCGCAGCCAGGGCAAGCAGGTGCAGGTGCTGATGCGCGGCGACAAGGCCGTCGACTATGGCGCGGTAATGGCGGCCATGAGTGGTTTGCAGCAGGCTGACGTGGGCAACGTCGGGCTGATTACCGAGGCGCCCTGATGCAGCAGCGCGAGCCTTCTTCTTCGCAAAGCTATTTCTGGCCGGTGGTCTGGGCCCTGGCGTTGCATATCCTGATGTTCGCCATGCTGTTCGTCAGCTTTGCCTTCGCCCCGGATTTGCCGCCGGCCCGGCCGGTCATTCAGGCGACTCTCTATCAGTTGAAGTCGCAGAGCCAGGCGACCACTCAGACCAACCAGAAGATTGCCGGCGAAGCCAAGAAAACTTCGGCGCCGCAATACGAAACCGAGCAGTTGGAGCAGAAAAAGGCCGAGCAGCAGAAACTGGCCCAGGCCGAACAGCAGAAGCAGGCCGCTGCCAAGGCGGCGGAACAAAAGAAGGCCGAGGAGGCTCGAAAGGCTGTTGCGGCGAAGAAGGCCGAGGCTGAGAAGAAAGCTGCCGAGCAGAAGAAGCAGGCCGATCTCGCCAAGAAGAAAGCCGCCGAAGAGGCCGCCAAGAAGAAGGCTGCCGAGGACGCCAAGAAAAAAGCGGCCGAAGAGGCGAAGAAGAAAGCGGCGGAAGAGGCCAAGAAAAAGGCCGCCGCCGAGGCCGCGAAGAAGAAAGCCGCCGAGGATGCCAAGAAGAAGGCTGCCGAGCAGGCGCGCAAGGCGGCCGAGGACAAGAAAGCGGCGGCATTGGCAGAATTGTTATCCGATGATGTGCAGCATCAGCAGGCGCTCGCCGATACCCATGGCGACCAGGTGGCCGGCAGTCTCGATGATCTGATCGTTAAGCTGGTCAGCGAGCAGTGGCGCCGTCCGCCATCGGCACGTAATGGTATGAGCGTAGAGGTGATGATCGAGATGCTGCCCGATGGCACCATCATCAACGCCAGCGTCACCCGCTCAAGCGGTGATGCGCCTTTCGACAGTTCGGCCGTACAGGCGGTGCGTAACGTAGGGCGAATCGCCGAAATGCAACAGTTGGATCGTGCCACGTTCGACCGGCTTTACCGGCAGCGTCGTGCAGTCTTCAAACCGGAGGATTTAGGTCTGTGAATACCCTGATGCGTATTGTCCTGTTGGGGCTGGCCATGTTGGTCGGCAGCGTACAGGCGGCTGATCCCTTGGTGATCAGTAGCGGTACCGACCGCGCGACGCCGATTGCCGTGGTGCCATTCGGCTGGCAGGGCGGTACCGTGCTGCCCGAGGACATGGCGACCATCATCGGC
This sequence comes from Pseudomonas zhanjiangensis, assembly GCF_041027545.1. Taxonomy (NCBI): domain Bacteria; kingdom Pseudomonadati; phylum Pseudomonadota; class Gammaproteobacteria; order Pseudomonadales; family Pseudomonadaceae; genus Pseudomonas; species Pseudomonas zhanjiangensis. The sequence goes on along the minus strand of NZ_JBFTEG010000002.1, from coordinate 5,528 downwards.
AACGATCTGCGCAATTCCGGGGTGTTCGAACCGATCCCGCGGCAGAACATGATCAGCCTGCCGACCCAGGCCAGCGAGGTCATCTACCGCGACTGGAAGGCCTTGGGCGCCCAGTACGTGCTGGTCGGCAGCATGCTGCCCAACGCCGGCCGGCTGCAGGTGCAGTTTGCCCTGTTCAACGTGGCCACCGAGCAGCAGGTGATGACCGGCAGCGTGGGTGGCGGCATCGATCAGTTGCGCGACATGGCCCACCATATTGCCGATCAGGCCTTCGAGAAGCTGACCGGGGTCAAGGGTGCCTTTTCCACCCGCCTGCTCTACGTCACCGCCGAGCGATTCAGTGTCAACAACACCCGCTATACCCTGCAGCGCTCCGATTACGACGGCGCCCGCGCCGTGACCCTGCTGCAGTCGCGCGAGCCTATCCTGTCGCCGGCGTTTGCCCCGGATGGACGGCGGATCGCCTATGTGTCCTTCGAGCAGAAGCGCCCGCGGATTTTCGTCCAGCATATCGACACCGGCCGGCGTGAGCAGATCACCAATTTCGAAGGGCTAAACGGCGCTCCGGCCTGGTCGCCGGACGGCGGTCGGCTGGCCTTCGTGCTATCGCGCGACGGCAACCCGGAAATCTATGTCATGGACATGGGGTCGCGCCAGTTGCGCCGGGTGACCAATCACTACGCGATCGATACCGAACCTTTCTGGGGCAAGGATGGTCAGACCATCTACTTCACCTCCGATCGTTCGGGTAAGCCACAGATCTATAAAACCAACATCGGCAGCGGCTCGGTCGAGCGGGTTACCTTCGTGGGTAACTACAACGCCAACCCGAAGCTCTCGGCTGATGAGAAGACCCTCGTGATGATTCATCGTCAAGAGGGTTACACCGTGTTCAAGGTAGCGGCTCAAGACCTGCAGCGAGGCAATCTGCGGATCCTTTCAGACACCAGTTTGGATGAGTCGCCCACTGTCGCGCCGAATGGCACCATGCTAATCTACGCGACCCGCCAGCAGGGTCGGGGAGTCTTGATGTTAGCGTCCACCAATGGACGCGTGAGGCTCCCTCTTCCTACCGCTCAAGGCGAAGTTCGAGAGCCTTCCTGGTCCCCCTACCTGAACTGATGCGGTGCTACACCTAACTATTGCTTAACACACTGGGGTTACATGATGGAAATGCTGAAATTCGGCAAATTTGCTGCACTGAGTCTGGCTCTCGCCGTGGCTGTTGGTTGTTCCTCCAAGGGCGGTGACACCGCTGGCGAAGGTGCTGTGGATCCGAACGCTGGTTACGGTGCCGATGCAGGCTCCGTCGATGGCAGCATGAGCGAAGAAGCCGCTCTGCGCGCTATCACCACCTTCTACTTCGAGTACGACAGCTCCGACCTGAAGCCGGAAGCCATGCGCGCTCTGGACGTACACGCCAAGGACCTGAAAGGCAACGGCGCTCGCGTCGTTCTGGAAGGCCACGCTGACGAGCGCGGTACCCGCGAGTACAACATGGCTCTGGGCGAGCGTCGTGCCAAGGCCGTGCAGCGTTACCTGGTACTGCAGGGTGTTTCCCCGGCTCAGCTGGAACTGGTCTCCTATGGTGAAGAGCGTGCAGTTGCCACCGGCAACGACGAGCAATCCTGGGCTCAGAACCGCCGCGTCGAACTGCGTAAGTAATTCGTCATGCGTAAGTGCCGTCGCGCTATAACCGTTTTGGCGCTCTGCCTGCCGCTTGCGGCCTGGGCCGAGGTTCCCGTGGTGGATAACGATGCCGGTTACGGCGCCAGTTATCCGCCGGCTGGTTATGGCGCGTCCGGCGCCTACGTCGGGGGCGGGGCGCAAGCCCCGGCCTCGGCGCAGGGCATGCTGTTCAGCCAGTTGCAGCAGATGCAGCAGGAAATTGCGCAGCTGCGGGGCATGCTTGAAGAGCAGCAGAACGAAATTCAGCGTTTGAAGCAGGAGAGCCTGGAGCGCTATCAGGATCTTGATCGACGCTTGAGCGGTGGTGCGGCCAATGCCGGCACTACCCAGAATTCCCCGGTAAATGGTGCTGGTAGCGCCATTGACCCTTCGTCTGCAGCAGATCAGGCGCAAGCGCCTGTTGCTGCAGGGCCGGCCGACCCGGAGAAGGAGAAGCTGTTTTACGATGCAGCCTTCGACCTGATCAAGGCCAAGGATTTCGCCAAGGCCAGTCAGGCCTTCAGTGCCTTCCTGCGCAAGTACCCGAACAGCCAGTACGCGGGCAACGCCCAGTATTGGCTGGGTGAGGTCAACCTGGCGCAGGGCGATCTGCAGGGTGCCGGACAGGCCTTTGCCCGGGTCAGTCAGGCCTATCCGGAGCATGCCAAGGTTCCAGACTCGCTGTTCAAGTTGGCGGATGTGGAGATGCGCCTGGGCAATACCGATCGGGCCAAGGCCATCCTGCAGCAGGTGGTCGCGCGCTATCCCGGCAGTTCGGCTGCGCAGCTAGCGCAGCGAGACCTGCAGCGCCTGCCGTAAAAGCTGAGTCGGCGATCAACAAAACCCGCGCTTGTCGCGGGTTTTTTCGTTAGAATCGTCGCCCCTTTTCCCGCAACGGAGGCGGATGGCCTGTTTAGCCGTCACGCCCGTGGCTGATATGCAAGAAACCCTGCGCATTACCGAGATTTTCTACTCGCTGCAGGGGGAAACGCGCACCGCCGGCTTGCCGACCGTGTTCGTACGCCTCACCGGCTGTCCCCTGCGCTGCAACTACTGCGACACCGCCTATGCCTTCAGCGGTGGCGAACTCATGTCACTGGACGCCATCGTCGAGCAGGTCGCCGGCTACAGGCCGCGCTATGTCTGCGTGACCGGGGGCGAGCCGCTGGCGCAGCCCAATTGCATCGCCTTGCTCGAGCGCCTGTGCGATGCCGGTTACGAGGTCTCGCTGGAGACCAGTGGCGCGCTGGATGTGTCGGCGGTCGATCCGCGGGTCAGTAAGGTGCTCGACCTGAAGACCCCGGGCTCGGAAGAGGTGGCGCGCAACCGCTATGAGAATATCGAGTTGCTCACGCCGCATGACCAGGTCAAGTTCGTCATCTGTTCGCGCGAGGACTACGACTGGGCGGTGACCAAGTTGATCCAGTATCGCTTGCCGGAGCGCGCCGGCGAGGTGCTGTTCTCGCCGAGTCACCACGAGTTGAGCGCGCGCAGCCTGGCCGACTGGATCGTCACCGATAACCTGCCGGTGCGCCTGCAGATGCAGTTGCACAAGATTCTCTGGAACGACGAGCCCGGCCACTGACCGGTCGACCCGCCTTTCAGATTTTGTCTTAACGAGGATTTCGTCATGGGCGATAAAAAAGCGGTCATCCTGCTGTCCGGAGGGCTCGATTCGGCCACTGTGGTGGCGCTGGCCAAGGCCGAGGGCTACAGCTGCTACAGCATGAGCTTCGACTATGGGCAGCGCCATCGTGCCGAGCTGCAGGCGGCCGAACGGGTGGCGCAGCAGCTCGGTGTGGTCGAGCACAAGGTGATCGGGCTTAACCTCAATGGTATTGGCGGCTCGGCGCTGACCGACAGCAGCATCGAGGTGCCGGAGAGCCCGACCGAGGGCATCCCGGTGACCTACGTGCCGGCGCGCAATACCGTATTCCTTTCCCTGGCCCTTGGCTGGGCCGAGGTGCTGGGAGCGCGGGATATCTTCATTGGGGTCAATGCCGTGGACTACTCCGGCTATCCGGACTGCCGTCCGGAGTTCATCGAGGCGTTCGAGCGCATGGCCAACCTGGCGACCAAGGCCGGGGTCGAGGGGCAGGGCTTTCGCATCCAGGCGCCCTTGCAGCGCCTGAGCAAGGCCGAGATCGTCCAGGCCGGGCTGGGCCATGGCGTGGATTACGCGCTGACGGTGTCCTGCTACCAGGCCGATGATGATGGACGCGCCTGTGGCAAATGCGACAGCTGCCGCCTGCGCGCGGCTGGCTTTGCCGCGGCCGGGGTCGCCGACCCGACCCGGTATTTCTAAAAAAGTTTTCGCGAGGTGTTGAATTCCTGAATTAAATCAGTATTATACGCCTCGCGTTGGGTCGTTAGCTCAGTTGGTAGAGCAGTTGGCTTTTAACCAATTGGTCGTAGGTTCGAATCCTACACGACCCACCAACCTCCTTCCTTGCTTCATCTCGCTTCACTCCCCGTATCCCCGTCCTGTCTGCTCTCGCATAGTCAATCTGGCGGGTATACTCGAACTCCGCGCTGATAGACCTTCACAGGGCCTGATGACATGACGCAGATTTCCGAACGCCTTCTAGTCCAAGCTCATCTCGATGCCAAGCAGCCCAAGCCGCTGACGCCCGAGCAGGAAGCTTTCTACCGCGCCGAAATTGCCGCCGAGCTAAAGAAGCAGAACGCCGTGCTGGTGGCTCACTATTACTGCGATCCGGTGCTGCAGGCGTTGGCCGAAGAGACCGGTGGTTGCGTCTCCGACTCGCTGGAGATGGCCCGCTTCGGCAACCAGCACTCGGCGCAGACCGTGCTGGTGGCAGGGGTCAAGTTCATGGGCGAGACGGCCAAGATCCTCAATCCGGAAAAACGCGTGCTGATGCCGACGCTGGAGGCGACCTGCTCGTTGGACCTGGGTTGTCCAGTGGATGAGTTCGCCGCCTTCTGCGACCAGCATCCGCAGCGCACCGTGGTGGTGTATGCCAATACTTCGGCAGCAGTGAAGGCGCGGGCGGACTGGGTGGTGACCTCCAGTTGTGCGGTGGAGATCATCGAGCACCTGATGGATAACGGCGAGCGCATCATCTGGGCGCCGGACCAGCACCTGGGGCGCTACATTCAGCGCAAGACCGGTGCTGACATGCTGCTGTGGGACGGCGCCTGCATCGTTCACGAGGAGTTCAAGGCCAAGCAGCTCGAAGACATGAAGGCGCTGTACCCGGATGCTGCCGTGCTGGTGCACCCGGAGTCGCCGACGGCGGTGATCGAGCTGGCCGATGCGGTAGGCTCAACCAGCCAGCTGATTGCGGCGGCGCAGCGTCTGCCGAACAAGACCTTTATCGTCGCCACCGACCGCGGCATCTTCTACAAGATGCAGCAGCTGTGCCCGGACAAGGAGTTCATCGAGGCGCCGACCGCCGGCAACGGTGCGGCGTGCCGCAGTTGCGCGCACTGCCCGTGGATGGCGATGAATACCCTGCAGCGCACCCTCGAATGCCTGCGTGAAGGCAGTAACGAGATCCACGTCGACCCAGCGCTGATCCCCAGGGCGATCAAGCCGCTCAAGCGTATGCTCGACTTCACCCAGGCGGCACGCTTGAAGTTGTCGGGCAACGCCTGATTGGCGACCAATAAAAAAGGCCCGGCTAGTCCGGGCCTTTTTGTTGGCTATGTCCCAATGATGTGTTGCAAGAACTAATCTGAAAGGCAGGCATCCGCTCGGGAGGTCTGCCGATCATGGATACTCAAGCCTTTCACCACTGGCTGGCTCAACTAGGCCAGCTCAGCCCCCAGCAGAAATCCACGCTTCATCAAGCCCTGCAGAGCCCACCCACAACAGCGGTGCTTGATGACCTGCCGAC